>DASUHZ010000084.1:0-2388 GCA_036273275.1 Bryocella sp.
TTCAGCGCTGTTCACGGGATCAAACACGAAGACAATCCGCTTGCCTAGACGACGAAAGCTTCGAACTATTTTGCCTTCTACGGATTGAATCGGCGGCACGGCTGTACGGAGAAGAAGTGGGCTGGCGATGCGGAGCTGCTCGAGCGGCTGGCCAACGACGCGCGGCGCGAGCGCGGTTAGGTATGCCGTGATGTCCGGGAGCTCGGGCACGGGAAAAGGATACGCGAGCTAAGGTTCGTAACTGCAACATCAGGGCGGCGCTTGAGAAAATTTGCCGCAAGAATTCGCGGCTGACGGTGAAGCAGCGAGGCTTAGAAGCGAACGTTTCGAGCATCGCTTTTTGATGAAAATACTCAATAAAAATGCGGGCAACGCGACTATCGGAGGTGATGTCCTACTAGTGGCGGCGATGAGGCCGCATGGAAGCTGAAGAGGAGTAGAAATATGGAGAGAAACGATCGGAACATGGAGCAGCAGAAGAACAAGGGCAGCAACCAGGATCCGAACCGCACCCAGTCAGGTATGGGCAGCTCAACCTCTCAACAGTCGGGTAAACAATCGGGCTCACAAGGATCGCAGGGCTCGCAAGGATCGCAGAGCGGCAGCTCCAAGGGCTCCGGCAGCAGCGATAAGAGATAGGCTTTATTGAATTCTGGTTAGTAATCGACGATATCGCCAGTGCGCGGTGCGAGACCGCGGCTGTGCAAGCCAGCCCGCAGTAGCATCGCGGGCTCAAAGAGCGGCGCAGAAGATGATGTCCTATCTTCCGCGCCGCTTCTATTTAGGATTGTGCGGGAATCACTTCGCTGCGAGAACCGTAGCACTGCCGCCAATGCGTGTTGCAGCGGCCGGATGGCTGAGCAGATTGGTGAGCGACGGCGAGAGGCCAGCGGGACCGAAGCGCGCCAGATAGAAGTCAAGCTCCGCGATGTCGCCGGCGCTGAAGTTGGTCTTCTGCTCGTCGCTGGTGTACTGCTTCACGGTCGCGGGATCGGCGATTGCCTGACCAAGGAAGACGACGGCGTTGCGGATGGTGCGGCCGTGATCGGTGACGGCGTAGAGGTCGACTTGCTGGCGCTCGGCGAATTCCGCAATCATGATGAGCGGCTGCAGAGCGAAGGACTGATAGTGGATGGCGTTTTCGTGGCGCGCCATTTCGAGCGGGAAGGCTCCGTTCTCGTCTTCCTGGCTGACGGCTTGCTTGAACACGTTGACGCCGAAGCGGAAGAGGTCGTTGTCATTCGAGAGCACGCCGATGGAGGTAGAGGCGAGCGCGCGCCAGTAGTGGTGATTGTTGCCGAACTGGTCGGGCTTCTCATAGGAGATGAGCTGGTGCGCGGCGCGGTTGAGCCAGTGCGCGACACGCTCCTGCTGTGCGCCATCGAGGAGCGGGTCCTGTTGGAGCACGGACGCGGTGACACCGGCGGAGCAGAGCGTCCACTCCGCCTGGTACCAGGACTGTGAATAAGCCTTGGTGTCGTAGTTGGTGAGTGCGCCGGCCTGCGCCCACGCGTCGAGTTGCGAGAGCGCGCATTGGGCCTCGGCCTGGTTGCCGGTGGCGACCCAGCGGTTCATGCCGGAGGTGATGCGGTGCTCGAACGCCGCATAGGTGCGGGTGGCTTCGCCTTCGGCGGGGTTGATGGGGCCGTTCGATCCGTGCATGTAGTGATGCGGGATCTGCATAGGGCCGATGGGGGCTGGAACGAGCGCCGTCGACGTGCACGAGCCGAGGTGCGCGATCGCAGCCCGGATCAGGCTGTTATCGGTGGACTTGAGGAACGCCTGGCGCGCCTGGACGTCGAGCACGGAGGCGGCGGGGTTGGAGATCTTCTGGGCTAGAGCATGGAAGGAAAGAAGGGGAACGGCAAGGATGAGGGCCGAGAGCGCGAGGATTTTCGTCGTCATGGGGACGAGAAAATCTTACGCGAGTGCATGGGCAATGCGCTTGTCGATTTTGCTACGGCTTTAGTTGAAGCCGCGGCGGGTGCGGTTGAAGGCTTCGCGCTCGCGTTCGCGCATGCGCTCGCCGAGGTTGGCGGCGTCTTCGATGCGCTTGCGCTTCTCACCGGCCGAGAAAGTGCGGCCATCGGTGCGGGAGATGCGCTTGTGAGCGGTCATGCCTTCGAGCAGGAACTCGGCCGCGGAGACGGCGAGCTCGGGCTCTGGCTGCTTCGGCAGCTTGAGCGGGGGGAGCTTGTCGAAGAGGCCCTGGATCTCTTTCAGTGACTTGAGCACGGCAGTCGAGGGCTGCTTGTCGTTGAGCTCGACGGTACCGCCGAGGTTGAACCACTGCTCGATCTGCTGCGTGTTCGTCTCCGCGAAATAAAGATCGAAGACATGCGCCACCGCGGTACGGATAATATCGCGCACCACTGTATCCGCGCCGCG
>DASUHZ010000085.1:0-7085 GCA_036273275.1 Bryocella sp.
ATCCATCAGGCTGACCAGCGGTTTGCCGCTCCATATGTCCGGCGATTGGCTTAAGTCCGTATCCATAATTCCGTTGCTTTCAGTGGTTGTCCGGTATCGGCAACACCGGTTGGCGGTGGCGGGAGCTGAGAAACGCAAGCAGCGCGGATAACTGGTCCGGAGTCAGATTGCCATTGTAGGATGGCATATTGGTCCCGCCGCTATAGATCCGTGTGGTCATCTGCGCCGGTGTCATGGTATCGCCCGCGTAGGTTAGGTCGGGCCCGCGGATACCGCCATACCCGGATACCAGATGGCAATACTCACATCCCTTGTCGTGAAACACTTTCGCACCGTCGGCGACTAGTCCGCTGCCCAAACCCACCACTTGTACAGACAGCGGCGACGCGTCCATTCGAGGCGACCATGGCGCAATTTTTCCAACGGCTCCGTAGTACGCAATCATGAAGATGATAAATGCCACGATGACAAACGACCACGGGCGCCGAATGGGGCTGCGCTCGCCTTTGCCGGCCACCAGCGGCAGGAGGATTAGGGTTGCAATGAACAGAGCCGGACCGAGAATGATGACCCAGTCTTCAGACCACTTTGGGATCAAGGAGAGCACGGCAAAGTACCACAAAAAATACCATTCGGGCCGTGGAGAGGCTTCGACGATGGTAGGGTCCGGCGGTTTTCCCAATTCTGGAGGACCAACGATCACTGCGAGTGCGACGACTGCGACAACCAACAGGAATGCGAAGACTACATCGCGCCAGGCGGCATCTGGCCAAAACGGCTCTCCGTCCCGAGCCAGCAACGCGCGATACCATGAGCGATAGGTTTTCGGATCCACCGGGCGGCCAGCCTCGGGTGGTTCTGAGATTCCGTTATGCAGGACGAGATACAGATGGAATCCCACGAAAAGAAAAATGAGAGCTGGAATGAAAAAGACATGGGCCGCGAAGAAGCGGCTCAAGGTGGCCCCGCCCACCGTGTCGCCCGCCATGATGAAGTGTCCCATCCAGTTGCCGATGATTGGCATTTTCCCGGCCTGTGCGGCCGCGATCATGACCGACCAGAAGCCTGTCTGATCCCACCGCAGCAGTTGGCCCGTAAACGCCATCAATAGCGTGAGCATCAACAGAGCAGCGCCGGTCAGCCAGTTCATCTGCCGCGGGTACTTGTATGCAGCCATCACGTAGACGCGAATCGCGTGCAAGCCGATCAGGATGATCATGGCGGAGGCGCCGAACGCATGGATGCCTCGCACGATCCGCCCGAAGTCGGTGCCTGAAATAAACTTCAGCGTATCGTACGCTTGTCCGGCGGAGGCGACGTATCCGCTCGCGAGCGCGATACCTGTGACGATCTGAATGAGGAAAGCGACCAGCGTCGCGCTGCCCAACACGTAAAGCCAAGCGGACTTACGGGCCTTGGGAACGGGATGTTCCAACAGCGGCGTCATCGCAGCGGAGATGCCAGTCACGTCGTCGAACCAGATCCACACCCGCTTGAGAAATCGCATGCCGTTTCCTTCTGGTCTCTCTAGATAATGGGAGCGGGACCCGTCAGAATTTGAACCTGGCCTTCGAAGACACGTACCGGATATTGGTTCAGCGGTTTCGGCGGAGGTCCGGAAGCTACGCGGCCGTCGCCATAGAAAACGCCGCCATGACATGGGCACATGAACAGGTCGGCATCGGCCAGCCAGCGGACGGGGCAGCCGAGATGCGTGCAAATCATCGAGAATGCGATAAACTGCTGATCGTTCTCGCGGCGAAGCCAGGCGGCTGTTTGGGCGGTCACTCCGGACCAAGGAAGGGGCGACGTATCCTCGAAGGACACATTGACGGTGGACCCGATCTTGAAATCATCAAGTTTACCCACGGTTCGCCAGACTCGCGGTGATTTCCGGAGTCCCAGCAGGAACCCGATGCTCGGGATAGCGACGAGGGCAGCGCAGAGGGAGCCTAGAATGATGCTGAGACGGGTTAAGAATCGCCGGCGGCCGGTTTCTTTACAGCCCTGTATGGCTGCATGCTCACTCATCTGCTTACCTCCTTCGAATAGGGGCTCGTTCCAGCTGGTCGACGATTCCAGATCACCACTTGATAAGGACGCCAGAGGTATTGAACCGGAAACATGACCAGATGGACCAAGCGGCTGAACGGGAACAAAAGAATAACGACGAATCCGGTCACAAAATGCAGCTTGGGTAAAGCCGGGAGGGCAGCCACGGTGCTCATGTCTGGGTGCAAGGACGCCAGCGACCAGAACCACGGAACGGCCGTATCCAGATACCACAAACCGCCCCAACGATTAAAGATCGCGACGCCAACGCCGCTTCCCAGTTGAACCAGAAGGACGAATAGGACGATGCCGTCCATGTAGGATGTTGTCGCCTGAACCAGCGATTTCGGGGCGAGGCGACGAATAATCAAAACGATCAATCCGAACAGCGCGTACAAGCCCAGAGCCATCCCGGTCAGTTCCAGCACAAGACGCCGGATCTGCCCTCCGAGAAGCCACCCGGCCGCGCTCGGAAACAGCGCTGCGAGCAGGTGCGCCAGCAGAATCAGCGTAATTCCATAGTGGAAAGGCACCGACCCCCAGAATAGTTTCCGCTTCTCCAGAATCTCCGAGGAGAGGCTCGAGTAAGTATAGGGGTGTCTAAAGTAACGATAAATGCCGACCCCGATGGCCAGGATCAGCGCCACATATGGAAATGCGATAAAAAAGAGTGTATCCATGCCAGTCTCTGCGAACTGAACCAGCTACTCCAGAATGTTGAACGCGATAGCACGTTCGTGGGCGATCGGGGATTCCACAGTCTCGGCAGACATCGTGAATCCTTCGTGTTGATGGCGAATCAGACTCAGGAGAGCACTCAACGCGTGCTCATAGGGGTTCCCACTAGGCTTGAGAACTTCGACCATTCGTGCAACCGCGGGAAGCAAACAGTCCTCGATCACGGGGAGGCGCTCCTCTTCATCCGCTGCGTCTAGGTATCGAAGCAAGAGAGAGATATGATCGGGCAGTTCAACACCGAGCCGGATGCCGCGAGACTCCATCCTGCCCTTCAGCTCCGCCAGAAAAAGGCCTCGCCTGCCGTCATCGCCGAACAAGTGATATCCGAGATTTGGCGTGCAATCGGGGCGCAGATCGAAGGCGTTCGTGTAGACCTCCTGGAGTTGCCCGAGGCTGTTTTCGGCAATCGCGTTTTGGAAATTCTTCAGTTGTGCGAGCGCTTCCGGGATCGCTGGCATAAGTTCGCCGATGCAATCGCCGAGGGACTTTGCGATGGACCGCTCCGGATAGTCGAGAATGTCGGCGAATAACGCATAGATTGGCATCACAACCCTCTTTTCGGCCAGTACAGGAAGCCGGCACCGCGTTCTTCCTGAAACGCCTGAGTATCGATGCCGAGTTCGACGACCTGTTCCCGCAAAAATGGGGGAACGACCATACGCTCATCGGCTCCCGCGAGCGCCGTCAGGTAGTAAATGCCTTCCACGTCTTCGGGAGTCAAGTGCGCCTCATCGAGCGCCCGTTGGGCTGTTTCCATGGAAATGTCGCCCACGGTTTGAGCGCGCTTGTAGATTCGCACGCCCAGCAGCTTGCGGTAGACCGCAATCACTTCTTCTTCGTCTCCAGCCGAAAAAAGACTTGCTATATAGCGGATGGGGAGGCGGGCATTTTCCAGTGAGCTGAAGAAGTCTGTCTCCATTTCGTAGCAGCCCTGCTGGTTCAAGGTGGCTGTTACCGGCAACAGCGGCGGTATGTAGAACAGCATCGGCAAGGTCCGCCATTCCGGATGAAGAGGCAGTGCCATTCGCCACTGCTTGACGTACTTGTAGATGGGCGATTTCTGAGCGGATTCCACAATCTTCCGGTCGATGCCGCTGTTGAGAGCGTTGCGAATCACTTCGGCATCGAACGGATCGAGAATCATATCCCGTTGGGCTTCGACCAGTTCGGCCTCCGGCTTCGAAGCGGTTTCCTCGATGCGATCGGCGTCGTACAAAACGACCCCAAGGTAGCGGATCTTTCCCACGCAGGAGTGCATACACGCGGGCGTCTCGCCCATTTCCATGCGCGGATAGCAGAGGATGCATTTTTCCGCCTTGCCGCTGTTCCAGTTGAAATACACCTTCTTGTATGGACAGCCGGAGACACACATGCGCCAGCCCTGGCACTTTTCCTGACTCACCAGGACGATACCGTCTTCTCCACGCTTGTAAATCGCTCCGGACGGGCACGCCGCGACGCAGCTCGGATTCAGACAGTGATTGCACATCCGCGGAAGGTAGAAATAAACCAATTGCTGGAGTTCGAAGAACCGCCGCCGCTCGTCTTCGGTCAAGGCCTTCAGATTCGGGTCGTTCGCCGCGTAAATCGGCGATCCGCTCAGATCGTCGTCCCAGTTCGGGCCAGCTTCGATGTCCATGTCCTCGCCCGTGATCATTGAGATTGGGCGCGCCACGGGCTGATCGTCGCCCAAAGGCGCATCGATCAAGTCGCTATAGCGGTAGGTGAACGGATGATAGTAGTCATCGAGCGTCGGCAGCCGTGGATTGTAGGCAATGTTAATCAGCTCGCTCTTTTTACTGCCTAGCTTCAGACGAAGCTGGCCATCTTTGATCACCCAGCCGCCGTCATATTGTTCCTGATCTTCGTACAGCGTGGGATAGCCCGTGCCTGGCTTGGTCTCCACATTGTTCCACCACATGTACTCAGTGCCAGGCCGATCGGTCCAGAGGTTCTTGCAGGCGAGGCTGCACGTATGGCATCCGATGCACTTATCGAGATGGAAAACCATCGAGACCTGCGAGCGGATGTTCATGCGTTATTCCTTCTTAATCCCATTGGGGCTTGCCCTCCAGCTTATGAACCAGCACATAGGTATCGCGATCTGTGCCCGGCGGACCGTAATCGTTGAAGCGATAACAGTTGTGCGCGTAGCCTCCGGCCATCAGCACAGGTTTCAGTCGCATTCTGGTGATGCTGTTGGTCCCACCACCGCGCCGGTTTTTGCGGACTGGAGACTTAGGAAAGGAGATGGTTCGTTCCGGGGCATGGTAAAAAATACAAATTCCTCTCGGTATCCGGGCGCTGACTACGGCGCGCGTCACGATCACGCCATTATCGTTGTAAGCCTCCACCCAATCGTTGTCCAGGACGCCAATGTCCGCGCCATCCTTGTCGTTCAGCCAGAAGGGTTCGACACCGCGGGAAAGCGTGAGCATCCGCAAATCGTCGTAGTAGGTGGAGTGGATGTGCCATTTTCCGTGAGGCGTGATGCAGGCCAGGGTGATGGACTTCCCTGCCGGCTTGCTCTTGACAATATTGAACGTGTCTTCGAGACTGATGCGAGGCTTAAAGTTAGGACACGATTCGCCGAAAGCGCGATAAGCTTCATGGTCCTGGTACAAGTGCTGGCGTCCGGTGAGCGTGCGCCAGGGAACCAGGCGCTCCACATTCATGACGAAGCCGCTGTAGGCTCGGCCGTCGTTCACGATGCCTGACCAACATGGGCTGGTCAGAATACGGCGAGGCTGATTGCCGAGGTCAGCAAAACTATAGCGGATGCTACGACGGCTCTCCGCAAGATCCGCCAGAGGTAGCCCGATTTGACGCTCCCGGTCCTTGAATCCGCGATAGGCGACCTCTCCGTTAGATTCGGGGGCGAAGAAAAGCACCGCCTCGGCTGCATGCACAGCATCCACTAGAGAGGGATACTTGCGGCCATTCCACTCATAGGAGGGGACGAGTTTTGCAAACTCATCGTACAGGTCCGCGACATCCATCTCGACGCCGCGGTCTTCTACTCCGTGTTCCTTGATCCCCGGGCCGAGTGAATTGAAGCGATGCACCAGGTTGACGTAGTCACGCTCGACGATCGAGAAGTGGGGCATGGTCTTGCCCGGCACGGGTTCGCATTCACCTTTGGTCCAATCGCGCACCTCAGGCTGGGCAATCTCATCCGGAGTGTCGTGCAGCAGCGGCGTCGCGACCAGGTCTCGAAAAGGCCCTGGAAAGTGAGTGCGCGCCAGTTCGCTGGTCTTTTCCGCGAGAGCACGAAAAATATCCCAGTCGCTCCGCGATTCCCAGCACGGGGGCACCGCCGCACCCAGGGGATGAAAGTAGGAGTGCAGATCGGTGGTGTTGAGGTCATTCTTCTCGTACCAGCTTGCCGACGGCAGAATGACATCGGAGTAGAGCGCCGATGTGTCCATACGGAAGTTCAGATCGACAACCAGGTCCATCTTGCCCTGCGTCGCGCCTTCCCGCCATTGAATCTCCTTCACGGACTCCTGAGCGGTTTCGTCCGCGATCGCGTTGGAGTGCGTGCCTAGATAGTGGCGCAGGAAATACTCGTGTCCCTTGGCGCTGCTATGGAGCGCATTGGCCCGCCAGATCAGCCACACACGAGGCCAGTTTTCGGGCAGATCGGGTTCTTCGAGGGAGAAGCGCGTTTTACCGGTGCGAAGCTGCTCCACCAGCCAGCGCTCAATTTCTGACGGAGTGTGCGCACCGGCCTCTTCCGCGTCGCGGACAAGCTGGATCGGATTCCGGTTGAATTGCGGGTAGAACGGAAGCCAGCCCATACGCACCGCATCAAGTTGCAAATCCATGAAATGCTCGCGCGCGAAGCGGCCGCTTGGCGGATGAAAGTCGGCGTGCGTCTTCTCATATCGCCACTGATCGCTGTGGACGTAGTGGAATGAAGGGCCATTTTGCAAACGCGGCGGACGAATCCAATCGAGAGCCATCGCGATGGAGCTCCAGGACGCCATGGGAGTGAGTTTTTCCTGGCCCGTGTAGTGATTGAGCCCGCCGCCGTTCACACCCACACAGCCACACAGAATCAGGGCTGAAATTCCGGAGCGGTAGTGCAGATTGTTGTGATACCAGTGATTGATGCCAGAACCGATAATGATGGTGCACTTGCCATGTGTTTTCTCGGCCGTACGGGCAAATTCGCGAGCCAGTTGCACCACGGTCTTTCGGCCGACGCCCGTGAATTTTTCCTGCCAGGCCGGAGTGTAGGCGATCTCTTCGTCGTCGTAGCTTGCCGGGTAGTCGCCCTCAAGGCCGCGCGG
>DASUHZ010000086.1:0-3978 GCA_036273275.1 Bryocella sp.
TTCCGAAGCCCAGACCCCTCCGATGATCCGCGCCGGCCTGTTGCAGTCCACCTTGATAGTGCTGCCCGCAGAGGAGAAGGTCGCCAACGTCTTCGCGGGTGACACGGTGGATTGGGTCTTCGACGGCGGACACGTGGCCTCACGCTTTATCAGCGTGAAGCCACGAACTGCGGGCAGCACGACCGACATTCACATCGTCTCTGACCACGGCAATGAATACACCTTGCAGTTGCGCGAAATCTCCATCGATGACGATGCCCACTACGACTCGAAGATATTGATTGAGCCAAGCGACAAGGCCGCGAAGGACAAGCTGGTCGAGTTGCCTGTCTTCGTCCCCGCAGCCGACCTGGACAAAGTGAAACAAGAAGCGGCCGCAGCGCAGGCGTCTCAGGCCGCCACACTGAAGGCCGAGCAGAGCAAGGAAGAGTCCTATCGCAGCCAGTATCCCGGCACGCTGCACTTTGATTACATCTGGGACAAATCGAAGGGTAAGGAGCTTGGCCTTCAGGAAATCTGGCGCGACGACAAATTCACCTATCTGCGCGGGAAGTTTCAGGAAACGCCAGCTCTCTACGAGGTGAAGGACAAGAAGCCGTCGCTCATCAACTTTGATTTCTCGAACGGCCTCTATACCGTCCCCAAGGAACTCGACAACGGCTATCTGGAGATCGGCAAGCAGAAGGTTGATTTTCACCGCACCGAGGAAACGAGGTAGCCATGCCGGAACTCAACGAGAACACCCCTGCCACTGTGCCCGAACAGCGGGAGTCGAAGCCCCCACTGCGGAAGAGTATGCCGGTCGTCATCGCGCTCGTTGTCATCATGGCTCTGATCGGCATTGCGAACATTTCGAGTCTGCTGCATGGCAACAAGCGAAACGCGCCTGCCAGTGCGCTGCCGATGCGTCCCACGGCCCCCAACGCGCAACAGGTTTCGAGCTTCGAGTCACAGCAACAGTTGCAGGCGCAGCACGATGCGCAGGAGCGGCAGCACCAGCAGGAAATTGCGGCGGCCCTCGCAGAACTCCAGCAGGGGCAGGATACGCCGGGGCCGGAATCAGCGGGAGCGCCGCAGATGACCGCCGCGCAGCGCGCGGCCATCTATGGCGACAGCCCCAACGCTCCCCACAGTACGTCGGGCCTGTCCGAAGCGCAGGCAGAGGCAAAGCAGAAACAACTGGCGATCGAGAAGCAAAAACAGGACGCGCTAAACAGCGATACCCTTGCAATCGACTTTGAGCCGCCTGCCATTTCGGAATTCAGCCATTCGGACTCTGTGTCAGAAACAGTTTCCGCAAAGGCTCCTGCCAAAGCCGACAACAAGAATGCGATTGCACCGTATGACTTCGGTTCGTACGATGGCCGCTTGTATCGCGTCTTTGAAGGTACGGTGCTGGAGGGCGTTGTCACCAATCACATCGACGGCGGTTTCAGCGGCCCGATTATGGTCTCACTGACGACCGATCTCTATTCTCACGACCATCAACAGCTTCTCCTGCCACAAGGCACACGACTGCTTGGCGATGTGCAGTCTGTTGGTAATGCTCAGCAGCGGAAGATGTTTGTCACCTTCCATCGCGCCATCTGCCCGGACGGGTTCTCCATCGAATTTGCCAAATACATCGGCCTCGACCAGATCGGCACGACCGGCCTCGCCACGAAGGTAGACCACGGATACCTGATGGCGTTTGCCGCCGCTGCCGCCATAGGCGGACTTGGCGGCCTTGCACAGATCGGCAACAGCGGTACGGTTCTCGATCCTTCGACGCAGATTCGTAACGGAATCTCCGAGCAGTCAGCAGCCGAGGGTGAGGAGGTCTTGAATCACTTCCTCAATCGGCTACCGATCATCACCCTCAAGGAGGGTTCCCGCGCCCGGGTGTACATCGGAACCGATTTGCTTATCCCTTCCTATGCGGAGCATCGCGTTGATCCGACATTATAACTTCCCGATGAGGAGTGCGAAAGCCACGTACTTCAGAGTCTCAAATCGTTTCTTTGTCACCGTGGGAGCTTTGGTATTTGCCGCGATGGTGACGGCCTCGATTGCTACACCGGTCGGAAGGGATGCACTTGCATGGGTCTACCTCCAATCCACGCAGGCTCTCGGGCACTGCATCCACTTCCGGTTCTTTCAACTGGACAGGCTGGACCGGACCTGTCCGCAGTGCATGTAGTCACCGACCGCAGGAGGCTTTATGAAACTCAACCCAAAGAACCGCAAGTGGCTCATCGGAGGAGCGGCGCTGTTGCTCACCGCCACGCCGAGCTTCGCGCTGTTCGGCCTCGGGGACATCGTATTCGACCCCACGAGCTACGGGAGTCTCGTTCAACAGCTCACCACGTTGCAGATGCAGTACAACATGGTGAAGAACAACATCACTCACTTCAGCATGAAGCAGCAATGGCAGACTACTCTTCATGCTTTGGAGAACGTGAACGTCGCCAATATGTTCGGCGAGACAGCGGGCATGAGCATTGCCCTCTCGACGAACTCCCCCTCGGCATCGAGCACGGCATGGAAGTCTTCATCGGTCACGATGAACGGCAGTGCTTCCTCGTATCTCGCCGGCAGCTCGCTCGGCAGTGCTCGCACGTCGCAGCTCGCCATGATCGAGACCTCCGATGCGGTCTCTCCCGACTGCCTTACGGCTGTCGGCCAGTACCGCAATGGTCGCTCCACAAACAACTCAGCCAACAACTCGCTTGTGTCCTCGCAGTTCGACGAGAGCGACAGCACCAACACGGAGGTCGAGCAACTGAACCTGCTCAACGCTGCCGAGGCGCAGAAGATGGCGGAGATGCAGTCCCAGGGAGCATTGCAGACCTGCCTTGCTTCGCAGATGACGATCGCCAACATGGAGCGCCGCAATGCCGCCGTCGTGGACCTCAACACCGCCGTGCTTGTACAGCAGCAGCGATCGGCGAATGACACCAGCGCGGCCAATGAAGGCAACACCTGGGCGACCTACCTCCCGTAACGGAGACTGCGATGTGGAAGGCAATCAATACGAAAATCCTGCTCGCCATCCTCGCGGCCCTTACCGCGATTGGTGGCGCTCTCGCCTACCAGCGGCACGAGGCGGCGAAAGCCGCCGCTGCTGCCGCCAAGGCAGCGGCGATCCTCCAGCAACAGCAGAGGGACGCTGAGGAACGGAAGGCCGAAGACGAGGCGTTCCGCAGGCGGGTCGAGCAGGACAAGAAGAAGCACAACTCCGCGGCTGCCCATGAGGGCAAGACGTGGAAGACCTATATCCCGTAGCCCTTTTGAGAGAGGTGCAGCATGGTATCCGTCGCTTTACTGGCCCAGGCACTCCCCAGCGCGAGCTCCGGCGTGGACTGGCTCTACCAGTTCACAAACAATCTGACAAATCTTACGACGCAGAACGGCGGTGCTCTCACGCAGCTTGGGCTGACGGAGCTGGCCTGCATCTCTCTCTTTACCCTCATCAGCCTGGTCGTCAACTGGAACACGCAGAGCATGACGTTCCGCTTTCACGCGCAGCCAGTCCACGCCGGCGATCTCGTGAACTTCCTGCTGCGGCTCATCATCTGCTGCCTGCTTGAGACCTACTGGGTGAATCCTTTCCCCGGCGCGAGCTTCGGCATCAATCACTTCTTTTCCTACATCGCGCAGGCGATGGTTGCCGCGTTCGACCAGAATTCGCTCGATAACCTCCTTCAGCTCTTGAAGACAGCAGGCGACAATACCGCCATGCCATCGCTGATGGCCCCGGTTCAGATCCTCTGTTACTTCGTCGTGCAGGGCTTGCTCGGTATCGCGTCTGCGATCCTCTTCGTCATCAACTGCAGCGCCTTCATTCTCTATGGCGTAACCGCTTTGTTCGGCCCCATCTTCGTTCCGTTGCTGATGACGAAGACCTTCCGCGCGAAGTTCTTTCACTTCCTCGATGTGCTCATCAGCTTCGCGATGATTCGCGCCGTGGCCGCGGCCTTCATCTTCGTGTGGGGCGGT
>DASUHZ010000087.1:0-20296 GCA_036273275.1 Bryocella sp.
CGGCCCTTTGTGCAGCAGCGCCTCGAGAATCATGAAGTCGGAAAGACCGATGTCGAGAGCGGCCACGGATCGCTCCACGAAGCCAGCCATGGAGCGGTAGGCGCGCGCGAGCACAACCCACAGCGCGGGCGCGGAGGTTTCGTTCGTCTTGTCGGCTGTGGGCATGCTCGTGTCAGTCTATGCGGCAAAGGCCTCGTGAATCAGTGTGCGGGCGAGTTCCACCTCTTCCGGAGTAATTGTGTGCGACCGCCCGGGATAGCGGCGCGCTGTGATCACGGCTCCCATCCGCTCGAGTTCCGCAGCCGAGGCCTGCACACGCTGCCACGGCACATGCGGGTCAGGGTCGCCGCTTAGAAACAGCGCAGGCGTTCCTGCAACTGATCCCTCATGATGCAGGTCCGCATCCGGAGGTCCAATCAATCCGCCGGTGAACGCAATGAGCCCCGCATAGCGCGCAGGATTCGACGCGACAAACTCCGTTGCGAGGCACGCGCCCTGCGAGAAGCCAGCGATGACGATACGATCCCGCGGAATCCCGGCGGCCTCGATCTCCGCCACGACCGAATCGACTTTCTTGAGCGCCGAACTCAGCCACGGCTCATTTGCCTCGTGCGGAGCGAGGAACGAGTTTGGATACCACGTGTGACCAGCGGCCTGCGGCGCAAAATACGCAAGCCCTTCGCGACAGAGCGGCTGCGCGAGCGACATGATGTCCTCCGCCGAACCGCCGCGGCCGTGCAGCAGCACAACTGCTCCTCGGGCCTCGGCCAGCGGCGTCCCTGCATGGAGCACCGGCTGGTCGGAATGCAGTGCAACAGCCGTTGTCATACGGTCACCTCTTTCTTCGCGGTCTGCGAGCTCTGGTGCAGCTCGATCGGCACGAGGCGCGCTTCGATCGCGGCGCGCTGCGGCTCAAACCACTCCGGAATGCGCAGCGCTTCGCCGAGCGTCTCTGGCGTCTCGTCGATGCCGAATCCCGGAGCATCCGTCGCGAGTTCGAAGAGCACACCGCCGGGCTCGCGGAAGTAGATCGAATGGAAGTAGGTGCGGTCCTGCACCGGCGTGACCTGAAGGTGCTTCGCGATCTCCTCCAGCCAGGCGAGCTGCGCCGCGTCATCCTTCGCGCGGTACGCGATGTGGTGAACCGATCCCGCACCGGGGCGACCATAGGCCGCGTTCGTGTCCACAACGACATCGATGTGATTGCCGAGCGGCGTGCCCGCAGGCGACACGAAGCGCGTCCGATTGCCCTCCGTCGCGAGCGGCTCGAAGCCGAGCATCTTCATCGTCGCGGCGGTCCGGTCAAGACTGCGCTCAAGCAGTGTGACACCGAAGAATCCACGGAGAGCGTGCTCGGCCGGAACGTCGGCGTAGCGCCCAGCAGTAATCTGCGGCGCGTCCACATGCGCGACCAGCTCAATCTTCATGCCGTCAGGATCGGCCAGCGTGAGCACCTCCTCGGCGCCCTTGAAGCGGCTTCCGCTGCGCTCGACGAAAACTCCTTTGTCGCGCAGGCGCTGCTCCCAGTACGCAATCGAACCGCCAGGAATGCTGAAGGCGGTGTGCGTGACCTCGCCGGCTCCGGCATGTCCGCGGCGGGCGTGCGGCCACGGGAAAAAGGTCAGAATGGTGCCCGGACTGCCGGCGTCATCGCCGAAGTAGAAGTGGTATGTTCCCGGGTCGTCGAAGTTGATGGTGCGCTTGACGAAACGCAACCCGAGAACCTCGGTATAGAAATCGAGATTCCGCTGCGGGTCCGAGGCGATGGCGGTTATGTGATGCAGGCCAGTGATGGGTTCTGGCATGGGTGGCTCCTTTCAGATTTCCAATACTTCCATGTCATAAGATTCGATATCGAAGTAAAAGATTCACACCAACCAGGGCCGGAATCCCGCGTGATGGAAGTCCTTTGGATAGAGCAAAACCGGTACCGTCGGAACCTCTACAATGACGGAATGAGCTATCCCAAGAATTACCGTTACGCCAAGTCACACGAATGGCTGAACCTGGACGGCGACACCGCAACTGTTGGCATCACCGACTACGCGCAGGAATCCCTCGGTGACATCGTCTTCGTCGAGCTGCCCAAGGTGGGTCAGCAGATCGAGGCCGGAGCCACGTTTGGCTCTGTTGAGAGCGTGAAGGCGGTCAGCGACCTGTACGCCCCTGTCAGTGGCACCGTCACCGAGGTGAATGAGAGCCTGAACTCCGCGCCCGAGACGGTCAACGCGGCGGCCAACGACACGTGGTTCATCAAGATCACCGTGACCAATCCCGACCAGGCGAATGCGCTCCTCTCGGCCGCGGACTACGAGAAGTTCGTCAAAGAAGAAACCGGTCATTAACCATTATCCGTTGTCAGTTCTCCGTTGTCCGCGAATGCATGCAGTGGAGGCTGACCGCTAAACAGCTCCGTTCGACGCATCAGAATTCTCTGAACGGAGAACGGATAACCAAGAACTGAGAACGAATTCATGCGTTATCTCCCCAAGTCCCCTGCCGATCGCAAAGAGATGCTCGACGCGATAGGCGTCGCCACGATCGACGAGCTCTTCGAAACGATTCCCGGCGAGTACCGCTTCGATCGCGACCTGAACATCCCGCGCCAGCATGCCGAGTCGGAGATCCTAGATCGCTTCCGCGCGTTCGCGGCAAATGTTGCCAGCGGCGATGCCACCGAGCTCGCGAGCAAACCGGCAAGGAAGCTCCCGGCGAGCTTCCTCGGCGCAGGCGCGTACCGACACTATCGTCCCGTCATCATCGACTCGCTGGTGCAGCGTGGCGAGTTCCTGACCAGCTACACGCCTTACCAGCCGGAGATCTCGCAAGGCACTTTGCAGGCAATGTTCGAGTTCCAGACGATGATCTGCGAACTGACCGGTATGGAGATTGCCAACGCATCGATGTACGACGGCTCCACCGGATGTGCTGAGGCAGTGATGATGGCCGTTCGCGTGACCGGCCGCGATGGTTGCGTGGTCGCCCGCACGGTTCACCCTGAGTATCGCGAGGTCCTCAAGACCACTGTCCAGCACCAGGAGATTCCCGTCGCCGAATGCGGCTATGACGCGAAGACCGGCCGAATAGACCTCGTCGAGCTTGAGCGCGCGATCACGGACAACACGGCCTGCGTGATGATTCAGTCGCCAAACTTCTTTGGCACGATCGAGGACGTCGCCGCCATCGCCGAGCTGGTGCACTCGAAGGGCGCACTGCTCATCGTGGCAATCGCCGAGGCCGTCTCGCTGGGCATCGTAAAGCCGCCGAAGGAGGCCGACATCATCGCCATGGAAGCGCAAAGCTTCGGCGTGCCCGTCGGCTTCGGCGGACCGTACTGCGGCGTCATCGCCTGCAAGGAGCGCTTCCTGCGCCAGATGCCCGGCCGCCTCGTCGGTGAGACGAAAGACATGAACGGTAAGCGCGGCTTCGTGTTGACTCTCTCCACGCGCGAGCAGCACATCCGGCGTGAGAAGGCGACAAGCAACATCTGCACCAACCAGGCGCTGGTCGCGATGATGGTCACTATCTTCCTGACTGTTTACGGCAAGCAGGGTCTCCGCGAACTGGCCGAGCAGAACCTTGCGAAGGCCGCCTATCTCCGCAACACACTCACGAAAGCCGGAGCCAAGCCGCTCTTCTCTGCTCCAAGCTTCAACGAGTTCGCCGTTGCCCTTCCCGCGGACGCCGAAAGCATCAATGCAAAGCTGCTGGACAAAGAAATCGTTGGCGGATTGTCACTCGCGAAGTGGTATCCCGAGCTGGGTGAAACCGCAGCGCTGTGGTGCGCCACCGAACTGACCACCAAGATCCAAATCGACGCTGCGTCGCAGGCGCTCGGAGCAAAGTAGTTATGGACATCAGTGCCATCGAAGGCCAGGAGCTCTCTGCGGTCGAGTTTGTAAGCGACTACCTGCGCCTGCGCTTCGATGGCCCAACGCTGACCCTGTACGCGTGGCCTCACGTTCTGCTGGAAGACTTCTCCATTGCCTTCGGACAGCCCGAGTACCGCAATGCGCTGTGCGCGCAAATCGGCGAGACGGTCGCCAAGGCCGAGTTGAAAGAGCTGGATTCGCTGACGATCGAGTTTGAATCAGGCACCGTGATCGCACTCAGCCTGCGCGAAGAGGACCTCGACGGGCCGGAAGCCGGAAGCTATTCCGCGACCGGCAACGGTGAGGATGAGGAAGAATTCTAGCCAAATCTTATGCCCCGAAACGAAGAGGCCGTCCAGGAGGACGGCCTCTCCGCCTTGCTAAGGCTTAACGGTAGTTACGTATGAACGTGTCGCGCGGGAAGCCTGAACGCCGCGCGCGCTGTTGCAGCGCCTTCGCCTCTGGCTCACTCATTGGACCGCCCAGGCTGATCAGATACGGCGAGCGGCCGCGCGGGCTGAAGACCTCGGCATGAAACCCGCGATGCCGCGCATTCAACTTCTCCGCTTTGGCCTGCGCCTGTCCCTCGCGGTTGTACGTCCACGCAATCACATACCAACCCGCCCCGTGTGCCGCCGATGCAACGCTGGTATTTGCCTCAACCCGCCCCGGCCGCACCACCGGCTGCGGAGCAGATTCTCGTTGAGCAGAAGAAGCCTGCGCAGCGGTGCTCGCGACTGCCGGAGCGGCGTTCTCCGCGGGCCTCGTCGATTTCGCCCCGACAAAATGCCAGATCACGATGATGCAAACGATCGCAGCGGCCAGACCTCCAACCAGCCATGGACGCAAGGGAAACCCTGACGCTTCCTCGATGTTCCCTCGCCGGGAGCGCAGCGCCGGATCGGCCGCAGCATTCATCGGCGGACGCGGCTGATCGAGCGGAAGCAGTCGCTGCTCCGGCTCCGAGACTCCAGCAGGCTTCGACGCACTCGCAGAGTTCGGCTTCCGATTGGCCGCAGTCCCATTCGTTGACGGAGCAGCCGCTGCCGATGCAATCGGCGCAACGGACGGCGGATTCACAACCTGCCCGATCTGCTCCAGGCTCCACGTGCCGTCCAGCATGTGCGGAATCAGCCTGCGGAAGATGTCCGGCAAATTCAGCCCGGGGTTATAGCGCTTCTCCAGCGTCAGGCATTGCAGCAACAGCATGCCAAAGTCGTGGATATCGCGGCGGCGAAGTTCCGCGCAGCCTTCGGGCGTGTTGAACTCAATGTCCGCGATGCACTCGCGCACACAATCGCTGCGCAGCTTCACCGTCTCGCCCACCGCCAGAACATTCACCGGCTCGATGTGCTCATGCACCAGGCCGCTGGCGTGAAGCGCCGCCAACGCGCCGTGAACAGCCCGCGCGACCTGCGTCGCTTCCGTCAGCGTCAGCGGACGTTCGCGCAGCACGTCGTCGAGGTTCGCATCGTCGGCCTCCATCAGCGCGTACGTAATCGCGACGCCGTCGAAGTTCGTCTGGCCGAAGCGCTCGATATTAATCAGATTGTCCTCGTGCATCCCGGCAACCTGGCGCCACCGCTTCAGCAGCTCGTCCTCGTCAAAATGGGCCTCAGTGATGCGGATGACAGCTGCGTTTCCCGTTGTGTCCGAGGTCGCAAAGAAGCCGTTGCGACCTTCAGAACGCAGCAGCTTGCCGAGCGTGTAGGTCCCCTCGATCTTTCTTCCTTCGTATTCCGTCCAGAGTTGCATCGGTACGCCCCATATCCCAGAGATCATTCGCAGAGGCAGCGGATGCAGCCCGAGGGAGTTCCTCTGCGAAGGAGGCAGTTTTGCCTAATCTAAGTTTGGACGTGCGTGACCCGTCTTCGGTACCTTTTGCACCGCTTCGCCGAAGAAAAGCCGAACCACCGCAGGAACATCTGCCCTGGCAACCCGCGTCGGCAGAGTGCGATAGACGAACAGGCGGCCACGACTCCGCCCGCGTGAATGTGAGAACCTGAAAGGAGTGGGTTCGCCTGCAGGCTGCCTTCATGCGTGCAGCGCGGATCGCGCTACAGGAAAACCATGCCAGACGGAAAATTCATTGGAACGCCGCGCAAGGCGAGCACGCACGTCAACCAGGATGAGAACCTCATCTTCGAGAAGAGCTCACCGGGCAAGAAGGGCTACCGGCTCGCCGAGCTCGATGTGCCAGCGGTCGATGCCGCCGCGCTGCTCGGCGAGGCCGCGCGCGCGGATCTCGGCGTCATGCCGGAGCTCAGCGAGATCGAAATCATCCGCCACTTCACACGCCTTTCCACGTGGAACTACGCGATCGATCTCGGCATGTACCCACTCGGTTCCTGCACGATGAAGTACAACGCCCGCATCAACGAAGCGGTCGCGCGCCTCGAAGGTCTCGCCGAAGCACATCCTTATCAGCCGGAGTCGCTCTCCCAAGGCGCGCTCGGCATCATGAAGATCCTGAGCGAGTGCCTCATCGAGATCACGGGCATGGACGCCATCACGCTCCAACCCGCGGCGGGCGCGCACGGTGAGTTCACCGGCATCCTGCTGGCGAAGGCCTATCACACAGCGCAGGGCAATCCGCGTAAGAAAATCCTTATCCCCGACTCCGCGCACGGCACGAACCCCGCGACGGCAGCGGTCTGCGGCTACCAGGTCGCAAACCTGAAATCGAACGCGAAGGGCATGGTTGATCTGGAAGAACTGTCGAAGCTCGTCGACGAAGACATCGCCGCGCTGATGCTGACGAATCCCTCGACCATCGGCGTCTTCGAGAGTGAGATTCATAAGATCGCGGACATCCTCCACGCGAAGGGCGCGCTGCTCTACATGGATGGCGCGAACATGAACGCGCTCTGCGGCAAGACGCGGCCGGGGGACTTTGGTGCCGACGTAATGCACCTGAATCTGCACAAGACCTTCTCCACGCCGCACGGAGGCGGCGGCCCGGGCAGTGGACCAGTGGCATGCAAGAAAATTCTCGAGCCCTTCCTTCCCACACCGGTACTGGTCACAAAGCCGGACGGGGCTGATCAAATCCTCGCCCTCGACTACAACCGCCCGCAGAGCGTCGGCCGCGTACGCGCCTGGTACGGCAACTTCGGGATGTTCATCCGGGCGCTGGCGTACATCCTCGCGAACGGCCCGGACGGCCTGCGTCAGACGACGGAAGACGCCGTGCTCAACGCGAACTACCTGCGCGCGAAGCTCGAAGGCACCTTCGATCTGCCGTACAAGTCGCCTTCGCTGCATGAGGTCGTCTTCTCGGACAAGTTGCAGGCACGCAATGGTGTGAAGACCGGCGACATGGGCAAGCGGCTCATCGACTACGGTTTCCACGCCTACACGGTCAGCTTCCCGCTCGTCGTGCAGGGCGCCATGATGATCGAGCCGACAGAATCTGAATCGAAGGAAGAGCTCGATCTGCTCGTCGATGCTCTCCAGCAGATCGCGCGTGAAGCCGAAGAGAATCCGGAGCTCGTGCAGACCGCGCCGCACACCACGCGCATGCGGCGTCTCGACGAGACCACCGCCGCGCGCAAGCCGGTCTTGCGCTGGAGGGCACCTATAGCCTCCACTCCCATGACGCCTGACAGCGCCGCCAAGGAATGGTAGTCCGTGGCCGATGAGCTGAAGCCGACCGGCACGCCGTTCTACCGCCACGGCGACATTCTCCATACCCGCGGCGAGGAAATCGAGCGCGAAGTCTTCATGCGCGGAGAAGCCGGCGGCCGTCTCGCTGTCGCCCTTGATGCCCTGACAGACGCGCTCGTGCTCGTCGGGCAACATGGCGTCTACTGCACGAGCAGCCGGAATCCCGCGGTACCGAAGCTCGATCTGCAGGCCGTGCTCGCCGGAATCGGGGGAGCGAAGGAGCTCATCGCGGGCGCGATGGACCATTTGCGCAAAGAGAAGGAAGCTGGCTAACGTAACACGCTGCCCGCGTACACTGGACGAACTTGATTTTCCGTCCAGGAGCACTCTCCGAAATGCATCTTTCGCGCCTCTTCTGCGCCGCGCTCACCAGCGCCGCGCTGCTCTCGCCGTGTCTCGCGAGCGCGCAAACCCCCATCACGCTCGCCGTCGACCTCAGCGATGCTCCGCGCAAGATCCTGCACTCGCAGGAGACCATGCCCGTGCAGTCCGGCCCCATGACGCTCGTGTACCCCGAGTGGATTCCCGGCGAGCACGGACCTACGGGACCAGTCGTCGACCAAGCTGGCTTCATCATCACCAGCCAGACCGGGCAGCGCGTCAAGTGGGAGCGCGACCCCGTAAACATGTACGCGTACCACATCACCGTGCCCGAGGGAACGACGCAGCTCAACATCAAGATGGATTTCCTGGCGACCGCGAGCGCTGAAGGCTTCTCGGCCGGAGCCTCAACCAGCGCCAATCTCGCGCTTCTGAGCTGGAACGAACTCATCGTCTATCCCGACGGAAGCAAGGCCGCCGACGTCATGGTCACGCCTTCATTGAAAGTCCCCGAAGGCTGGAAGTTCGGCACCGCGCTCGAGCCCACCTCCGCCCCAGGCACAGAAACCAGCTTCAAAACCGTCTCGCTCGAGCAGCTGGTCGATTCGCCCGTGCTCGCGGGCCGTTACTTCCGCGAGGTTGCGCTCGCGCCGGAGATCACGCCGAAGCACTTCCTCGACATGGCCGGCGACGGTCCGGAAGACGTCGAGCTCTCACAGGAGCACATCGACGACTTCTCTCGCCTCGTGCGCGAGACAGGAGCGCTCTACAAATCCCGTCACTATCACGCCTATCACTTCCTCGTCACACTCAGCGATCAGGTCGCACACTTCGGACTCGAACACCATCAGTCCTCCGACGATCGCGTGAACGAGAAGACCTTTACCGACGACAACAGCTTCATCGAAGCCGGCCTCTTGCTTCCTCACGAGTTCACGCACTCGTGGAATGGAAAGTACCGCCGCCCCGCCGGCCTCGCCACTCCCAATTACCAGGAGCCAATGAAGGGCGATCTGCTCTGGGTCTATGAAGGTCTCACCGAATATCTCGGCGATGTGCTCGCTTCGCGCTGCGGCATCTGGGCTCCCGCCGTGTACCGCGACCGGCTCGCGACAGTCGCCGGATACCTCAATGATCTTCGCGCCGGCCGCACCTGGCGCGATCTGCAGGACACCGCAACCGCTGCGCAGCTTCTCTACAACGCAGGCGGAGCCTACGACAACTGGCGCCGGAATGTCGACTATTACGACGAGGGTGAACTGCTCTGGCTCGAAGTCGATCTCACCATCCGCGCAAAGAGCAACGGCAAGAAGAGCCTGAACGATTTCGCGGCGGCGTTTGAGGGTCTCGGAGGCAATACCGCTCCCAAGGTTGTGCCCTACACGTTCGAAGACATCGTAAACGGACTGAACGCCATCTTGCCGAACGACTGGGCAGCCTTCTTGCGCACACGACTTGACTCCAACGACGTCCACGCACCGGAGATGGAGGGCATCGACGCGCTCTCAGGCTACAAACTCATTTACACCGACAAGCCCGCCTACTGGTCGCAGCTTCAGGAGAGCCAGCACAACTACGTCGACACGCGCTACTCCCTCGGCATGTCCGTAGGAACTGACGGCAAGGTGAACGATGTGATTGTCGGCGGCCTCGCCGATAAGGCGGGCTTCGGCCCCGGCATGCAGATCATCGCAGTGAACGGACGCGGTTTCGCTCCACTCCTGTTGCGCGCTGCAATCCAGAAGGCTCAAGGAAACGGTCCCGCAATCGAGTTCATCGTCGAGAACACGAACTACTACAAGATCATCCGCATGGACGACCACGGGGGCGAGCGCTATCCGCAGCTCCAGCGCGTCCAGGGCACGCCCGCACGTCTGGATGACATCCTGCAGCCGATGGTCAAGTAAGGGCAAGGAAAAGGGACGCGTCATCGTCCAGGTGGCGCGTCCTTCGCATTTAGATGCAGGTCGAATACACCGCGTCAACTCGCGAGTGGAACAGGATGGTCGGGATCAGCAGTTGCCTCAGGCGGCAGCGTGCCCGTCTGCTTCAACCGCTTCTCCGCGACCGCGCCCTGTATCTCCGAATTGAGTTCGGCGCCCGCCAGCAGCGTAAGCCCGGTGATGTAAAACCACATCAATAGAACCACGACCGCGCCCAGCGATCCATAAGTGACCGAGTAGCTGTTGAAGAAGTGCAGATACACACGAAAACCCAGCGACGCCAGCATCCACGTGATGATCGCGAGCGCAGCACCGGGCGTAAGCCAGCGCCAGCATTTCGTCTTCAGATCCGGCGCGTAATAGTAGATCGTGCTGACGATCAGGATCAACAGACCGCAGGCAATAGTCCACGTCATAACGTGGATTCCAATCACCACCCCCATGCGCAGCGGAACATGCCAGATAGCGCCGTACGCTCTACGCGCAAGAAAGTCACCCGTCATCAGCACTGTTAGCGTAACGGTGGCAATCAACGCGAGCAGAATCGTCACCAGAATTGCTGATCCGTGGGCCTTCCAGTACGGTCTCGTCTCGCGCACCTTGTACACCAGGTTGATCGTGTCCTGAATCGCCGAGAAGCCCATCGACGCCGACCACAACGAAACCAGCAGGCCAAACGTGACCTTCCCGCCCGTCGAGGCCCGCGTCGTCTGGTTGAAGGTGCTGATCACCAGGTGGTACGCCGATGGTGGAACCATCATCGCGATATAGTGCAACAGCCTGACATAGATGCTGGGCGCACTCCGAGCCGCAAGGCCGAGCACCGCGCTCGCGCAGATCAGCATCGGAAACAGCGAGAATAGAAAATAGAATCCCAGTTCCGCCGCACGCGAGACCAGGTCATCATTCACGAACGACTTCGCCGTCCGCTTCAGCACCACCCCCACCGGCGTGCCCTCAAAGTCCCAGAGGCTGTGCAGTTCCGAGCCCGATACATAGTCCCAGACCCGCCGCGCAACGGGATCACTCGCTCGGTGATCCTTGCGTTCCGCAGCCTGAGGGGGCGGTGTCGATGAGTCGCTTTGCTGCATTCCGCAACCGAATCCTCTGCGTGTACTGTTGGCGCCGTTACAGCGGTGGCTTGTCTCTGTGATGCAGCCGGAGATGGGCCGGTAACTTGCAGCACTGCTGCCGCAGGCATCGTTCGCTCCGCGAACGCATCTGATTCAAAGGAGACTCTCACCAGGATGAAACGCCGCAAAAGCAGAGCCCCCCGCAGCGCACGAGGAATCCCCTTCTGGATGCGCAAGTTGGGGCAACTGTGGCGTCTCGTCCGCGAAAGCCACGCCGATCCGCTGGAAGGCGAGCCGCACCTTCCTCTGTCGGTTGCCGAACACGAGGCTGCGGTCACCTTCATCGGCCACTCCTCGTTCCTTCTGCAACTCGGTGGCCGCAACATCCTCATAGACCCGGTCTTCGCCACACGCCTGATCCTGCTGCGCCGTAAGCGCGTCGCCGGCGTGCGCGTCAGCGACCTGCCCCGCATCGACGCTGTCCTGCTGACCCACGCGCACATGGACCACCTGAATCGCCCCTCGCTGCGTGCGGTGACCCGCGAGATGCGGCGACGCAAAGTTTCGGCCCCGGTCGTAATCGTCCCTCACAACGTAGAGGATCTTGTCGCAGACCTCGGATTTTCCGCGGTGCAGTCCCTGCGCTGGTGGCAGTCGACCGAACTCGGCGAGACCATGCCGCTGTCGATCACAATGACGCCTGCAAAACATTGGGGCGCGCGCATGTTCAGTGACACGCACCGCGGTTTCGGCGGATACGTGCTGGACTCTCCCGGCTCGCCACGTGTCTACCACTCCGGCGACACTGCCTACTTCCCAGGGTTCTCAGATATCGGCCGCAAACTGAAACCCGAAATCGCGCTACTCCCCATCGGCGCCTACTACCCCGACAACTATCGCGCCGTGCACACGTCTCCCGAAGAGGCCCTGCAGGGGTTTCTCGATGTCGGCGCAGAAGCAATGGTTCCCATGCACTACAACACGTTCCGCCTCGGACGTGAGCCGATGGACGAGCCGCTTTCACGCCTGATGCGCGCCGCCCAGGCCGCCAACGTAGATGACCGCGTGTACCCTCTCGCCGAAGGTGAGAGCTGGCTGGTCCCGCAGAGCTTCGCCGACACCGACCACGAAACTGCCCTCTCGGACCGCAACGCAGCCGACTGAGAAGAGCAGGAACCCGCCTAGCTTTTGCTTCTGCCTTTGCCTTTCTTTCTGTCATCCTGAGCGAAGTGAAGGACCTGCTGTTGCCTTCCGACTAACAACTCCTACACTCAGAACTCAAAACTGAACGGAACCCAACCCCTCACCTTCGTGCCCGCGCGCTCGACCGCATCGCATACGCGACCGCCTCGAGAAAGCGCTCCGGATTTCCCTCCGGAACAGTGACACCCATCTTTGCCGCCATCTGCGCTGCAACCCGCGAGGCAATCTCCGCACGTGTCGCAAGGCTTAGATCGAGCGCCCGCGCGAAAAACGACTCGATCAGCAGCAGATCATCGCCCGTGAGCCTGGCGACCGCGTCCGCCGGAAGGCTTCCGGCACTCTGCGAAGCTGCCGACGCAAGCGGCTCAAACGCGGGCATCGAGTGCGCCGGCATGATGCTCGTGCCTCGCTCAATCAGCAGCGGCTGCTCGTCGCTGCGCTCATGCACCACGAGCGTGCCCGCACCCAGGTCCCCAAGCCGCTGATTGCGCTTTGTGCACAGCATCGTGATCACGCCAGTGAGATATAACGCGGGCAGATAATCCACGATGCGCAGCAGATTGCGGGACATCGCCTCGAACGGTGTGATCTGCCGGCCCGAGTCCTTGATCACGCGCAGCTTCATCACGTGCTTTCCCGGCGTTTGTCCACGCCAGAACGCCTCAAACAGCGTGAAATACCCCCAGTACAGCAGGAAATTCAGCGCGATAAACACCGCGAGGGTCCAGTTCCCCAGCACGCCAAGATGTTTTCGCAGAGAGTCGAAGATAAACGCCGACAGAATGCCCAGCAGAAGAAAGCCCACGGCGATGATCAGGTGATCCAGCAACACGGCGACAAACCGGCTGCCGATTCCTGCCACCGCAAACTCGAGCTCCACCTGCTCGGGCGTGTCAATGTTAAGCTGGTCGGCAAACCCGCGTTGCTCAAATGCAGCCATGATCTCGAACCTCTGGATCGACCTTCGCAAGGATAACTGGAACCGCCTCGACGCGCTGCTGCGGCAGGTCGAGGGCCATGGGCTGCGCTCGCTTTCGCAGCCAGAGCTGCGCGACCTCGGACTGCTCTACCGCCAGGCCGCCGCCGACCTCAGCGCCGTCCGTGCCGATCGATCCTCCCGCACGCTGGAACAATACCTGAACAAACTGGTCGCCCGCGCTCACAATTTCGTGTACTCCGGCTCGCGCAACTCGTTCGCGGGCCTGTGGCGGTTCATGGTGCACGGCTATCCGCGGCTCTTACGCAGGCTCTCCAGCTACGTCTGGCTCGCGACCGCCATCACCCTCGCCGCCGCTGCCCTCGGCGTCTTCGTCACCCTTGTGCGCCCTGAGTTCGGCGAGATGTTCCTCGGCCCGGACAAGATGGAAGGCATCCGCCAGCATCACCTCTGGATGAACTCGATCCTCAGCATCAAGCCGCAGGCCTCCTCGCAGATCATGACGAACAACATCACCGTCTGCTTCGTCGCCTTCGCCGCCGGCATCACTGCAGGACTCGGCACCATTCTTACCCTCTTCTTCAACGGCCTCATGCTCGGCACCATTGCCACCGTCTGCGCGAAATATCACCTCTCGCTCAGCCTCTGGAGCTTCATCGCTGCGCACGGCGCGCTGGAGCTGCCCAGCATCATGCTCGCCGGTGCCGCCGGGCTGCGACTCGCCGCGGGTATCCTCTTTCCCGGCATGCTGCGCCGCAAGGACTCCCTCGCGCTCGCTGGCCTGGAAGCCGTCCAGATCGTCGCCGGCACCATTCCTCTGCTCACCATCGCGGGCACGCTCGAAGCTTTCCTCTCACCCACACACGCACCCGCCGCCTTGAAGTTCGCCGTCGGCGCTCTGCTATTCGGCGGTCTCTGCCTCTGGCTGGGCGAAGGTGGACGCACTTCGCTCTCCGGCGCCGCTCCCGCCGCTACGGATGAGGCTGCGTCGTCTCCGTCGAGCTAGCGCCAGTCGGCGGTGCTGGCTGGTTCGGTGCAGGACTCGGCTTGCCCAGATTCTGCGCCGGCTCGACCTTATTTGCCGCTGGTGTAATTTGTCTCACCTGCGCTCCGTTCGTCTTGCCGGCACTTCCATCCGGCTGCTTGGACGACCCCGGCGGCGGCGCCACTCCGCTTGCAACGCCATTCACCGATCCCGGTCCTCCGTTCCTGGCCCTCGCGGGTCCAGTCGCTGGTGCGGGCGGCGGCAGCACATGAAATGTCAGCGCCGCTCCCGCCGCAAGCCCAGCATCCGTCCCCACCGCCGGCGCGCTGTCCGCAAGATCCTTGTGCCCCGGCTTGCCGCGATACGTCAAGGTGTTCGTGTACACCCCAACGGATCCCACGCGCTCTGCCTGCAGCGAAAATTCGCCCGCGGCATAGAGCCTTCCTGCCGGCAGCGTCTCCACAACCGTGAGTTCGACGGGCGTGCCCACCGGCAGCGTCCCCCTCGGGCTCAGCGTCACAGGCTGCGATAGCCTGGCCTGCACCGTCTCGCCATTCTTTAGCGTGCCCGAGTCGATGCCACGCGAAAGCTTCACCTCAATCGCAGAGTGCGGTGGAACCGACTCACCATGCCCACTACCCATGCGGATCGGACTCGCCTGCGCCGCTGCGTCATCAACCGGGGCCGCCGGCGCCGGCTTGATCGGGCTGGCCTGCGCGGCCGAATCCGTCGCTGGCTCCTCCTGGGTCTTCTGCGCCACTGCCGCAATGCCAAGACACAGCACGACAGCAAATGTTACGGGGAGCCGGAATGTCACCTTTCGCATCACGCACAGCTCTCCTCGGCACGGACTGCCATGCCTCAGTCTTGAGACGGGCTACAGGCCGGCCATGTTGCATCTACAGCAGGACTTAACCCCAACACGACACATCGCAGGTTGATCCAGTCGCCCGCCAAACCTATCCTGAACAGGAATGCCTCACACGACCGGTATTGTCTTTACGGCAGCCACCGCCTCGGCCATCGCGGTCGCCGGAACGCTCGCCTACGCCGCGCTCCACCCCCAGTCCCAGCTGTTCGGCCGCACCGTCATCGCGGGCAGCGACCCCGCCGAGATCGCCCTGACCTACGACGACGGCCCCAATGACGCCGCCACCCTCGAACTCCTCGACGTACTTGCGCGCCACAACGTTCGCGCCACGTTCTTCATGATCGGCCGCTTCGTCCACCAGCGCCCCGATGTGGTGCGCGCCGTCCACGCCGCCGGCCACCTCATCGGCAATCACACCATGACCCACCCCTGGCTCGCATGGCAATCGGACCGCGTCATCCGCGAGGAGCTGCGCGGCTGCAACCAGGCACTCGAGGACGCACTCGGCGCACCCGTCCGCTATCTGCGCCCGCCACACGGCGCCCGGCGTCCTGCCGTGATGCGCATCGCGCGCGAGCTCGGCCTCACCATCATTCAATGGAACGTGATGGGACACGACTGGGCGCCCATCGGCACCGACGGCGTCCTGCACAAGCTGCGACGCGGCCTGGAGACGACGGCGCAACGCGGCAGCGGCGCGAACATCCTCCTCCACGACGGCTATGACCAGCGCATGGGCGCCGATCGATCCGCCACGGTGCAGGCCACCGACCGGCTCCTCACCGAACGCTCAGCAAACGGCGGTCGCTTCGTCACCGTCGACGCCTGGGCCTGACACTCAATTTTGTAGAAGTACCGCGTGAAAGCGGCTCGGTTCGCAAGTCGCACTTTCTCGCAACTGAAATGCTCTCTAAGACGAAACTCCACTCTTAGTGTCTCGAGGTCAACGGCAATGGCCGTTCAACCGCCGCCGCGAGGGTCATAAAGCAATCTGCAAGAAAGCCTTCGTAGCCACTGGGAGTGCCATTCCACGACTGCCAGTCGTACGTCTTGCCGTTCGGGCCGCGGCCGTCATACCCGCCGGCTTTGTAACTCTTCAGCATTGGGAACAGGATGCGGTCACCATCCTGGACACGCCCGAGCTTATAAAGAGCGGCGATGGTGTAGTAGGCGAAGGCCGCAGTTGCGCTGCCATCTTCATAGTTCTGAAATCTGGCATGCCCCAGATAATCTTCCTGACTGATTGGGATCAGGTTACCTGGAATGCCATGCTCAAAGTCTGTATAGCCCACCTCGTTCATCTTGGCGAGAAGGTGGTCGAAGATCTCGCTGCCTTCTTTCTTCGGCACCAGGCCATAGACGACAGCTGCTCCGTTCACCCACGGGAAGTAATAGTCGTGAAGTTTGCCGTCCTCGCTTCGCCATCCGGCAATCACGCCGGTCTTCTCATCGAAGAAGGCGGGCAGGTACGCGCTCTTCAGCTTCGCGGCGCTTTTGCGATAGCGTGCGGCGTCGCCGTCCCGTTTCATCAGGGATGCCATCGCAGTCATCTCCCCGAGGGCGCGATAGGCGAGCGCATTGGAGTAAGCATCTTCATAGCCGAAACCAATGGTGTCCCACCAGTTCGCCGGGCGCAGAGGGGTTCCGCCATCGGCTCGCGGGATCCAGCTATTTGAGTTGCCCGACGCACTGTACTTCACTAGACCGTCGCCGTTGGTGTCAGTCGCAAGCATGGCTTCAGCCCAGTCACGAAGGGCGGGGTAGTTCTTCCTGAGCCACTGCGTGTCGTGAGTCGTTGAAACGTATTCGCCAGCCGCGATGAGAAGCGAGGGATGCGTGTCGGCGCTGACCGTGTCGCGGTCGCTGACGCCGAATCCACTGCCATCGAAGCTCCGGTAATAAGGCATTCCTGCGGCGAGCGCGCCATGCAGGAAGCGGTCGAGCGACTCGCGCACCAGATCCATAGCGGTTAGCCCGTTGGCCAGAGGCGGCGTGTACTTAGCCAATTCCGTGTACATGTGCTCAACAAACGAGCAGGGGTCGCTCGCAGTATTGTTTGCCAGCATGCCGTCTTCAGCCTGCATCTGGAAGATGTTCAGCCAGTTGCGGCGGAATCCGTCGAAGCGCGGATCAGACTCGATGCCCGGCAGATGCGGATAGATCGCGACGACCGTGAAAGTGTACGCAACTCGCGGGTTGGTCAGGGTTGCTCCGGGGAAAAATACTTCGACGTAGCCCTTGTTGCGGCGGTGGCCATCGTAGCCGAGCAGAACCGGCTGGCGGCTGGCCACTTCGATGCGCAACGAACCTTCCTCAGGCAAGTGCAGCACAGCCGGCAACCGGGCCTGTCCTTCGTCAACCATCGTCAAGAGCGTGGCGTGCGTCACCTCAGGATTGAAGCGCACAACAATGCCCTGCCCAGGAATGCCGTGGCGAAAGGTGCTCACCATCTCGAAAGATCGCGGCGAGAACTTGAAGCGCCAACCTGAATCGGGAACGCCGGCGGCCGGATCTTGCGGAAATGTCCTCGCAACGGGCCAGGATCCCGGCGGGAGTAAAGCGTTGGGACGAAATTCTCCCTTGCCGAGGGAATCAACCGACAACGATTCAATCGTTGAGCCGTCAGGAGTGAGGGCGAGCGAATAATACTGAGTCTTAACTTCGCGTTGCTGGACGTTATCGGCCGCGTTGGCCGCAGTGGTAAAGACACCTAAGACTGCAATCAAGACAAGAGATTTGATCATCTGGACATGACATTCTGTAACTCGCGTTCCGAAGTTTTGCACGGTTTCAGAATACGCATCTTCGTCGGCCTCACGTGATAACACGTTGGCTGCCCCCTCACGTCGTAACCCCGGCGATCAGGACGGGCTTTCGAACGAGCAGAACGCAGCCGCTTCAGCCAGTTAGCAGCTAGAAGAGTTCGTCGATGAAAAGATGAGTTTGGTGCGCCCGAGACGATTCGAACGTCTGACCTACAGCTTCGGAGGCTGTTGCTCTATCCAGCTGAGCTACGGGCGCAAGGAGGAATGACGCGGCAAAAGCCGCAACTCACCCATCTAGGGTAGCATGGTGGGCCATGAAGACCTCCGTTCGTTCCGCACTCGCAGCTATCCCCGTCCTGGCTCTGCTGGCCGTAGGCACAGCCGTTTTCGCGCATATCACAACCGTGTCCGCGCAAGGTGAACCCGGCTCCAATCCCGAGATGAACACGTCGGCCAGCCTCCCGCAGGACCAGAAACCTCTTCCCAGCCCGGCCGCGCAGGCGGAGGTCACGCTCGACGGCAAGGCCATCACGATCCACTACAACTCGCCTCGCATGCGCGGTCGCAAGATCGTGGGCGAGCTGGTGCCCTACGGAAAGGTCTGGCGCACCGGCGCCAATCCCGCCACCAGCTTCGTCACAGATGGCAACATCAAGATCGGCGACCTGAATGTCCCCGCCGGCAAGTACACGCTCTACACCCTTCCGGCTGAGTCCGGCTGGCATCTGATCATCAACAAGCAGACCGGCCAGTGGGGAACCGAGTACCACCAGGACCAGGATCTCGGCCGCGTGCCCATGCGCTCCCGGACACTGACATCTCCGCAGGAGGACATGAGCATCAGCTTCGAGCACACCACAAATAACTCCACCGAGCTCCACGTCCGCTGGGAGACCAGCGACGAGTGGGTCAAGATCGAGGCGGCGCACTAGCAATCGATTACCCGCTGGCGCTCCTCATCTGCCGGTGTGCAGCGCCAGCGAAAAAGCTAGAATGCCCCATACACGATGAATCTCTACGCGATTGTTCTTGGCCTGATCGTCCTGGCATTGCTCGGCGTGTCGGTCGCTCGGCTCAGCAAGGTTAAGACCAAGGCAGACTACCTTGTTGCCGGCCGCTCCCTTCCCGCCTTCGTCCTCGTCTTCACACTGTTGTCCAGCTGGATCGGCTCCGGCTCGCTGCTCGGCGGAGCAGAAAACGCCTACAAGCACGGCTTCGCCGCACTCTGGCAGGCGGCCGGCGGATGGGCCGGGCTTGCGCTCATCTACTTCATCGCGCCGCGCGCCCGCAAATTCGCGCAGTTCACCATCCCTGACCTCCTCGAAGCGCGCTACAACCAGACCGCGCGCGTGCTCGGGGTCATCGCTGTCCTATTCGCCTATACCGCGATCACAAGTTATCAATTCATTGGCGGCGGTGACATACTCCACCTCATCTTTCCCTCGATCTCCGCCGTGCAGGGCCAGTACATCCTCGCCTGCTTCGTCACGCTTTTCACGATGATCGCCGGCATGGGCTCCGTCGCCTATATGGACGTCTTCATCGGCCTGCTCGCGACCTTCACCATGATCGCCGCGCTCCCCGTGCTTGTGCACATCGCCGGCGGCTGGAGCAACGTCCGCGCGATCCTTCCCGCCACCCACTTCAAATTCTTTGGCGACATCCACCCCTTCAACACCTACATCCAGACCCTCCCCGACGGTTCGACGCAACAGGTCCAGTCCGCTCTCGAAATCTTCCTCCCCACATGCCTGCTCATGCTCGGCAATCAGGCCATGTACCAGAAGTTCTTCTCCGCGAAATCTGAGAAGGACGCAACGCGCGCGACTTTAGGCTGGGTAGTGGGAACAGTCATCCTTGAGTCCGTCATCGTTGCCCTGGCAGTCGTCGGCTCCGCACTCTACCGCAGCGGCGAGGTCAGTCAGCGCCCGCGGGAAATTCTCGCGTTCACCGCGACACATGCCTTCGGCGGCTCAAAACTGCTCATGCTGCTCGGCGCCCTGTTGGTCGGCGCCATCTTCGCCAAGGTCGTCTCCACCGCGAACAACTACCTCTTCTCGCCGTCCACAAACCTGATCAACGACGTCTACATCCGCTACGTGCGGCCCTCCGCCTCAAATTCCGAGGTCCTCATCGTCTCGCGCCTTATCGTCGTCGCGCTCGGTGCCTGGGCGCTCTACCAATCGCTCGGCACAACCTCTGTACTCAAACAATCGCTTTACGCCTACACCATCTACTCCGCCGCGCTCACCCCGGTCATCCTCGCGGCATTCTTCTGGCGCAGGGCCACTGGCGCGGCCGCCGTCGCGAGCATAGCTGCCGGCACCGTCGTCACCGTTCTCTGGGACAAGCCCTTCATCAATCAGCGCCTGCCTGCGTGGCTCGCCGCTCGTGACGCGATTCTTCCCGCGCTGGTTGTCTCCCTCATCTGCCTCGGCCTCGTCAGCCTGCTGACGCCTCGCCCTTCCGAAGCACAGCTCCGGCCGTTTACCGAGCAAAAAATTTGAGCGTTCCTCTTCCCCGGCAACCTGCATCCAACGGGCAGGCAAGCTGCCGCCCCAAGGAGAACCTTCCCCATGCCCGACAAGAATTCTATGCCCGCAACCGACAGCGCCCGAGACCTTCGCAACCTGGTGCACGATGATGTCACCGCCGACTTC
>DASUHZ010000088.1:0-8184 GCA_036273275.1 Bryocella sp.
GGCGGTCTCAAATGCGAATAGTATGCCGTCGGCAGGATTTGGAAGACGGTCTCCGACCGAGAGTGCCGGGTCGAACTACGCGCCGTTTCAGGAGAGCCTGACCGTAACGGACACGGATGTGAGCGGAGTCGGAGTGACGCTGACGCCGGCGACGAGTCAGTAAAACTGGGTACCCCCTCCCCCCCTTAAATTAGGCAAAGTCTTCGGAACATTGGACTTAGCGGCGGACTCCGTGTTCGACCGTTGCGGTAAAGCATCTGGAATCAATCACCTGCAAAACTTGGTGGCTGCAAAGTATTCAAAACACATGAGTTAGGTTCTGCAGGACGACGCACTTTTTTCTGGGGAGAGCGCAGTGGGTCGATAACACTTTGCCTTTAAGGGTTTAGGAAAGTGATCATCGCGTGAAGCTGATAGGCCGGAATCCTGATGGCGTGGCCGAAGAGTTCCCAATTGTGACCATAGATGAGGAGCCAGTCGCCGATGAAATTGATTTGGCTGACGAAAAGTCGCAGGCGAGCGGTGCCCTACGCTTCCCAGAAGCCGAGATACCGGTGTTGGGAAGAGGGCAGTCACAGCGGGGTCAGTGGTCGCCCGTTTTGTTGGGTGAAACGATAAATACATATTGACAAACGATAAATAACGAGTGAAGATACTTTCCATGAGAAGGCACTCAACGATGTTTCTCCAAGTGGTCGTTGTGCTCATCGGGATTGGCTCTCTTGCTCTGTTGCTTGTGGAACCCCAGCATGAGGGCCGGAATGTGCACTCCACCCTCTTTCAGGTTTACTTCCACGATCCATTTCTGGCGTATGCGTACACCGGGTCGCTCGCGTATTTCTTCGCGCTCTACCAGGCATTCAAGCTGCTGGAGTATGTGGGAAGGAATGAGGTCTTCACGCAACGCTCTGTGAAAGCCTTGCGGACGATCAAGTACTGCGGGATGGTACTCGTCGGTTTTCTGCTGGGAGCAGAGGCCTATTTCTTCATCGTGGTGCGCGGAACGGACGACATTGCCGGCGGCGTCATGATGGGGCTTGTTCTGATCTTCGTGTCGACGGTCGTCGCCACAGCGGCGGCGGTATTTGAGAGAACGCTGCAGAGCGCGGTCGAGATGAAGTCCGAAAACGACCTGACGGTGTGACGAGACCAGCATGGCGATCATCATCAATATCGACGTAATGCTGGCGAGGCGGAAGATGAGCGTCACCGAGCTGGCTGAGAAGGTCGGCATCACGATGGCCAATATCTCCGTCTTGAAGAACGGCAAGGCAAAGGCGATCCGGCTCTCGACGCTGGAGGCGATCTGCAAGGCTCTCCAGTGCCAGCCGGGCGACATTCTGGAATATAAGGATTAGGCAAAACCGCTGATGGGAGTGGAGGCGAAGGCGGCTCACCGTCATGGCCAGGCAAGTTGGCCTGCGATGGAGCGCGGCATTTTCTTGACAGCGCAGACCGCAGCGGAGATGCTTAAGGCTTAGGTGTACGTTGCCTCGGGAAGGCCGACGTGTCCTGGGTTGAGCGATCGGATGCGATCGGAATTCCTGGCGGCGGTCTGATGCGCGCGCTTCTTTATCTTCAAGCGCAGCAAGAACTCCTGAGAGTTCCAGAGAGAGATGAGGCGGGAGCGCGGCTGGCGTTCCGTGCCGTAGTGAGCAAAACCGCGTGATTTCAAGTGTATCGGCGTTAGGGATGGCAGCAGTGGCAGGGTTCGGCTCGTTTGGCGGCTTTCCGCTGCTTATTTTGATGTTTGTGGCGATGTATTTTCTGCTGATTGCGCCGAACCAGCGCAAGCAGAAGCAGTGGCAGCAGATGTTGTCGAACCTGAAGCCCGGCGATAAGGTGACGACGAACGGCGGGATCCGCGGGACGATCATCACGGTGAAGGACGATGTGCTGATTGTGAAGTGCGCACCGGACAACGTGAAGCTGGAGATGGTGAAGAGCGCGATTGCGGCGGTGACGACGGAAGAGGCGCCGAAGTCGTAAGCCCACTCATGCGCGATGAGACTGCGCATGAATGGGGCAGCCAAGGTGGAAGAGAGATTGGGAATTAGAGACGGACGATGGGAAAGAATCTGAAGGGCAAGACAGTATTCATCATCGCGGTGCTGGTGATCTTTGTTTACGGGATCTTCGGGATTCCGACGCATGGGGTGACAGAGGCGCTGCTGAACCGCATTCACCTGGGATTGGACCTGCAGGGCGGAACGCACCTGGTGTTGCAGGTGCACGTGCAGGAGGCGGTGAACTCAACGACGGACCGCGATATGCAGGCGCTGAATACGGCGCTGCAGCCGCTGGGCGCGCAGGCGGCGAAGACGGACCTGGCGCATCCTGAGGTGATCACGATTACCGGCGGAACGCCTGCGCAGCAGTCGGCAATTCACGATGTGCTGACGGGCACGGAGTACTCGACCTATGACCTCTCGAGCGGAGCGAACGGCAGTTATGTGCTGACGATGAAGCAGGCCGCGATTCGCGACCTCGAGGCGCGCACGCTGCAGACGTCGATTGAGACGATTCGGGAACGTGTCGATTCGCTGGGCGTGTCGGAGCCGGTGATTGAGCAGTACGGTCTGGGGGACAACCAGATCCTGGTGGAGCTGCCGGGAGTGACCGACCTGTCGCGCGTCGAGAGCATAATTCAATCGACGGCGAAGCTGGAGATTCACGCGGTGGTGCCGGGGCCTGGGCCGTGGCCGGACCAGCAGCAGGCGCTGGCGGCGCTGGGCGGAACGGTGCCTCCGGATGAGGTGCTGATGCAGGGCAACAACGGCGCGGGCAGCCCGGACCAGTGGTATCTGCTGAAGCGCGCGTCGATTGTGGAAGGAACGGATTTCCGCGGCGCGCAACCTTCGACCGACCAGAACGGGCAGCCGGACATCACGTTCAACCTGACGACGGAAGCGGGCGACCGGTTCTACAAGTACACGTCGTCGAACGTGAATACGGGCATGGCGATTGTGCTGGAGAACAAGGTGCGCGAAGTCGCGAATATCGAGAGCGCGATTCGTGACAGCGGAGAGATTCACGGCGGATTTTCGCAGCAGCAGGCGAATGATCTGAGCCTGATGTTGCGCACCGGGTCGCTGCCGGCTTCGATCTCGTACCTGGACACGAACACGGTTGGGCCGTCACTGGGCAAGCAGAGCATTCACCAGGGCGTGGTGTCGGCGATTGCGGGCATGCTCGCGGTGCTGATCTTCATGCTGATTTACTACAGAGGCGCGGGCATCAATGCGGACCTGGCGTTGATTTTGAACCTTGTGATCCTGCTTGGGTTTATGGGCTTCAGTCACGCGACGCTGACGCTGCCTGGGATCGCGGGTGTGATCCTGACAATTGGTATGGGCGTCGACTCGAACGTGCTGATCTTCGAGCGCATCCGTGAAGAGCTGCGCGCGGGCAAGACGAGCGCGGCGGCGGTGCATGACGGGTTTGCGCATGCGTGGATCACGATTCTGGATACGCACATCACGACGATTGTTTCGGCGGCGATTCTGTTTATCTTCGGCACCGGGCCAGTGAAGGGGTTTGCGGTGACGCTGACCTTCGGTCTGCTGGCGAACCTGTTTACGGCTGTGTTTGTCTCGCGCGTGATCTTCGATGCTCTGTTGGAGAAGCGCGGGCGCGCGGCTGTGTTGTCGATTTAGAAAGAGGTTCTAGGTGCGAGGTTCCAGGTTCTAGAACTGAGCTAAGCAGCAAAATCTGCCTGTGACCTCAACCTAGTACCTGGAACCTAGTACCTAGAACCTCATTGAGGAAGCGACGTGGAATTTTTTCATGATGTAAATATCGACTGGCTGGGGAAGAAGTGGTACTTCCTGGGCTTCTCGCTGATCTTTTCGGTGGCCGGTGTTCTGAGTCTGGCGTTCTGGCACCATCTGCCGCTGAGCGTGGACTTCAAGGGCGGGACGCAGATCACGGTGCACTTCGATTCGGCGCCGAACGAGGATCACATCCGCGGGGCGATGGACCGGGCCGGAATTCATGATGCGACGATTCAGCGCATCTCGGGCGAGGGTCACAGCACGAACGATGTGATTGTGAAGTTGCCGATGACCTCGGCGATGGATACGGCGCATGACCAGGGACGCAGCCAGCTGGAGAACGCGCTGACGGCGAACTATCACGACTCGAACTTCAGCGTGCAGCAGGTGGACATCATCGGTCCGACGGCGGGCAAGCAGTTGCAGCGGCAGGCGTGGCTGGCGACGCTTTACTCGCTGGCAGGCATGCTGGTTTACCTGTGGTTCCGGTTCGAGCTGATCTATGGCGTGGCAGCGGTGGTGGCGGTCTTTCATGACACGCTGATTACGGTGGGCGCGTTCTCCCTGATGAACAAGGAGATTTCGCTGACGGTGATCGCGGCGATCCTGACGCTGATCGGCTACTCGATGAACGACACCATCGTCGTGTTCGATCGGATTCGGGAGAACCTGGCAATGAACCGGCGCGAGAAGCTGCCGGATGTGGTGAACCGGTCGATCAACCAGACGCTGAGCCGGACGGTTCTGACCTCTGGACTGACGTTCCTGACGGTGCTGAGCTTGTTCCTGTTCGGCGGCGAGGTGCTGCATGGGTTCTCGTTCGCGCTGGTGATCGGCATTTTGATCGGAACCTACTCATCGATTGCGGTGGCGGCGCCGATGCTGGTGGCGTACCAGGACTGGAGATCGAAGAGTACGAAGACGGTCACCAGGAAGGCGACGCTGCCCGCGGCCAAGGGAGCGCGCCGGTAGGACGTAGAGGACAGAGGGTCGAGAGTAGAGAATCGAGGGTAAAGATTAGGGCGCCGGCAGTTTGCGGCGCCCTTTCCTTTTGGGGGAGGGAAAACGCACTGGATATGGAGCAGATTTCCTTGGGGACTCGACGGATGGCGTAGAAGAGGGATTGACGGGCTGTCCGACAGTAGCCGGAGCTGTGAAAATCCTGCTATGCTCTTCGACACCACGCACAGGATGTGGGCCGGATCGAGCAATTATTTGCGGCCCTGTCTGATTCGGGAACAATTCAACCCGCTGCGGTGTCTAACGCCGATAGCTCTCCCGTGTGGGAGGAGGTCCTTATGTTTGAAGACTCTCTGATGGAATCAGGCGGCAAGATCAAGACCAAGTCCAAATGGTGGATGATTCTGACGTTTTCGATCAACGGCGCCATTCTGGCGACGATGATTCTGATTCCGCTGCTCTATCCTGAGGCGCTGCCGCATGGTGCGTTGACAGCGTCGCTGACGGCCCCGCCGCCGCCACCGCCACCGCCACCGCCGCCGCCGCCACCCGCGGCGATCAAGCCGATCAAGATTGTGTCGGAGATCGACCAGGGCCTGCACGCGCCGACGAAGATCCCGAAGGACATCAAGATGATCAAGGAAGAGGCGCCTCCGCCGCCCTCGACCGGTGGTGTCGCGGGTATGAGCGGGATGTCGGGTGGAGCTGCCGGTGGCATTCTGGGCGGCATGCCCGGAGGCGCCGGGACCGGACCGAAGATCAATGTTGAGCCGCCGAAGCCCAAGGGACCGACCCGGATCTCCGGTGGCGTGATGGCCGGCCAGATTATCACGAAGACCACTCCGATCTATCCTCCGATCGCCCGCGCCGCGCACGTTGGCGGAACGGTGGTGCTGCACGCCATCATCGGCAAGAACGGCGAAATCCAGAACCTGAGCGTTATCAGCGGCCCGCCGATGCTGGTGGGAGCGGCGACCGATGCCGTGCGGCAATGGAGGTATAAGCCCTACCTGCTGAATGGTGACCCCACGGAAGTGGATACGACCATAACGGTTAACTTCAATCTTAATGGCGGCTAAGAAGAGTGCCGCTCAGGTGGCGGTCGATGTGCTACCTGAGCGGCATTGCCGATTACCCGCCCGGCCGGTAACGTAGGCGGTGTCGATGACTGACACCGCTATTCACCCTCCCCTTGGCGCATATTTCGCGTCTCACCTAAAGACTTAAGCTCCGGCCCCCTCCGGACCCCTCAAGCTTCATTGCATCCGAAACCCCAGATGGATTCTGGATGCTGATATCCCGCATGTCTCCCCAGGAGGAACGAATTCCGTGATTCTCGCTCATCTCGCAAACACTCCCGCATCTCTCGCCCTGTTCCTGCAGGACCAGCAGCAGTCCGTAGGTTTCAGCCCCATGGAGTTGTGGGGCCACATGGGTTATTTCGCCAAGTGCATCGTGATCATTCTGTTCATCATGTCGATCTGGTCGCTGGCTGTGATTATCGATCGCGCGCTGTATTTCTCGGCCGCACGCAAGCAGTCGCGTGAGTTCGCTCCGCGGGTTGCCGGCGCCCTGAAGGAAGGCCGTCTGGATGAGGCGATCAAGGTTGCCGACCGCTCCAAGAAGTCTCACCTTGCAGAGGTGGTGACGGCTGGCCTGACCGAGTTCCGTTCGTTCGGTTCGGGCGGCGCGATCACCGAAGAGCAGGTTGAGAGCTCCAAGCGCGCTCTCGAGCGGTCGGAAGGCATCGTTCACGCGAAGCTGAAGAAGGGTCTGGGCGGTTTGGCCACAATCGGATCGACGGCGCCGTTTATCGGTCTGCTCGGCACGGTTATGGGCATTCTGAACGCCTTCCAACAGATTGCAGTCCAGAAGACTTCGGGTATCGGCGCTGTGGCCGGCGGTATTTCGGAAGCCCTGGTTACGACCGCGTTCGGCCTGCTCGTCGCGATCCCGGCCGTTATGTGCTTTAACTACTTCACCAACAAGGTTGAGGCATTTGACGTCGAGATGGACAACAGCTCGTCGGAACTGGTGGACTACTTCATCAAGCAGTCGCACCGCTAAGCCCGCGGGGTGCCTGAGCGCACCCCTGAGGTTGAACCTGCCTGCGAGTACACGGTTTGTGGCTCCGGCTGCCGAAGATAAGGCGGCCGGAGTTCATACATAAAGGACTCGCAGGATAGCCAGCAGCCGGCAAGAATGGCCGGCGGGAGTTAAGAGCTATGTCAATCGCGAAGCGGGACGAAGGCAAGAAGGTGAACTCGAACATCAATGTCACGCCGATGGTGGACGTGATGCTGGTACTCCTGATCATCTTCATGGTCATCACCCCGATGTTGAACAACAAAGTGAACGTCACTCTGCCGGTCGTGACCGCAGCGACGATGATGGACGCCGCGAACAAAGAGGACGCCATTACGGTGGCGGTCACTCGCGATGGCCACGTCTTCCTCGGCGGTGATCCGGTCGCGCTGGGCGATCTTGGCCAGAAGGTGGCGGATCTCGAGGCGAAGAAGACGGATCCGGCGGCGGACAAGTCGGTATATCTGCGCGCAGACGAGCGTGCAAATTACGGCAAGGTGATGGACACGATCGACGCTCTGCGTACGGGCGGCGTGAGCCAGCTGAACCTGCTGACGGATAACCAATCGCAGGCATCGTAGCGGCGGCGGCCCGGTTCGAAACGCGGGCTTGTCGCAGAAAGGAATGAACTATGGGAATGGGTGGAGGCGGCGGAGGCGGACTATCCTCCGACATCAATGTAACCCCGCTGATCGACGTGCTGCTGGTACTGCTAATCATCTTCATGGTGATCGTGCCGGTTACGCCGAAGGGGCTCGAGGCGCTGGTTCCCCAGCCGCCGAAGAACCCGACGCAGGACCAGCCGAACGATCGCACAATTGTGGTGCAGGTGCTTTCGAACGGGGCGGCGGTGCCGACGTACAAGATCAACGACCAGACCTTCGCGCGCGGCGATCTCGCGCCGGAGCTGCAGAAGATCTTCTCGACGCGGTCGGAGAAAGTGATGTTCGTGAAGGGCGACAAGGACCTGAACTTCGGAACGATTGCCCAGGTGATCGGCTTCGGCCATCAGGCCGACGTGACGAACATCGGTATCATCACGCCGCAGGTCGAGGCGGGACACTAAACCAACTTTCTTGCAGGACAACAAAACAGCGATGGCCTTCGGGCTATCGCTGTTTTGTTTGGAGGCCGCGTCTGTTGTGGAACCTGGCCGGCCCGGCGGTGTCTAAACCAGGGAAGCGATTGCAGGAAGAGGCTCTCGCCGAGCCGTGGATCCTCGTAGAAACGCAGGAAGAGTGCTCGCCATGCTCCTCATTTTTCGTGTGAGGTGCCGCAATGTCCTTCTCTGTTTCGAATTCTTCGCAGCAGGCTGAGATCAACGTAACGCCGCTGATCGACGTGCTGCTGGTGCTGCTGATCATCT
>DASUHZ010000089.1:0-8333 GCA_036273275.1 Bryocella sp.
CGACGAGGTCAACCGCGCCGAAGCCGTCGTCCGCGAGCTCTGCCTCATCAAGGTCGCCGCCGGCCCCAACCAGCCTCACGGCGTCCACTCGCGCTCGCAGATCTTCGAGCTCGCCAACGTCTTCCGCGCCCGCGTCGTCGACCTCGCACCCGAGTCCATCATGCTCGAAATGACCGGCTCCGCCTCCAAGATCGAGGGCCTCCTGCAGGTCCTTCGCGAGACCGGATATGAGGTCCTCGAGGTTTCACGCACTGGCCGCATGGCCATGCGCCGCGGCCATCACACCGGCCGCGTTCTCAAAGCCCTCGGCAGCAAAGCAGACGAGCCCCACAACGCCGCCCTCGATCCCGCAGCTCTCGCCGACGACGAGAAACTCCCCACTGAGTTCGAAGACTAGGACACTGGAGCAATGAACCGCCGCGAGTTCCTCAAAACGAGCACAGCGCTCTCCGCCGCGACATTCACGTCGCGCACTCTGCGCGCACTCACGCCCGCGAGCGCCTCCGCGCCTATGCGCCAGCTCGACTATTCGCAGGTCCAGCTCCTCGACTCGCCGCTCCGCACGCAGTTCGACTACAACCACGCCTTCTTCCTCGCGCTCGACAACGACCGCCTGCTCAAACCCTTCCGCCAGCTCACCGGCATGCCCGCTCCTGGCGAAGACATGGGCGGATGGTACTCGCCCTCACCCGACTTCGATCCACCGAAGAACTTCACCGGCTACGTCCCCGGCCACACCTTCGGCCAATGGGTTTCGGCGCTTTCACGTATGTACGCCGCAACAGGCGACAAGGCTACACAACAAAAGGTCCACGCGCTCCTCACCGGCTTTGCTCTCACCATCTCGCCCAGGTTCTACGCGAACTACTGTCTCCCCTGCTACACCTTCGACAAGACAATGTGCGGTCTCATCGACGCACATCAGTTCGCACAGAATCCCATCGCACTCGACGTCCTCGGCCGCGCAACCGACGCCGTGCTCCCTTTCCTCCCGGACCACGCGCTCACCCGCCGCGAGATGGCCGCGCGCCCGCACCCCAACATCGCCTACACATGGGACGAGCCCTACACGCTGCCCGAGAACTTCTACCTCGCATACCTGCGCAGCAACAACCCGCGTTATCGACAGCTCGCGCAGCGCTTCCTGCAGGACACAGCGTACTTCACGCCGCTCTCACAAAATCACAACGCGCTCATCAGCCAGCATGCCTACTCGCACGTCAACGCGCTCTCCTCCGCCATGCAGTCCTATCTCGTCGACGGCAGCTCTATGCACTTCAACGCCGCGCGCAACGGCTTCCACTTCATCCAGCAGCAGAGCTTCGCCACCGGCGGCTGGGGACCCAACGAAGGCTTTGTCGATCCCGCCTCCAACGGCCTAGCCGACAGCCTCACGCGCACGCACGCCAGCTTCGAAACTCCCTGCGGAGCCTACGGCCACTTCAAGATCACGCGCTATCTCCTGTGCGCCACCGGCGACCCATCCTACGGCGACAGCATGGAGACCGTGCTCTACAACACCATCCTCGGCGCACGCCCCATCCAGTCCGACGGCACCAGCTTCTACTACTCCGACTACAACAACGACGCGCACAAGTTCTTTCACAACGACAAGTGGCCCTGCTGCTCCGGCACGTTCCCACAGGTTACCGCGGACTACGGCATCAGCTCCTACTTTGTCACCCCGCGTGGCCTCGCCGTCAACCTCTATCACCCCTCGCGCGTCTCGTGGAAACAAGCCGGCGCCAACGTGTCGCTCACGCAGTCCACCTCCTATCCATCCAACGACGGTGACATCCTCCTCACCATCACCAGCGATCGCAATCGCAAGTTCCCCATCGCTCTTCGCATCCCTGCGTGGGCCGGTCCCGCAACACGCGCACTGGTCAACAGCCGCTCCGCGCCCGGGCTCGCTCCGCATCCCGGCACGTGGCTCATCATGGACCGCGAGTGGCGCAACGGAGATCGCATCGAGCTTACCCTCGACATGCCGCTGCGCCTTGTCCCGCTCGATCCCGCGCACCCCAACCTTGTCGCTCTCATGCGAGGCCCCGTCGCCTTGCTCGCAATCCTCCCCGCACCCGACGGCCTTACTCGCCAACAGCTTCTCAGCGCGAACCGGACCGCACCCGTAACAAACGATCACATCGTCACATCCTCCACCGGTGACTTTCACTTCAAGCCCTTCACCTCCATTACCGACGAGCACTATCGCCTTTACCAGCAGATCTGATTCGCTCGCGCAAAGTTCATCACCAAGTACTCCCATAGAAAAGGAAGCAACACATCATGGCAAAGACCTACCACGATCAAGACGCTGACCTCTCCCTCATCCAGGCCAAGAAGGTCGCCATCATCGGCTATGGCTCGCAGGGCCACGCGCACGCGCTTAATCTCAAGGATTCCGGCGTGAACGTTAAAGTCGGCCTACGCCCTGGCTCCGCCAATGCCAAAAAGGCCGAGCTCGCCGGCCTCGAGGTCACCTCACCTGCCGAAGCCGCCAAGTGGGCCGACGTCGTCATGCTCCTCGTCCCCGACCAGACCGCCGCGAAGGTCTACAAGGAGATCGAAACCGGCCTGCAAACCAAAGGCTCCGACGGCCAGCCCAAGACCCTGATGTTTGCGCACGGCTTCAACATCCGCTTCCGCACCATCAACCCGCCTGACTCAATCGACGTATCGCTCGTCGCTCCGAAGGGCCCTGGCCATCGCGTGCGTGAGGTCTTCACCGAAGGTGGCGGCGTTCCCGCGCTTGTCGCCGTCGAACAGGACGCCTCCGGCAAGGCCCACGCCAACGCGCTCTCCTACGCCAAGGGCATCGGCGGAACCCGCGGCGGCGTACTCGAAACCACCTTCACTGAAGAGACCGAGACCGACCTCTTCGGCGAGCAGGCCGTCCTCTGCGGAGGCACTGCCGCGCTCGTCAAGGCGGGCTTCGAGGTCCTCACCGAAGCCGGCTACCAGCCCGAGCTCGCCTACTTCGAGGTCCTCCATGAGCTCAAGCTCATCGTCGATCTCATGTATCGCGGCGGCCTCGAGTACATGCGCTACTCCATCTCTGACACCGCCGAGTGGGGAGACTACGTCGCCGGCCCTCGCATCGTCACTCCAGCCGTCAAGGACGCCATGCGTGGTCTCCTCAAGGACATCCAGGACGGCAGCTTCGCGAAACGCTTCATTGAAGACCAGAACACCGGTCGCAAGCAGTTCGAGAAGTTCCGCGACCAGGAGCGCAACCACCCCGTCGAGAAGGTCGGCGCCGAACTCCGCAAATCCATGCCCTTCCTCGACCCCGTCAAGGTAGAAAACGGCAGCGTAGTCAAAGCCTAGCTACTGCTGTTCTCGCATTTGCTTTTCTTGTTGTCATCCCTGCAGGGGATCTGCTTTACCAGATCTAACCCGGTGCCCCATTCATGTGCAGGTTTATCGCACATGAGTGGGGTATTCTTCTGGAACCTGAATGAGCTCTTCCGGAGCGCGCGATGCCTCTCACCATCTCTGTCGAAAATCTCCTCACCTGGAACGACGCCACGACGCAGCACTGGCGCGACTTCTTCCACGCTAATCCCCTGCAGCTCCTGCTGCCCTGCGACATCCGCAACAGCAAGACCATCGCCGACACGCTCCAGCACATTGTCGCCGTCGAGCTCCGCTACGCGCAGCGCCTCGCAGGCCTGCCCGAATCTTCTTACGAAGAGATCCCCAAGAACTCCATCGACACTCTCCTCACCGCCCACACGCTCGCCTTCGACCTCCTCCGTAGCCTGCTCGCCGAGCCCGACTACGACTGGTCCACCGAGATCACCTTCGACACCCTGTCCCTCGGCCGCCTTCGCGCCTCTCGCGAGACCATCCTCGTCCACCTCACCCTGCACAGCATTCGCCACTACGCGCAGCTCGCCACGCTCGTCCGCCAGCAAGGCTTCAAAACAAACTGGCCCATGGACTACCTCTTCACCGCCGCCCAACGCGCCTGACGCGCTGGTGTATCCTTCGTGGGCAGTTCGAGAGCCCACTTGAAACGAATCGCCGCGGCACTGCTTCTTCTCACAACGACCGGAATAGCCGGCCAGAGTTCACGTCCGCTCAAGCCTCCCGTGGACGTCGACCTCTATCGCGGCCACGTCAAGCAGATCTCCCCCGAGGAAGTAATCCGTGCCGAAGATGATCCTGCGCCCGCCTCTTCAAATCTCACGCCCATTCAACGCGCAATGCACTTGCGGAATCGCATCTTCGACAACATGGTCCAGGTCCAGCTCGACGTCATCGTCAACGAGAACGGCCGCGTAGAATCCGCCAAACCCATCGATGGTCCGCAACAGTTCTACCAGCGGGCGCAAGCCATAGAGACTCGCAAGGAATTCGAACCGATCCGTGTAGACGGAAGCATCGTTCGCGCTCACTTGACTGATTCCGTTCAAGTGCTTCCACCGGAGCGCTGGAACCCGACACCGCAGCCATTCCCCGCGAATCCCATCCTCAGCACGATCAGCATGAGTCTGGAACGGACCGGATGCCTGGGAAGTTGTCCAACTTATAGGGTTTCCATCAGCGGACTCGGGGACGTCGTCTTCTCGCAAGTGGATGGATACCAGGGCTACGTTGCCGTGCCGGGAACTCATCATTGGATAATCAAACAGCAGGCAGTTATGGATCTGCTGGATGAATTTCGCAAGGCTCACTTTCTGAGCGCACTCAATAGCTATCAATGTAACTGGACCGACCTGCCGTCCCAGACGATCACCCTCGCCATCAACGGGCGCACTCAGTCGGTCGTCGACTACGGCGGCGCCGTCGTCGGTCTTCCTTCGTCCATCCAGGCACTTGAGCAGAGAATCGATGACGTTGCGGGGACAGCTCGCTGGGTGAATGGAAACGACGAGACTCTGTCCGCACTTCGAGCCGAGCAATGGAACTTCGCCGCGAATACGCCGGAAAACATTGCGCTGTTCAACGCCTCCATCCAGCGCAATAACTCAGACCTCGTGCACCTGTTTGTAATTGCAAAGGCCCCTATAGTCTCGCCAGACCCCCAGAACGCACCGGTCTGCACAGCAACCGCAACCGGCAACATCGAGCTCGTCGAACAGCTACTCTCCGGCCAGCCATCTCATTACAAGATTCCGCCTGAGATCGCCGATGAATGTCTCTCCGTCGCCGCTCGTTCCGGCAGTCTTCCACTCGTCGAGCTTTGGCTCAACCGCGGTGGCCACCCCACGCCGGTACCGCCGATAAAGCCTCCGAGCGATAACGCCGGTTATGATCCGGGATCTCCACTGCTGAATGCGATCCAGGGCGCCAACCCCGATGTCGTCTCGGCTCTCCTCGCGGCCCACGCTGACATAAGCTCCGAACGCAATAACGGGCGTTCCCTCGTCTCGTTCGCTCTAAGCCAGATGGCCAACTACGATGAAAACAAGCCGCGCCACGACGCCGGGGTCCGGGTCGTTCGTCTTCTTCTTCAGGCACACGCGAATATCAACGAAGAGACCGACTCCGATCGCGCAGCACTGTATGACGTTTCCGAGACGCCCGAACTGATCCCCGATCTCCTCCAGGCTGGCGCGAACATCAACATGCGCAACGAAGCCGGCGAAACGCCTCTGATGTATGCGAGCACCGAAGAGGCCGTCAAAGCCTTGCTCGCTGCAGGGGCCGATCCAAGCATTCGCTCCAAGGATGGAAAAAGTGCAGCAGAAGAAGTGCGCAGGTGGTCCTGCAAATCCTGTGCGGTGCTCATCGAAAACGCAATCGCCCAACGAAATGCTCTCTCCGGCCCGCAATAGCGAAGCAATAGCACCCGATATAATCCCCGCATGTTTACGCCTCAGGCTGGCATCTTCGCGCTCGGAACCTCCTCTCACGCCTACCTTGAGTTCGACATTGTGGACCAGCACAAACGCGACCAGTTCGCCTCCACAATCTCCGCCATCCGCGAGCCGCGAACCACCACCGGCGGCGTGAACTTCGTCATTGGTTTTCGGCCCGAGCTCTGGCGCAATCTCGTCCCCACCGACATCCCGTCTGGCGTCCAGGGTTTCAACAATGACATCCGCGGTGTCGAGGGATTCGTCATGCCCGCCACGCAGCACGATGCGCTCGTCTGGCTCTCCGGCAGCACCCACGATGTCGTCTTCGACATGGCCCGTTCCGTCGTACGCGACCTCTCCGGCCTTGGTTCGCTTGCCGATGAAACCTCCAGTTGGCCTTACCGGCACGACCGCGATCTCACCGGCTTCATCGACGGCACCGAAAACCCGACGCTGCTCGATGCTCCCGCCGATGCGCTCATCGCCGAGAGCTCTCCCGGCGCCGCCGGTTCCGTGCTGTTGCTCCAGAAGTGGAAACATGACGTCACGGCATGGGAAGCCCTCTCCACCCAGCAACAAGAGCAGGTCATGGGACGCACCAGGCTCGACAGCGTTGAGCTCGAAAACAAGCCTCCCGACTCACATGTCGCCCGCACCGATCAGGACGAATTCGGAAACATCTTCCGTCGCAACATGCCTTACGGCCGTATTGAAGATCACGGAACCATGTTCGTGGGCTTCAGCGCGGACCAGCAGCGCCTTTCGCGAATGCTCGACAGCATGGCCGGTCTCCTCAACGGCACGCGCGACGCACTCACTCGATACACCACGCCAGTCACCGGCTCGTATTACTTCGTGCCCTCGGTCGAAAGCCTCCGCCGCCTGCGATAAACCGGTCACGCGACCACCCGCGCCCGATCCTCATCCAACTCCACATGCCCACTGCCCTGCGCCTCAACGCCTTCGGTCTCGACAGCCTCACACTCGAGCCCGGCCCACTGCCCGCGCTCGGCCCCACCGACGTCCACGTGCGCTTCCACGCCGCCGCACTCAACTTCCGCGACCTCATGGTCGCCCTCGGCCAGTACAACCCCAAAATGGCCCTCCCCCGCATCCTCGGCTCCGACGCCGCCGGCGAAGTCGTCGCCATCGGCTCCGCCGTCACCCTCTTCCAGCCTGGCGACCACGTCTGCAGCCTCTTCTTCCAGGATTGGCTCGACGGCGAAATCCAGCCCCTCACCGGCAAGTCCGCCCTCGGCGGTGCCATCGACGGCGTCTTCGCTACCGAGCGCGTCCTCCCCGAGACCGGCCTCATCCACGCGCCCGCACACCTCAGCTTCGAAGAGGCTGCAACCCTCCCCTGCGCCGCCCTCACCGCCTGGAACGCCCTCGTCGAACAGGGCCACCTCCGCGCCGGTCAGACCGTCCTCGTCCAGGGCACCGGCGGCGTCTCTCTCTTCGCCCTCCAGATCGCCCGGATGCACGGCGCAACCGTCATCCTCACCAGCTCCTCCGACGAGAAGCTCGACCGCGGCCGCCGCCTCGGCGCTCACTACGCCATCAACTACAAGTCCACGCCCGACTGGGACAAAGCCGCCCGCGAATTCACCGCACAAGCCCTCACCGGCAACATCGGCCTGGACCACGTCGTCGAGGTCGGTGGTCAGGGCACCATTGCGAAATCCCTCAACGCCGTCCGTCCCTCCGGCCACGTCCACGTCATCGGCGTGCTCTCCGGCACCGGCCCTGATGGCGCCGCCGGCATCGACGTCCGCTCCGTCCTCACCAAATCCGTCCACATCAACGGCATCTACGTAGGCAGCCGAGCCATGTTCCAGCGCATGAACGCCGCCCTCTCCGCCAACAACCTCAAGCCCGTCATCGACCGCGTCTTCCCGCTCTCCGAAGCCCGCGCCGCCTTCGAGCACATGCAGAACGGCAGCCACTTCGGCAAGATCATCCTGTCTCTAAACCCCTGAAACAAAAGCCCTGACGCAGAAAGCCCCTGCGCGCTGGCAGGGGCTTTCTAATTGAATTTGGAGTTCAGCACTAGCTCGTCGTCGTAACGATCTCAACTCCGCGCCAGAACGCTACATGGTGCTTCACCGATTTCGCCGCAGGCTTCGGGTCCGGGTAGTACCACGCCGCGTCCAGATTCTCCTGGCCGTCCACAAGCACCGTATAGTACCGCGCACGTCCCTTCGAAGGGCACGTCGAGCTGGTAGAGCTCGGACGCAGATATGCCCGGTTCACGCTCTCCTCTGGGAAGTAAATGTTTCCCTCGACGGTCTCAACCTTGTCGCTCTCCGCCAGGGTTTGTCCGTTCCAAATCGCCTTTGCCATATCGCCTTCCTGTCTTTTCAGTCATATAGCAGCAGCCGGCTCTTCCTCACCTGTCCAGAGAGCTCTCTAGCCGCGGCCTATGCCGCTGGTTAAGTACCAGTTTATCACCTTTGTACCGGAAATGGAAAGTCCACCTTCGGGTTCCTACAGAACGCCATAGAAACCACGAAACTTATGAGC
>DASUHZ010000090.1:0-43521 GCA_036273275.1 Bryocella sp.
CGCTGCGTCACCTCAAACCCCAGCACATCTCGGTAGAACCGGAGCGCCCGCTCCAGGTCCGCAACCTTCAAATGCACATGCCCAATCCGCGCCTCAGGATGAATGGCTTTCATAGCCATTCGATTCACGCTTACCCCGATCGGCTCTCACACGCGCGGACTGTTTCGACAACAATCGACTTCGACTTGACAAGACCCACCTCGCCGGACGGGCCGAGTTCGCACCTCGCGCCGCCCGGCGCACGAATTGCGACCCTAAGGTCCACCCCTAAGTCCAACCGCCTGAATATTTTGCGCAAAACAGGGGAGGGGTACCCGGTTCTCAACCGTACTTGAACTGCGGCTTACTCTGCCCGACTTCGATAATGTAGCCATCGGGGTCGCGGATATAGCACCGCCACTCGCCGTACTTGTCCAGCGGCTCCGTGATGAAATCGGCTCCCCGGCTCTTCCATAACTTGTAGCAAGCCTGAATATCCGCAACCCGGAAATTCATAAAGCTATTGATGTGGTTTGGGTCCGGGACGCTGAGCGATACCGTCGGCTTATCCGGAGTTGGCCCGCCACCAACATTCATGATCATCCAGATATTCGCGAGCTGAAGATACCCCGGCGCATTGCCGTCGCCCCTGCTCAAAATGCGCGCGCCAAAGACCTTCTCGTAGTAGTCCAGCGACCGGTCGATATCCGTCACGGTAAGAAAATGCGCGATCGAGATTCCGTCCCGCGGGGGCATCTCATAGCTCTTCTGCTCGATTTCGACGCTCATCAAAAACTCCAATCCAGTACAGCGCCCGTTCGCCGATTAAACACCCCAACTCCATGGATTGGCCGATCCTCGAAACGCGACCGAACGCTGAACACTCCCTTTCCACGCTCCGTCCCGCCCCGCCGCCGCTCGTCACAATCACGAAACAGCCCTCAAATTCCTGCGTATAAGCACTCCAAGCCCAACGATAAGCGCGAATCTCCGGGCCAGAATTGCCATGCAAAGGAGCCAATTCCATGCGGCGAATCCTGATCTGTGTGCTCCTCGCTATTGCTTCCTCGCGCCTTTTGGCCAGCGAATATCCAACCAACGCGCTCTCCTCGCTCGCAGACCTGACCCGGCGCGGCCAACTCCCTCAACTTATGCAGGCCGCGAATTCCCTTCTCGCGAATGACAAATTAGCGCCAGCGGACCACGGCTTGGCCCTGATCTACCTCGGCTATGCCTATCAGCAACAGGGGGATTTCACCAAAGCGACCGCCAATTACGAGAAAGCCCTCACCCTCATCAATCGCGACGGACAGCATTCGCCCGACTACGCCGCAGCGCTCGCTGCCATGGCGACCGTGTACGCGCAGATCGGCCAGTTCGACACGGCGAAACATGTGCTGCTGCGATCGGTTCATCTCTTCGAGAACGAAAACGATCACGACGGAGCCGCAATGGCCTGGAATGATCTCGCCACCGTCGCCGTCCAGCAACACTCACGCCGAGAGGCTCATAAGGATATGGCGCATTCCAATGCGGAACAGCAACTAGCCGGCGACATGGCTGCCGGTGAACTTGCCGCCATCACCACGACAGAGGGGGGCATTGCCGAGCTAGACCGAGATCCCAACGCCGCCATCCAGGACTATCAGCACGCCCTCGAGCTTTGGAAGCAGACCAACCAGGATCAGCAGCAGAGAACCGCCTGGCTGTACGTGCTTCTGGGCGGCGCCTATCTCGAGGCCGGCGACATCTCGGACGCGCGCGAAATGGCCGGCCGCGGCGTAGCCCTGCTGGAAGCAACTTCCGGCAGCCAAACTCCGCGGTACTTCGCCGCACAGATCATCTACGCCAAAGTGCTCGACGCATCCGGCGCCCACGTGGAAGCCTCCAGGCTGCGCAAGGAGGCGCAAGCTGGCATGAATACAGGCACAGACCGGCAGCGCGCGCAGTCAGAAATCAGTGTTTCCGCGTTGCGTTAGGTCCGGAGCGTCAGTGCCCCATCGGGGGTCCTGGGGTGCCATCCGGCCACTTGTCCGCAACCACGAACAGAATCGTTACATGCTCCTGCGGGTCATTCGCCGCGATCACCGGCGAGTTCGCCAGATCCGTTCCCCACATCTTCGTCTGATCGCCTGCAGAGTCCATTCGCGAAGGCGACGAGGTTCGTGCCGAACGGAAGCGCCAGCAAAGAGCATTGCCTGGACGCGGCTATTCCGCTGCGTTGATCAGTTGTGGGTTGAGGCTGGCTGTGCATCTCCGGCAGATGCGGCCTTGGTCGGCAGGTCTTTGCCGTGCTCCGGGTCATAGTTGTGGATGACCATCCAGTGCTTGAACGCGTCTATCGGCTCCTGCCCCATTCGCCCATCGTGCGCCGTATATGCGAAGGCCTTCACGTCAGTGTCGATCGTGCAGGTGAAGAAGCTGCCCGCCTTGCCGAACTCTGGAAACAAGACTGTCAACTGCTTGCCCGGCTTCCTCCACTTGGCCGGATACGTCTCAAACCCGAATGATCCATTGATCTTCTTGGAGCAGTCGAAGCTGAAGTCCACCGCGCGCGCCTCTCCGTTCTCAAACAAATTCGCGCGACCCTCGCCCTTCGACTCGTCCGGCCAGCGGTTGTGATAGAAGGTCGTCTCGCTCCTGTTGAAGATGTGCAGCCGCAGCGGGTAGTCGGTGACGTTCTTGCTGTCAGCGTGAATGGCGGCAGCGGAAAAGACAAGGGCAGCGGCGGCAAGACAGAGACGCGTCAGTCGCACAGACGAACTCCTTATGAGGGGAAGCTGATTCTGGTGCAGGTACATTATCAGAATCGCGTGCCCCCCATACAAGAGTTTTTAGCGGGTGCGTGATTCCGGCTGTATCCCCCACAGGGAACAAAGATGAAGGGTAATCCGCCTGCCTAATAAGGACTACCGCTTTGAGGAATCCTATGTTCGTTTCGGGACACCCTGTTCGGTTCGGTAGCAGCTCTTCTCTGTAAGCCGACAAGCCATCCTCGCGGCCAGCGGAGCCGCCCAGAGTGAACCGAGAAACCGTCCAAAGCGTTAAGAATCCAAAGGGAGAGCTGTCCTCCTACTTCTATAAGCACTGCTGCCGCACAACCTTCAAAGCTCATCTATGCTGATTTGGTGAGCTCGGCTACTTGGGGCAAGATGCGCCTCACTCTGATCCTCTTCGGTTTTCTAACGTTGTTTTGCGCCACTCCTCTGCTTCACGCCACGTCAACCGCGGCCGCTGCTTCGATCCGTATTGGAGCCGCCTGGTATCCCGAGCAATGGCCTGAGTCCCGCTGGGATGCAGACCTTACCTTGATGGAGCAGGCCCATTTCAACGTAGTCCGCGTCGGCGAGTTCGCATGGTCGACGATGGAACCCTCCGAAGGCCACTACAACTTCACCTGGCTTGACCACGCAATCTCACTCGCCGCCCGGCACCACATCGCTGTCGTTATGGGAACCCCAACTGACGCTCCGCCGGCCTGGCTCACTTCGAAATATCCCCAAACACTCCGCGTCGACCAGGCAGGCGACCGCGCAGAGCACGGCAACCGCCGGCAATTCAACTACGCCAACCCGCTATATCGTCGGTTCTGTGCCAACATAGTGCGCCAACTCGCGCAACGTTATGGACACAATCCCGATGTCATTGGTTGGCAGATCGGGAACGAGTACACCGACGAGAGCTTTGATCCTTCCACGCGCGCCCAATTCCAACAGTTCCTGCGCGAACGATACAAGACACTCGCAAATCTCAACAAACGCTGGACGACAGCATACTGGTCGGAAACGTATACCGACTGGTCTCAAATCCCGCTTGAGTCGTCGCGCGGCAACCCTGGCCTTCTGCTCGAACACAAACATTTCGTTACCGCGACATGGCGCAGCTTCCAACGCAATCAAGTCGACGTCCTCCGCCCTCTCATCTCGCATTCCCAGTTCATCACCACCAACATCGGCGGTCTCGCCTGGTCCGACAACTGGGACCATTACGCCATCAGCGCTGATCTTGATCTCGCAAGCTGGGACGACTATGTCGGCCAGGGACATCTTGATGCTTCGAAAAACGCGATGCTGAATGATTTCGCGCGCGGATGGCGTCGGCAGAACTTCTGGGTGATGGAAACCCAGCCCGGCTCAGTCAATTGGGCGCCCATCAACAACGCGCTCTCTCGCGGAGAAACCCGCGCCCTTGCATGGCAGGACATCGGCCACGGCGCCGATGCGATCCTCTACTGGCAATGGCGTTCTGCTCTGAACGGACAGGAACAGTACCACGGAGCGATCGTCGGCCCGGACGGTGAGCCGAATCCTCTCTACTCTGAAGTCCAGCAACTCGGGGAAGATCTCACGCTCACAAGCAGTGCCCTGGCGAACACATCGCCACCCGCCCGCATAGCCTTACTTCACACATACGATTCCCGGTGGGCCATCGACTTCCAGACGCATAATCGCGCCTACGATCAGCAACAAATTTTGCTCCGCTTCTACAAACCTCTTCAGCAACTTGCCGAATCGAGAGGCGAGGCCATTGACATCGTCGATCCAACCCAGGCCCCTCTCTCGCAATACAGATTGCTCGTCGCACCTTCGCTCAACGTCATCTCGGAATCACTCGCAGCCAAACTCACTGCCTACGTGCAACAGGGCGGCCACCTCCTCTTTGGCCCGCGCTCTGGTATGAAGGACGAGTTCAATGCGCTCAATCCTGAGCGTCAGCCTGGTCCACTTGCGAAAGCTCTCGGCGCTCGCGTGGAACAGTACTACGCTCTCGGCCGGCCAGTTGCTCTCTCCAGCCCTGACGACGATCAGGTTGGCACCGCAGATATCTGGGCAGAACAACTCCACGCCATGTCACCCACTGCGAAGATCGGGCTCATCTACAGCGATCCGGACAACTGGCTCGACCACCAGCCCGCCATGGTCACGCGTCATCTCGGCAAAGGCTCCATCGCTTATCTCGGCACGCTGCCCGGCGAAGCGCTTCTGCACTCGATCCTCATGAACGCGGCTCGTGACGCCGGACTCTCCACGATGCAGAATCTGCCGGAAGGAATCGAAGTCTGCACCCGCGAAAGCCAGGATAATCAACATCGCGTCGTCATTGTGATCAACCACGCGAGCAGGCCGCAGCAACTAACGCTCCCTTCCGCTTACACCGATCTGCTTCGCGACGCCACGCTGACATCCGCACCGGCGCAGACCACGGTCAAGCTTGGCCCGCAAGGCGTTGCAGTTCTCGTTCCTAATACCTTTGCCAAACAACATCCATGAGCATCTCCCGAAGAGTCTTCACCCAATCCGCATTGGCCTTCGCAGCAACGGGCGCGGCCCTGGCACGCACCGCGAAAGACCCCATCGCACCCTTCCGTACGCCCTACAAATACCCAAAGCTCATCCTCGGGCCCAGCCGGCCTGTTCCCCTGAACGCGCCCGTATCAACCGATGAGCCTTTCGATTCGCGCTCCGTGGACGACCCCATCGTCTTCCGCGCCAACGACAAGTTCTACATGCTCTACATCGGATTCGACGGCACCGGCTACCAGACCGGACTCGCTGAATCCGCCGATCTGCTCGACTGGAACCGCGTCGCGCTCGTCGGCCCGCGCAACCCGCAATCGCAGTGGACGAAATTCAACCTCGCGATCAGCAGCATCCTGCGCGATAAATCGCTCCACGGCTCAGGCCAAGTCTTGAAGCATAACGGACGCTATCTCGCCGCATGGAACGCTTACCCCAGCGCTGGCTACGAAGCCGGGGCCGCCGTCATCGGCCTCGCCACCTCTGACGATCTCCTGCACTGGCAGCTCACCGACCCGATCCTTCGCCCCCAAGACGGTGCCGCCTGGGAGCACGGCGGCCTCTATCGCCCCGATCTCCTCCGCGGACGCGACGGCACCTTTTACCTCTACTACAACGCGAAGACCGACACGCTTCCCAAATCGCAAGGCGGCGGCTGGCGCGAACAGTCCGGCGTCGCTACGTCTCGCGACCTCATCCACTGGACGCGCTACGCTGGCAACCCGATCCTGCCCAACGGTCCGCACGACTCCAACGATGGCCGCTTCGCCTCCAACCCCTACGTCATGACCTACGGCCGGCAGTACGCGATGTTCTACTTCGGCTTCACCTACATACGGCCGGGCCGCGCTCGTGAGCTACTCGCCCTTGGCGACGACCCGTTCCACTTCAACAAGGTGCCTCAGGTCCTCATCGACGTCGGCCCGCCCGGCTCCATTGACGAGACCTTCGCGCACAAGCCCTCGCTCATCTATCACCAGGGTGCGCTGTATCACTTCTATTGCGCGGTCTCCGGCAAATATCCTAACGAGATGCGTGGCATCGCTGTAGCTCGTTCCAGACCCTGGTAATCACCCATTTAAGAGTGCGTTCCCTATGTGTGGACTACCCATTTGTTATCAATATTTTGCAGCAAAATATTGATAACAGACAATTTACCTGATCGCGTAAATCCCCCGGAATGAATATTTTGCAAAAAGGGGGGGAGGGGGGGTCCCCCCTCGCCTGCAGGGCTACCTCTACTCCCCGTATCACTATTTCGGCGCGCTGAAATTCCACGTCCCCGGCCCCACCCGAAAAATCTCCTCCTCATCGCGCGAAAGCAGCAGCACAGCGCGCTTGCTTTCAGCCGTCGCGCCTGACGGCAGCACGACCGTCGCTTCCTTCGGCACAGTCACGCGGTACAGCACCTTCACACCCGCACGTCTCCAGTCGCTCTCCACTTTGCCCAGCGCAGAATCGTACCCGCACCTCACCCAGTCAACTCCCTTCACCGCAATCGGCCGCACCGTCAGTTGCTCCGCCTTGTCCTCCCGTGACAGATCAATATCCATCCCGCCCAACCTGCGATAGAACCACTCTTCCGCGCTGCCCAGCATGAAGTGGTCCTGGCTTGAATGAGGATTCGCGTCCCACGCTTCCGTCAGGGCCGTCGCTCCAGCCGCAAGCTGCGACCCGTAGCTCGGCGGATCCTTGCGCAACATCATGGCTAGAATCACGTCATCGCGCCCACCTTCCGCCAGTGCGCGCAGCAAATACGGATAGCCAATCTCACCCGCGGTCACATGGTCCTGATGTGCATGAATATCGTCGACCACGTGTTGAAGCACCGCTGCTCGTTTATCAAGGGGCACCACGCCCAGCGCCACGGGCATGGCATTCGCAGTCTGGCTACCGGTGTCGTACCATCCATGGTCTGCGTTCCAGAACCTCCTGTTGAACGCATCCGCCGTCGCCTTCGCCAACGCCTCATAGGCCGCCGCATCCTCGGTGTGCCCCAGCAGCTTCGCAACGTGATTCATTGCAACGGCGTCTTCATACAACATCAATGTCCCAGTGACGCCCAGAGAAGTATTTTTCTCAAATCCGGGCGACCCCGGGCCAATGTCGTACCAGTCGCCTAATCCATACGCCACGATGCCATCCACGGCCTTGCTTTGAAGTGCCGCTACGTAACGCCGCATCATTGGATAATCTCGCTGTAACTGCGCCTTGTCGCCATAGAAGCGGTACGCCCACCACGGCTCCAATACACTTGCCGACCCCCACTCCGGCGAATCATCAAAGATGGCGTTCTTGGGACCGAAGTGGGTATATTGCGGCGCAATCGTCGGCACAATCCCATTCGCCAATTGTTCATCCGACATATTTCGATCGAGCGCCGCAAACATCTTTTTCATATCGTTGTTGAACATTAGCCCGGTCGCCTGTAGATGAGTTTGTTCCAGCCATCCGAGCTTTTCCCGGTGCGGACAATCCGTCAGTATGCTTACCTCGTTGTTGTGCATCGCCTCCACAATAAGTTTGTGAATCCGGTTCAGCATCTCGCTTGAGCTCGCGAAGCTTCCCACTGCCTGCGCATCCGAGTGTTCTGCGATTCCAAAGACGCTGAGCAACTGCCCCTTCGGCGGCACCGAATTCAGCTTGGTGGCTATCATTCCCGGACCCGGCGTCCACTCCGCCTGCACATAGCGGAACCCTCCATACCCAAACAGCGGCTCCCATGTCTCGCCCGCCGTATCACCGCGCAACGTATAGCTCCACCACATCGGGCCGTGAAACGTCGCCTGACTCACCGTTCCGTCCGGATTCAGCAGCTCCCCTGGAGTCAGTCGCAGTATTGCTCCCGCCGGCCCCTTCACCTTGACCTGAACGATCCCCGCAAAATTCTGCCCGAGATCATAGACAGCACGTCCGCTACCAACATCCGTCTGCTTCACCGGCTGATACCGCTCATGCTGTCCGACTCTCGGGGCGATCGCCGGAATCAATTCACCTCCCGGCCCGGCCACGACTTCGGCTGTTATCCAGCCTTTGTCGTCAAAACCGGGCAGTTTCCATCCCTCCTGCTCTCGTCTCGCGTCGTAGTCTTCCCCGCCATAGGTCGAGTCAAACATTACCGGCCCGCGGTCCACCTTCCACTGAGCATCCGTCGCAAGCGTTTCGCGCGAACCATCTGCATACTCCACATCGAGTTCCGCGATCATCTTCGGCGGCCCGAAGGCCGCCGCAAACTTCGTGTATCTCATTCCTCGCGGAGGCACTCCCGGCAGCGCTGTCCGTTGCACGTTGTACATCCCGTTCCCGAGCATCACCGCCAGCACATTTCTGCCGCGACCGACCATGGACGTCACGTTCACAGCGTCGAAGGCGATGGTCTTTCTGTAATCCGTCCAGTCGCCGTGCAGTCCGCCATGCTCGACGGCTTCCACATGCCCTGCGTATCCAATGCTTGCCTGCCACTGTCCCAAGCCCACAATCCGCAGCACTGCGTTCTTCGGTTTCTCGCGCAGCACAAACTCGCGCCGGAACACCGGCATTGGCCTGCTGCCGTCAGCCTCAGCCCCGTCTCTCACCGTGCTCCATGGAGCCTGAATCCACTTCGCGTTCCCCATCCTGGTTTCCGCAGCCGATGGCACAGTGGCACACGCAAATCCGAACAAAGCCACACCGAAGCACAACCAGCGTTTCCCCTGAGCTCTCATCCTGCTAACAAACTACCCTGCATTCTGCTATGGTGTCGCGGTGAAAGCTGCCACCATCCTCTCTGTTCTTTTTGCCGCCCCTCTGCTCGCCGGTCAGACTCCCTCGCATAACTATGCCGGCAACATCGATGCACAGGTTGCAAAAGTCCATGCAGAAGTCGCTCCAAACACCAATGTTCCGTTTCACGCCTCTTGGGATTCGCTCGCGGCCTACCGCACTCCGGATTGGTTTCGCGATGCGAAGTTCGGCATCTTTCTTCATTGGGGTGTCTACTCTGTTCCGGCATTCGGAAACGAATGGTACTCGCGCAATATGTACATCCCCGGCAACAAAGCCTACGAGCATCATGTCGCGACCTACGGAACGCCCGACAAGTTCGGGTACAAAGACTTCATTCCGATGTTCAAGGCTGAGCACTTTGACCCCGATGCGTGGGTCTCGCTCTTCGCGCAGGCCGGTGCGCGCTACATTGTGCCGGTAGCCGAGCACTGCGACGGCTTCCCGATGTATGCGTCTGCCATGACGCCGTACAACGCCGCCGTGATGGGTCCACACCGCGACGTTGTCGGCGAGCTTGCCCGCGCCACTCGCGGCCGCGGTCTCCACTTCGGCGTTTCCTCGCACACCGCTGAGCACTGGTGGTGGTACGGGGTCGGCAATGCCATCCCTTCCGACGTTCGCGACCGCAATGCACAAACCAACTGGCTCTACGGCCCTGCGATGCCAATGTCTCTCCCCAAATCCGCCCGTAGCGCAGCTGACCCAGACAAGGAGCCCGACCCTAGCCATCTTGAGCTCTGGCTGCCCCCTGACAAGGCTTTCCTGGACGCCTGGCTCGCTCGTTCGACCGAACTGGTCGATCTCTATCATCCTGACTTCTTCTACTTCGATTGGTGGATTGGCCAGCCGGCCTTCAGGCCGTACCTGCAACAGTTCGCCGCGTACTATTACGACCGCTCCGCGCAGCGCAACCAGCAGCCCGTCCTCACCTATAAGGAAGAATCAATGCCTCCCAACGTCGCCACGCTGGACATCGAGCGCGGCAAACTTGATACCCAGCGACTTCTTCCCTGGCAAACCGACACGTCCATTTCCGTCCACTCGTGGGGGTATGTTGAAAATGACGAGTATCGGACCGCATCCTCGCTTATTCAGCAACTCGTCGATACAGTTGCCAAAAACGGCAATCTGCTGCTCAATGTCGGTCCTAAATCGGACGGCACTATCCCCGAGCAGGCTCGCGCGGTGTTGCTGGAAATGGGCTCCTGGTTGCGTGTCAATGGCGAGGCTATCTACGGCACGCGTCCCTTCGCTGTCTTTGGTGAAGGCCCGACAAAAGCTCCGCGAAATTCGACCCAAAAGAACAAGGACATCGAGAGTTACACCCCCGAAGACGTCCGGTACACCACCTCACCGGACCACCGCTTCGTTTACGCGATCATGCTGGGATGGCCCAAGAGCGGATCGCTAACGATGCGCACTCTATTCCACGGAAATCCGTATCTGCCTCGCCCTGTCTGTTCCGTTGACCTCCTCGGCTCCTCGGCGCACATAACCTTCGAACAGGCCTCCGATGGCCTTCATCTCACGCTTGCCTCTGTGCAGCCCACATTGCTTCCGTCCCCGTCGGCCTATGTCTTCCGGCTGCGTACAACATGTAGCTCATCAGCGCATTAAGTTTCACTACGAAGAGGCTCCTGCGCGTCAGGCAGTAAGGTCACCACAAAGCCCGAGCAACTGAAGCTCGCCGTCCGCGTTCTCGCGTTCTTCCTCGATGAGGACCGCCTGCTCCTGCAGTTTGCGTAATAGATGGTGCACAACAGGAACGAGTCCGATCACCCCGATCAACAGAAAGAGATTCTTCTCGGCTTTCAGTTCCAGAAAAATCATTCCGAAGATGAACGGCGTCAAAATTCCGAGGTAAAGCGTCAGCACCAGCGGGAGACTCGTTCTTCCCGGATGGCGCGCCTGACTGAACGGCACGCACGTCTGCGCGAAGAAGAATCCATCTACCAATAGCGCACACAGGGACACTCCAGAGACCGCCTGCACCAGCAGTTCTCGGCCACTCAACTGCAGACAAGCGAGAACGATCGTCACTAGAGCGACTACAGCAAGCCCGCACACGAGAGCCCATTTGCTCGCCGCGGTCACACAACTCGACAAAGACGCGCCCGTAGAGCGGAAAATCCACCTCGCGTGAAGCTGCAGCGGGAACGCGAATGCCATCTTTAGACCTGCGATCACCCAGAAGACGAGTAACGGCATCACCGCATGCAGTCCAACGTCAGACAGACCTGGCTCCCCCACAGCCCCGGCTGTCCGCACGTGCGTAGCACAAGAGATCGCCAACGCTAGCCCCACGCCGAAATAGATAGCCATGTATACGTGATATCGGCTGTTCCGAGCCATCGTTTTTCCGATGAAGTGAAACACAGCACGCTCTTCCGGGCGGCGAACAACCAGATGGAGTGTCGCAGGCGCGTACTGCCTTCTTTCTCTTCGATTTACTTGTTCCTCGATTGCCAGTCTTCGCATTCGATTCCATGCGACTGGATAAACGACCATCACACCCAGTAGGACGAGGGCTAACGCACTATCCGCATGATGAGTCATTGAGCGGGCAAACTCGGGTGCGGCCGCCCCGTGCTGCATCGCCTGGTACATCCCCAGGAACCAGAACGTCGGAAACCATCGCATCCTTTGTCCACCATCAGCCAGCAGACCGGGCATGAAGTCGCCAAACCGCGCGTAATGGATCACGACGAGCCCAAGGACAGTTACGGTGAGCATGCGAAACACGAGCGAAACGCTGCGGAACAGCCTCGGTGGAACAACGCACACCAATATGCCGCCCAGCAGCGTCACCGTCAAAGCGCCGAATATGCCCGCTGATAACGTCGCAACTGCATGGGCCGCCAACTGGCTCCCAAGGTGCGTGTTCGCGACCGCCGGAAGCATCAGGAGTCCGAACAGGTTAGCGGCACCGAGAAAGAGGCCAAGAAACATTGCGAGGGCAATGGCCTTCGCTGCCGACATCTGCCATGTCCGCAGGGGTAGAGGAGTCAGCACAAGGAAATCTAAGTGGTCGGGGAAGAGCATCTCCCACTCAAAGATCGCGACCCCAGCCATCGCGACGAACGAGAACATCACAAAGAAATACTCATCCTCGATCCTTCCCCAACGTGTGCGCTGCGGATATTGATTCTGCAGCCAGAAGGCAAACATCAAACCGGGCGCGGCTACGATGGCCAACGCGCGAACCACAGTAGTGACCATGTCCTCGCCGCTCTGAACAACATCGTTCTCGAAAAACCGGCGAAAGAAGTGCAGCGTCAACGCGCGCGTCGTCATGTCACGCATGGCGCACCTTCATCACCTCAACTACCCGCTGTGCCATTCGTTCAGTCTCGGTCTGCTGAACGAGCTGCGCGAACACGCTCTCGAGGGTCGAGAGTTTCATCAGCTTCGTAAGTTCTGCGGGAGCGGCATCCGCGACAATCCGCCCTTTGCTCAACACGATCACGCGATCGCACACACGCTCGACGACTTCAAGGACGTGCGAGATGTACAACACGGCCTTCCCTTGTTTCGAGAGCAGTGACAGCAGGTCCTTGAAAAGCCGCGCCGAAATAACATCGAGCCCGGATAGTGGTTCGTCAAAGACGATCAGCTTCGGATCGTGTAGGATCGCAGCCGCAAGCAGCACCCGCTGCTTCATTCCCTTCGAATAGCTCGACATCGGAGAGAACTCTGCGTCGCGCAATCCGAGCAGGTCGAGTAGATCGCGCGCCTTTCGCTCAAGCAACGGTTCCGGCATGCCACGCAACCGCCCAACGAGTTGCAGGTACTCTAACCCGGAAAGATGGGTGTAGACCTGCGCCTCCTCCGGCACATATCCCAACTGCGCACGGTAGGATGCGATGTCGTCGCGGATGTCCCGTCCTTCGAAGAAGATCTTGCCCTTCGTTGGCTCGATCAGACCAATCACCATTTTCACGGTCGTAGACTTCCCGGATCCGTTCGGGCCCAGATAGCCGAGTACCTCACCCTGGCGCAGCGTGAAACTTACGTTCTCAACGGCTGGTATGCTGCGGTAGGTCTTCGATACGTCCCTGAGTTCGAGCATTCGTAACCTCCTACCTATGTAGCATGCTACATGGTGTAGAATACTACATAGCATGAAACCGCCTCGCCTGTCTCATAGCGCCGCTCTCATCCTTAAGGCTCTGAGCCTCGGCTACTGCTTCGGGTTCGACATCATGGAGGCCACGGGTCTACCGAGCGGGACAGTCTACCCCGCCTTGCGTCGACTCGAACGCGATGAGCTCGTGGTCTCCCGCTGGGAGTCCGAAGCCGACGCCGTCGCGGCACAGCGGCCCGCCCGCCGCTATCACGAGATCACACACTCCGGCAAAGCTGCGATCTTGGCGGCCACGGAGCGCTATCCTTTGCTCGCTCGTCTGCTCCCGGAGAAGCACGTATGATCCCGGCACTACCATCCCCGCTCACCCGCACCGACTGTCTTCTCCTCGCAGCGACCCAACGGCTGGTCCCCATCGCGGAGCGCGAGGAGTGGCTTCGCTCCTGGCAGGCAGAACTCTGGCACCGCTCCCACCAACGCTGCGCGCATCCAGCGCCTGATTTATTTTTCGGCGTCCTTCAGGATGCTCTCTGGCTGCGAACAGAAACCGTGAGCCGCACTCTCACCGGCACGCCGTCACTTTGCATCCTCCTGCTCGTCTCCCTGCTTCTGCTTGCAACCATTCCCGCGATCATTGCGGTCGGGAGTCTGCATGCGTTCACGGTGGTCGCTTTCGCCAATCTCCCTCGTATCGCTGCGGAGTCGTCACTCATCGTCTTCGTCAGCCTTGCCACTGCAGTGACGTCCCTGGAAGAGAACCTGTCCAGCCCGCATCGGCTTCGCTTTAGGGCGCGCCTCTTTCTCATCGCGAAAATGGCTCTCATCCTTCTCTTGTCGTGGATGTTGACCGCGGACCTCGCCTGGCCCATTCACTCCTTCCTTCCCTTCACCGCGCTCATCCTGCAGAGCCTTTCATTCGTGCTCTTTAGCCTGCTTGGTTTGCGCTGGAGTTCACTGGATAGCGCCCTGCGTTGCCAACACTGTTTGTGCTCGCTCGCGTCTCCGGCACGCGTGGGCCGCCCTTCATGGAACTTTCTCGAGTTCAACGGCACTGAGCTTGTCTGCAACCACGGACATGGGCACCTCAGCATTCCTGAGATCGAGACCAGTTGGCGCCAATCCAGCGTTTGGGTTCCGGCTGACTGAGACCTGCTCAAATGTTTAGCCCTTTTCCGGATCCGCATTAAATTAGCGAATTCGCGCCTATCAGAATGTGTTGGCGGGGGAGCGCTGCTCTTCCGTGCGTGCGCCCTCCGCGGCTGATTGACAACAGCACCTCCTCGCAATAGTGTTCGTATCGAAACTTTTTCACTCTGGAAGTGACCGTGAAAATTCTGCAATCACGTCGCACGACGCTGGTCTGCGTTACGTGCACTCTGCTCCCCGCTGCCCTGCATGCGCAGACTGCACCACCGCCGCCACGCCCCGCGCCGGCGGTCGTCGCCGGCATACCCCTGAACTATGACGAGACCAAGGTGGGAACCTACACGCTTCCGGATCCGCTTCTGCTCCAGAATGAAAAGCCGGTCAAAAATGCGAAGGCGTGGTGGACGAAGCGCCGGCCTCAGATCGTCTCGCTTTTCGAGACGCAACAGTATGGAAAAGCGCCTAGCCGACCTTCCGCAGAATCGTTCGAGGTCTTCGATAAAGGCACTCCCGCGTTGAACGGCAAAGCGATTCGGAAGCAGGTGATGATCTATCTCACCAAGAACCATAGCGGGCCCGCGATCCAGTTGCTCATGTATCTGCCTGCCGACGCGAAGAAGCCCGTTCCGATGTTTCTGAGCATCAACTTCGGCGCCGTCCAGAACGCGGTTGACGACCCGGGCATCAAGCCCGAAACCATCTGGAGTCCGAAGACCAATACGCGAATCGCTCCTCCTCCGGGACGCGGGTTCGGCCGCCTCAACGTCCAGCCGCTGCTCGACGCAGGTTTTGGCGTCGCAACCTTTTACTATGGCGACATCGATCCCGACTATCTCAACGGCTTCGCCAATGGGATTCGGGCAGTCTACGCGAAGCCGGGCACCACAGAAGCGACCCGCAAACCCGATGACTGGGGATCGATCGCCGCGTGGGCATGGGGCATGAGCCGGGTCGAAGATTACTTCGAAACTGATCCGGGCGTCGACGCGAAGCGAGTCGCGATTCATGGTGTCTCCCGCCTGGGCAAGACCGTGATGTGGGCCGGAGCTCACGATCAACGATTCGCTGCCGTCATCGCGAGCTGTTCGGGTGAAGGCGGTGCGGCGCTCAGTCATCGCGATTATGGCGAGACCATCGCTCATCTCACGGCACCGACGCGTTATCCGTATCAGTTCGCCGCCAACTACGCGAATTGGGGTGGGTTTCCGGATAAAGCACCGATGGATGCCAACATGCTCGTTGCGCTGATTGCGCCGAGGCCACTCCTGCTGCAAACGGGCAGCACGGATTACTGGTCGGATCCAAAAGGCGAGTTCCTGGCCGAGGTCGCTGCGGGGCCCGTCTACAAACTTCTCGACAAACAGGACCTCGGTACCGATGTCTGGCCCGCGCCGAAGCAGCCAATCTTCCGCGACGGTCTCAACTACTACATGCACGAGGGCGGTCACGGCATGGTTCCCTCTGATTGGGACATCTACGTTCAGTTCCTGAAGCAGAACCTTCATCCGGAGCGCTAGATGAGATTTGCCCTTGCGGTCCGTGCGCTTGCGACGATCAGTGTTGTCTGCTCTGGTCAGTCGCCGTCGAATTCCCTGCTCGCCGGCTTCAAAAATCCGCCCGACTCCGCGCGTCCACGTACATGGTGGCACTGGACCAACGGAAACGTCACAGAAACCGGCATCACCAAGGACCTCGAGTGGATGAAGCGGGTCGGCACTGGTGGCTTTGAGCTGGCCGATGTTGCCGCCGGAGGTGGGCAGGAGGTCGAGCCGAAGATTCACTTCGGGACTGAAGAGTGGTATCGCGCAGTCCGCCACGCCGCTGAGGAGGCTCGACGCCTCGATCTCGAAATGGGCATCTTTAGCTGCGCAGGTTGGAGCGAGGCCGGAGGTCCGTGGGTCACCCAGTCCATGGCGATGAAGAAGCTCGTTTGGAGCCAAACCACGATCGAAGGCCCGCAAAAGTTCAACGCGCAACTTCCGTCGCCTCCGTCCAACGAAGGCCCCGTACGCGATTCTTCGGCCGGCGCTCGACCGAACGCCTCGCACTTCTACCGCGACTCCGCCGTTATCGCGTACCGCACTCCAGCCGATTCACTTCAAATGGCATCCCTCCATCCGCGTGTCACCACAAACAACGGCGCGATCGACGCGACTCCCTTGATGGACGACAGCCTGAATACCGGGCTCACAATCCAGGCCCCCAAAGATGGCTCGTCCGCATGGCTGCAGTACGAGTTCGAAAAGCCGTTCACCGCGCGCGCCCTTTCGCTTGGGGTGCATGGTCGCATTCCCGTCGGCAGGCTCCTTGCAAGCGATGACGGCCATACCTTCCGCACCATCGTCACCCTGCCCGGCCCGCAGGGCTACCACGGCGCATTGATTCGCACCTACGCCTTTCCAGCAACAACCGCGCGGTTCTTCCGCATTGAGCTCGATGCTGCAGGCCTCACACCTGCAGCCGTAATTCACGGTGGCTCACTCGTCGCGGCAAAGAGCTACGAACTCAGAGAAGCCATTCTCTACAGCGACGCGCGCGTCAACCGATGGGAGGACAAGGGCGCGTTCGGCAGCCTGATGGATGTCTACGGCGTTGTGCCGACGCCGAACTCCCCGCAGTCAGCAATAATCAACCGGAACGACATCGTTGACCTCTCATCGCAGCTCCGCCCGGGCGGTACGCTCGACTGGGATGTTCCTGCCGGACACTGGACCGTGCTGCGAATGGGCTACTCACTCACCGGTGCGAGAAACCGGCCATCAGTTCCAGCAGGTAGCGGCTACGAGGTCGACAAGCTAAACGCGGATTACGTTCGTCAATACTTCTCTGGCTACGTCGATCCTCTTCAGCAGCATCTCGGTTCTCTCCTCGGCACAACCACACACTACATGACCATGGACAGCTGGGAAGCCGGCATGCAGAACTGGACCGACGATATGGTCGGGCAGTTCACACGCCGCCGCGGCTACGATCCTCGGCCCTGGCTCCCCGTACTCGCTGGCCGCGTCGTCGGCAGTGCGAATGCCAGCGATCGCTTTCTCTGGGATTTTCGCCGCACACTCGCAGACATGTATGCCGATGAGTTCTACGCCACGATGACTGACGAACTGCACAAACGCGGCATGCAGGACTACGCAGAAGCCTCAGGTGTGGCTCTTGAGATTCCCGAAGACACCCTCCTCAATAAAAGCAAGGTCGATATCCCGATGGCGGAGTTCTGGGTGCGCGCGCTCCATCCGGAGTCGATGTACTACGTCGACGTCCGCGGCGCGGCGTCGGCTGCACACATCTACGGAAAACCTATCGTCGCGACCGAGTCCTTCACCGGCGGAGGTTATGAGTCGCCTTTCACCCTGAAGAAGATTGCCGACTTCTGGTTCGCCGAGGGCGTCAATCGTCTCGTCTTCCATACCTCCGCCGAACAGCCTCTCGACACGCCGCCCGGCAACACCATGGTTGGCACACACATCAACCGCAACATCACCTGGGCCGAGCTGGCGCGTCCCTTCATGGATTACATCGCGCGCGTCCAGTACATTCTGCAGCAAGGCACTCCCGTCGCTGACCTCGCCTATCTGCTCCCCGAAGGTGCTCCCTCAACCATGCCGTTCTGGGGGTCTGGCCTGAGGCCCGCTCCGGCCGCCGGTTACGACTACGACTACCTCAACACCGACATCCTGCTTCATCACACCAGCGTCACCGCGCAAGGTCGAATTCATCTAGACAGCGGCATGACTTATCGCGTGCTGATTCTTCCCCCCACGCAGAAGATGACGCCCGAAGTTGTGCGCAAGCTGCATGAACTCATCGCCGCCGGGGCCACAATCCTGGGACCTCGTCCCACGTCATCGCCCAGCCTCGCGAACTATCCGGCCGCCGACGATGAGGTCCGGACACTTGCCACAGATCTCTGGGGTGACACTGACTGCATCACCGACAACGAGCATCACTTTGGTAAAGGCGCGGTCTTCTGCGGCCTCAGGCTGCCTGACCTGCTCGCGCGATTGCAGATATCTCCTGACCTCATCTCAACTGTCCCCTCGGACCAGGCGCCCGTCTGGATCCATCGTCATCTTGCTGACGGCGAAGCTTACTTCGTAGTGAACCAGTCAGACCTTCCGCGTCGCATGACAATCCGCGTTCGAGCGACAGGCAGCAATGTAGAAATCCTGCGACCCATGGACGGCTCTGCGACCGCCGCAACGGCAAGCGCCGGAGCTTTTCTCCAAACCGTCACCGGAAATCGCCAGCCAGGCCTTCAACCTGCAATTTATCAAGTCGACTCGGGCTTCACCACAGTCCAGCTCGATCTCGCTGCACGCGAATCCGTCTTCATCCTTCTTGGTAATCACGGCCCAGAACTCATGGCGCGGTCGTCGATTCCGACGCACTCCATCGACTTCACAAATCATTCGTGGACCCTAACCTTCCCCCCACACCTCGGCGCTCCCCCTCGTGTTCAACTCGACCACCCCGCATTCTGGACGCAATCGACTGACCCCAACGTGAAGTTCTTCTCAGGTACCGCGACCTACGCCACGACGTTTAACGCCCCGTCTGCAATGATTCGTGCAAAGCATGTCTTTCTCCACATGGATGACGTGCGCGATATCGCTCAAGTCAGCGTAAACGGCCAGAAAGCCGGACTCGTGTGGGCACCTCCATACAACGTCGAGATCACGACACTGCTACGGCCCGGCGTAAATAAGCTTGACATTGCCGTCACGAATGAATGGACGAACCGCATCATGGGTGACCGTGCGCTGCCGCCCGATCAACGCGTCCTTCGCGGTCCGATACCTCCCCGCTTTGGGCCTCCGGTCCCGGTGCCGGACTCCGGCGTCGCTGGCAGAGTCACATTGTCGGCTGAAACGCCTCAATAGAAGCAGCCCACAAGTGCAATAGCAATGTTGGTCACCTAGATGACACAGCAGCATGGCACCGCATTTGTTTCGCCATAACAAGGCTTAGCGGACGGCTGCCAATTTGCATCAAACAGGTAGGAACGTCGCCAACATATGGGAATTGGGCCGCAACATCTAATCTGTTTCTGCCACCTGCGCTGGAATTTCGTTTATCAGCGCCCACAACATCTCATGACGAGATGTAGGTCGCACGTGCATGTACACTTATGGGAAGATCCAGTCTTTGAACCGACACAACTGGCAACGCTCAGGGAATTCGTGAGCCCTGAAGGGATTCGCGTGCTGACTCCGGTGTTACCGGAGGGGGTCCGTGAAAACGAGGTCGTTTCGCATCAGCGAGACCTGCTGGACAGTTATATCGCAGACAACGCGATCGACTCTTTCATCGCGTGGTACTACACGCCCATGGCACTTAGCTTCTCGGATGACTTGCTCCCGGAAGTGACGATCTACGATTGCATGGATGAGCTGTCCGCATTTTTCGCTGCGCCGGCGGGGCTGATCGAACAGGAACAGCGATTGTTTGAGCGAGCAGACGCGGTGTTTGCGGGCGGTGCTAGTCTCTACGGTGCGAAGAAGGGTCAACACAGCAACGTTCACTTGTTCCCGAGTAGTATCGATCGGAACCATTTCGCGGCAGCCCGTGAACACCAGGCCGACCCTGACGACCAGGTTGCGATCACCCATCCCCGCATTGGCTTTTTTGGTGTCCTGGATGAGCGGCTCGACCGTGACCTGTTGAGTCAAGTCGCTGCAAACCATCCCGAATGGCAATTTGTTCTGATTGGACCGGTCGTCAAGATTGGCCCTGATGAATTGCCGCGCGCCCACAACATTCACTATCTCGGACAGAAGAGCTACGCTGAGTTGCCGCGATATCTCTCCAACTGGGACGTAGCGATCCTGCCGTTCGCGCGAAATGCAGCGACGAGATTTATCAGCCCCACGAAGACGCCTGAATATCTGGCCGCCGGCAAGCCAGTCGTCTCGACACCGATCCATGACGTTGTGAACCCCTATGGAGAACTTGGGCTGGTCCGGATCGGAGGGAATCCGCTGGAGTTCGCTACAGCAATTGAACAATGCCTCCATGATGCGGACTCCACATGGATTGAGCGCGTCGACAACTTCCTCGCGAAGACATCGTGGGACAAAACGTTTCAAGGAATGTGGAAGGAGATTCAGCGGTTGATCCCGCGGAGTGCCGCAAGTTCCGCAACCTGCACAGCGGAGGAGAGGAGCGGGACCAATGTTTGATTACATGATTGTGGGGGCTGGCTTCGCCGGCAGCGTTCTTGCGGAGCGGCTGGCGAGCCAATTGGATGCAAAGATACTGATTATCGACAAGCGGAGCCACATCGCCGGGAACGCCTACGACTACCATGACGACGCCGGAATTCTGGTGCATAAATATGGACCGCACATCTTCCACACAAACTCTGAGAAAGTGTTTGACTATCTGTCGCGATTTACAGCGTGGCGGCCCTACGAACATCGCGTACTCGCCAGCGTTGATGGGCAACTCGTGCCGATGCCGATCAACGCCGATACTCTCAATCAGCTATACGGCTTACATCTCACGTGTCACGAAGTCGAAAGCTACCTTGGTTCTTTAGCAAAGCCGTGCGCCGAAATAAAAACCTCTGAAGACGTGGTCCTTAGTCGAGTCGGCAAAGATCTCTATGAAAAATTCTTCCGGAACTACACGCGCAAACAATGGGGACTTGACCCTTCGGAACTCGACGCCAGTGTGACATCGCGCGTACCGGTTCGCACGACGCGCGACGACCGTTACTTCACCGATCAGTTCCAGGCGATGCCGCTACACGGCTACACACGCATGTTCGAGAAATTGCTGGACCATCCGAACATTCGGATCATGTTGAACACGAATTACACCGAGATAAAGGACGAGGTCCGATTCCGGGAACTCATCTTCACCGGGCCGGTGGATGAGTACTTCGACTACTGCTATGGGCAGCTTCCGTATCGCTCCTTGCGGTTTGAACACCAGACTCTGGATCGTGCTCAATATCAACCGGCGCCGGTCGTGAACTTTCCCAACGAGCATCCTTATACGCGCATTACAGAGTTCAAATACCTCACGGGCCAGGAGCATTCGAAGACGAGCGTGGTGTTCGAATATCCACGGTCCGAAGGAGATCCGTATTACCCAATCCCGCAGCCGAAAAATGCAGAGTTATACAAGAAATACAAGGCAATGGCCGATGCTCTGCCTGACGTTCATTTCGTCGGCCGGCTCGGCACTTACAAGTACTACAACATGGATCAGGTTGTTGCCCAGGCGCTCGCGACCTTTGAAAAAATGAGCGCAATGCGAATGATTCCCCCACGCAAGGTCACCATTGCCTTACAGCCGAGTATTTTCGAGATCGATAAGCCTGCCAGCATGGAGGAAACCGACGGCGAGGCAGCCTGACAGGACTCAACGGTAATTGCATGCAATCGATCTGCTCTTCGAGTAAAACGGAGACGCCGCCTGAGGTGTGGGGCGGCGTTGAGTGCACTTGCAATCGCGCCGGCGATCGCTATTTTGATCAGATGGAACTGTCAGGCCACTCAGACCGAACTGATGACTTTGAACGGTTCGCGGAGCTTGGAATAAGAACCCTTCGGGTTGGTCTTCTCTGGGACAGGTACGAAGAACTCGGCTATGGGAAACGGCATGACGTCCGTATGGACGCGATCCGACATGCTGGAATCCGGCCAATCGTGGGTTTGGTGCACCATGGCAGCGGCCCGCGACATACGAGTCTGCTTGACCCGGGTTTCCCAGATAAGCTCGCCTCTTACGCTAAAGCCCTTGCCGAGAAGTATCCGTGGATCGACGCATACACACCTGTGAACGAGCCAAACACGACCGCTCGGTTTAGCGGAATGTATGGAGTCTGGTATCCGCACCACCGCTCCCGGCGAAGTTACCTGCTTGTATTGCTAAATCAACTGAAGGCCACGGTGTTGAGCATGGAAGCGATACGGCGTGTCAGGCCGGACTCCCAGCTCATTCAAACAGACGATCTGGGCAGCGTGACTGGAACCGCCGAGTTGCAGTCCACGTGGGAGCTACTCAATCTCAGACAGTGGCTTCCCTTCGACCTGCTCTGCGGCCGCGTGGATCGGCACCATCCGATGTTTTGGTACATGCGCCGCGAAGATATATCAGAAAAAGAGATCTTCTGGTTCATGGAGCACCCGTGTCCGCCAACCGTCTTGGGCGCAAATTACTACGTTACAAGCGATCGCTATCTCGACCACAGGATGGAGCTCTACCCTTCGCACCTAAGGTCGAGTGAAGGTCCCTTCGTAGACGTTGAAGCGGTGCGAATTCGGGAGAGCGGTATTGCAGGATTCTCGTCGGTCCTCCGTGGCGCATGGGATCGTTATCGAATTCCCATCGCGGTTACAGAGGTGCATCTCGGATGCGAAATCGAGGAACAGATCCGGTGGGTAGCAGCTGCGTGGCGAAGTGCCCTGGAAGCCCGGCAAGATGGGGTGAACTGCCTTGCGGTTACGGTATGGGCGCTCCTGGGATCGTTTTACTGGAATCAACTCGTAACCAGTGCGAATGGGCATTACGAACCAGGTGTGTTTGATGTCAGCTCTGGTGAGCCGGTCGAGACAGAGCTCGCGAAAATCGTTCGCCAGATCGCGGCGGGTGATGATCCAAGCCATGCTGCGCTTGATTGTTGCGGTTGGTGGGAGGATGACAGCCGAATCTGCTTCCCATGCATCCCCGAAGACGAAGCGGTCGCCGCCTGATCCATTCAGCCCTGCATAATGTGCTCGCGCCATAACGTCTCTGTGTAACTGTCATGATCCGGCCGCGAACCTGTCGTGGCCAGGGCAATCTCCTGAAACGGCGCCTTCGGCGTGCGATCAGCATAAAGCAAACCGTTCGCTTCCTGGTATGTATCTGTGAACTGGGTGTAACAGAAGCCTGCAAGAGCCGGAAGATTTCTTACTGTATCCATCAGCCTGGAGTAGCGCTCAAGCAATTCATTTGCTGTTTCGGTCCGTGAATACCCCCAGATCTCTTTATCATCCTTGCCAAACGCGATTCCGCCGAATTCCGTTAGCACAATCGGGTGCTTCCATGCCGCCTCACCTCCGACGAAGAGCATGCGCCCCCCAGGCCGCTCTCTCTTGAAGAGCTGCGCCTCGATATCGTCAATGCCATACCGCTTGCCGATGCGTTCGGGGTGATCGTCGTAATCGTGAATTCCGATAATGTCGGTGGCGATGCTTTCCCATCCGTCGTTACCAATCACCGGCCTCGTGGGATCGAGCGATTTCGTCAGATGGTACAAGGCTTGCACGTAATGACGCTGAGCCGGACTGTCCGGGAGGTCAGGGACGCCCCACGATTCATTGAACGGAACCCACGCAATGATGCAGGGATGGCTACAGTCTCTCCGGACTACGTCCGGCCACTCGTGCGTCAGCCGCTCGATTGATTTCGTTGTGTAGCGATATGCGCTGGGCATTTCTTCCCAGACAAGCAGGCCCAGTCGGTCCGCCCAATACAGATATCGCGCAGATTCGATCTTCTGGTGTTTGCGAACTCCGTTGAATCCCATCCTCTTTGCAAGAATCACATCCTGCTTCAACGCGTCGTCATTTGGTGCTGTGAGCCCTGTCTCCGGCCAATAGCCCTGATCTAGGACAAGACGCAGAATCAGTGGCCTCCCATTCAGAATGAACTTGTCGCCCTGCACGCCTACCGATCTCAAAGCGGTATAGCTCTTCAGTGCATCAATGACGTTACCGGCTTCGTTGCGCAGCTCCACTTCGGCATCGATGAGCGTCGGCGACAACGGGCTCCACAAGATCGAATTCCGAAAGTCATCGATACCAGGATCGGAAAGCGCGATTCGCCGATGAACTTCCCCCGCGACTACCTGGTACGTGTCTTCGGCGAGGAGTTGGTCCGCACATGTAAGCCTCACGAACAGATACAGCTTGTTCTCCGGACGGCAGCGGATCGAAGCGCCCAGCGCGATGTCCCAACGCTCGAGACTTGAGCCCCATTGGAGCGAATCGATCCGAATCTGCGGAACAACTTCCAGCCAAACCGTCTGCCATATGCCCGTCGTTCTTGGATACCAGATCGAGTGCGGCTCCAGCTTCCAATCTTGTTTGCCCCTTGGCTTTGCCAGGTCGGCGGGATCGTCTTCAGCCCGCACGACGATCTCCTGAGATTCGCTTTCGGGGTCCACCGCGTTGCTGATATCGGCAACGAACGGTGTGTATCCGCCTTCATGCTCGCAAACCTTCGCGCCATTCACCCAAACTGTGGCACGGTAGTCAACGGCCTCGAAGTGCAACAAGAGATGTTCGTTTCTCCCGATTTGCGGTGTCTGAAATGTCCGGCGGTACCAGACCGCGCTGTAGAACCCCGTCTCCGCGACACCACTCCGCTCAGTCTCCGGACTGAATGGGACCGTTATGGTGCGATCCCATGGCACGTCCTGCGGAAGCGAGTAACTTGCCTTTCCATCAATAAAGAAGTCCCATGGGCCATCCAACGATTCCCAAGACTTTCGCTGCCGGAGCGGACGTGGATGTTCTTGGCTCATCTGCTTCTTTTTCTCTCCTTCAATGTTGGCTCGAATGGACGGCGCACACCCACAATCCCCTTGGATGCGGATTTGGAACCCGCTGCCGGCAGGTGAACTGCACCTCAAGACACCCCGCCCTGAAGCGCTTCAAATGCGATACCGTGGCCGTATCGGCCTCCTGGCAACCGTGATTCAGCGGCGCCATCAGTTTCTGACGAATGCCGCCACCGCTCATGTACACTGGGGGCCAACTTCTCTCCCGTCCCTGGCAACGATGGACGCCGCGACCTCAACCCGAGCGGACAAGCTGCTCTCATTAGAAGAGCAGATCGTTCGTCTGCAGGCTTTGCTCGAAGCCTCTCGGCAGGTTCACTCGATCGTCTCTGTACACGATGTCTTGGCTCGAACCGCGAAGGTTCTCGTGCGCGAGCTGGAGATTCAAGGCGCGGAGTTCCGTTCGCCCCAGACTAACGAATTGTTAGCCAGGTATGGATCGCCGGATCGCGATTCGGCTGTCAATGCGCGTTTTCAGCTCGTCGCGCGCGACAACACCGGATTGGCGGAATTGCTGGTTACGCCAAGCGGTGGCGAACAACTGTCCATCTACGAACTAGACTTCATCGAGGGATTGGTCCTGCAAGCCGCTGTGGCCCTGGAAAATGCGATGTACCACGAGCGGGACCTGCAATGGGCGCGAGTACAACAGGACCTTGATGCAGCCCGGAACATTCAGCGGTCGCTGCTCCCCAAATCCATGCCGACGATTCCAGGCTTCTCCATCGAGGGCCGGTCAAGCGCGTGCTACGAGGTCGGCGGTGACTACATGGACACCGTCGTTCTTCCCGACGGCACACACCTGTTCGTAGTCGCCGATGTTGCGGGCAAAGGTCTGGCGTCCGCCATCATTGCGACAGGGTTCCGCTCAGCTTTTCGCTCGCTCGCAAGCCAGCCGTTGTCGCTGGCAGAACTTGCGGACCGTCTTGGACAGCAACACTGGGAGGAGGGAGTCGAGGCCCGCCGCCGCTATGTCACTGCAATCTTTCTGCGACTCCGTCCAGACTTGAATCAAATTGAGGTGGTCAACGCAGGCCACAATCCAGCGTTAGTTGCCCTTCCAGACCATACAATGGGCAGGATTAATGCCTCTGGAACTCCTCTCGGTATGATTCCCGGGATGAGCTACTCATCTGAAACGTTCCCCTTCCCCCCGGGAGGCCGCCTTTTGCTTTATACCGACGGCCTCACGGAGGTCTTCTGCGGCGACGACGAGTTTGGCTGCGATCGCTTGAGTGACGCCTTCCGCGACGCGCCTCAAAACGACGCAGCCGCGAACCTTAGAACGCTGTGGGAGACGCTGAGTTCCTACTCCGCAAGCGCGCCCCAAACGGATGATATGACGGCAATCGCGATCTGCCATCTTCGTCACGGACAGGAGAACACTCTCGCATGAAGAACGGAAGTTCCGTTGAGGTCCGCCTACCCTCAGAGCTCGGCTTCGAGAAGATCGCGATGAGCACTGCGTCTGGAATGGCTGCAATGATGGGCTTTTCGGACGATCGCATCGAAGATCTCAAGACGGCAGTCGCCGAGGCCTGCATCAATGCGATCGAACACGGGAATAGGTTCGATGACCGTTTGGATTTCGCAGTGGTGCTGTCCAGCAATAATGACGAGCTCGAGATCAAGGTCATAGACGATGGCGACGGCCTTCGGTCCGCCCCGTCAATGCCTGATATCGACCGGAAAATGGCCGGCGAAGAAGAGCCCCGCGGAATGGGGATGTTCCTGATCCAATCCCTGGTCGATGAGGCGGAGTGGCACAAAGGCCCCCCGGGAAAGAGCTTTGTTCGCCTGGTGATCCGACTTGATAAGGAGAACAACTGATGCAGACCGCTACTAAAATTACACGGCGTGACGCTACCGCCGCTTCTGGTGACGATGTTGCGATCCTTTCCTTCACCGGAGATATCGCCTCCACCTCAAAAGAAGCGATCCTGCAGGCCTACCATGGAGCGGGCGCAGTCAAAAAAGTGCTGCTCGATTTCAGCGGGGTTGATTACATCAATTCGTCCGGAATTGCGATCATCATTCAGATGTTGCTGGAAGAACGAACTGCCGGCCATCGGACGATTGGCATCTTCGGTCTGACGCCTCATTTCAAGAAGGTGTTCACGATGGTCGGTGTGGCGAAATACGCTAGTATTTCGGCTGATCAGGCCGCCGCGCTCTCCACAATGTGACCTCCGGCCGGCCGCCAATCGCGTTTTTACAAAATAGTCATGGCCGCGGATGCTTGATTTCATTACACTCTCCGGCATATGCCAGACCAGCCAATGAGTTTTGTCCAGAGGCCGGGCAGCCGGGATGGCGTCGAAGTTTTATCGCTATCCGGTCCATTTACGCTCGGAAATATGTTCCAGTTGCAACGTGCGCTCCAGCAAGTCAGCGCCCGATATCTGATCTTTGATATCGGCCAGGTTCCATATATGGATTCCGCGGCGCTCGGGCTGTTGGTCCACTCGTTCGTCTCGGCACAAAAAAGCGGCCGAAAAATCGCTATTGCCGGCGCCGCTCCGCGCATCATGACGCTCTTTGAGATGACGAAATTGGACAATCTGCTGCCGCTCTATCCCACAACGGAAGCAGCTGAAGCAGGGGCTTGACCCCGCCATCACACTGTTGCGTCTAGCGGCGACCTAAGATTCAAGGTAGACTTTTGCACAATTCTTGAGTCTGTTCAGCAACGTCGTTGCAGCGCAGGGGCCTCAACCCTCGTGAGCGGCAGTAAGGATGTAGGCCTTGACCGAACCGGAGCTAGATGAGGCACTCGTCCTGCCTTCCACGCTGTCGACCGTGGAGACAGTAGAGGCTAAGGCCGCCGAGTACGCGGAAAAAGCTGGGTTCGACGAGGACACCGCCAGTCAGCTTGCGATGGTGTGCCGAGAAGCTGCGGTTAATGCCGTGCTCCATGGAAACAAAAAAGACCCCGGCAAACACGTCAAAGCACGATTTACCTTAACCGCCGATGCCCTGTCGATCCAGATCGCTGATCAGGGCGGTGGTTTCGATCCCTCCGATGTTCCCGATCCGCTTTCACCGGAGGGCCTGCTCCGGCCATCGGGAAGAGGCATTTTCCTGATGCGCGCAATCATGGATGAGGTAAACTTCCGGCAACTGAGTCCTGGCACAGAGATCACGCTGGTCAAACACAGAAATCGAGATTGAGGAGAGCGTTTCATGAGCATGAATATCAAGATTCGGCACGTCGGTGGGGTTACCGTGCTCGACCTGAGCGGGAAGATTACGTTGGGTGAAGGCAGCATCGGCCTGCGCGATGCCGTACGCGACGCTCTGGCAGCAGGCTCAAAAAAGATTCTGCTCAACGTCGGCGATGTAAATTACATCGACAGCGCCGGTCTCGGCGAACTCGTGGGAGCGTACACCTCGGTGAAGAATGCCGGCGGCGACCTTAAGTTGATGAACCTTTCGAAGAAGGTCAAAGACCTCCTGGTCATCACCAAACTGCTGACGATTTTTGACGTAAAGGAAAACGAGACAGACGCGATCGCAGCGTTCGCAAGGTAATTCGAAAATCAAAGCAGGAAGCCGCCTTGAAAGGCGGCTTTTATTTCGCCTGAAAGCGCGGAGCATTTCTCCCCGCTCCATGTGCAACGTATTGCACACTGCATGGAATTGGGTTTCTACTCTGCAGTTTCTATAGCTTCGGGTTTTGACTCGACTGCTCGCAAAAAAAACGGAGCAACGACGAAATTTCTGTTTAGAGCCGGGGTCTTTGTGCTATCAATATCGGCACACAACGACTACTGGGTGAATTGCCTCTGGCTCTAATTTGCGAGCCAACCCCTCGAGAAGATTCTTCCAGCTCATTGCAACGACACTGTGCGAGGCTTTTTCGCACATGCCGTTTACAAGTGGGCCAAGATCACCGACCAGGAGACAGTGAAGATGAAAATTTTTCGTTATGCCATGATGGGAGTTCTGATGTTAGGAGTTAGCGGAGCCGCCCGAGCCTTTACCTTCCAGGTGCTGGATCCCGGCAATGCGCCCTTTCCGGTGGAACCAGGTACGCCCTTCGCAGCTCAGTTTGGCGACTGTAATGCGGTTGATGTACCAGCCGGGCAGCCGGCGACGACACCGCAAACTCAGTGTTTTTATGCGGAGAACAATTCCATTAACCCGCCGATAACCATAACGTCGTTGGAGATGGTCATCATCGACGGCCCCGCGACGGCAGGACAACCTGCAGATTGCGACGTGTCCAGTCCCAAGTCTCTTTTTACGGGTGAGAGCTGCGGCTTCTCAGGTGGGGTCTATACTCTGGACCTCACCGGAGGAAACATTACGTCAGGCACGAATTTCGTGCTGGTCATAGATTGCGACTCGAGCGGTAATTGCCCCCAAGGTTTGATCGATGCCACGGTAAATACGAACGGCCCAGTTCCGGCTTCCACGCCAGAGCCCAGCTCCCTTTGGATGGCTCTGAGCGGAACGGGTGCTCTCGGATACATCCTGCGTCGTCGCCGTAGAATGTTGAGCATCTAACTCCCCCGCCATATCTTCGGGGCTTTTAAAGCTGCATCTTCGGATGCAGCTTTTCTATTTCCCACCGGGCGCTTTCGACGTGTAGCATCGGTCGTCAGGCAAATCTGCCTCAAGCCCTCTCCAGAACCCCGGTGTGTTTCCGCACCTGTATCCCTTGGAGAAACGCTATGCTCGGTGTCACGCTGCTGATCGCAACCATGCTGCCCGTGATGAACGCTCCGCAGACTCGAACGCGCTCTCTTCCAACACCTGCCGCCAGCGTCCCCGCTTCCGTTGAAGAAGTTCATCTCGGTAATTCCGTTGTTCCGCTGACAGGTCCGTGGAAGTTTCACACCGGCGATGATCCCGCCTGGGCGCAGCCAGGGTTCAAGGATTCCTCTTGGGCGGAGATGGACATGACCCCACCGGCCCACGGTCCGCTCGCCGGCTGGACTTCGCGTGGATATCCCGGTTACTCAGGTTATGCATGGTACAGATTAACGGTCGATGTAAGCGGCTCCGGAAAACCGCTGTCCCTGAAAATGCCCCGCAGCGTCGACGACGCGTATCAAGTCTTTCTGAATGGCGTTCAGATCGGCCAGTTCGGCAAATTTAATCGAGGTTCAGTAACAGCCTACGGCGCATTACCTCGAGCTTTTCCCTTACCGGAAGACCTTACAGCCGGAAAGATGACGATTGCAATCCGCATGTGGATGGACAGCGCCACTCCATTCAATAGTCCCGATGCAGGTGGCATGCATGGACCGCCGACCCTCGGCTATGCAAAAGACATCGCCGGCCAGATCCGGCTGGACTTCGATGACATCGCGCATGTGGTTGGAAGCGGCTTCCTGGAATCCCTGATTCTCGTCATGGCTCTAATGATGGCCGCCGCACTTTATTGGCTTGACCCGCACGAGGAGGCCTATTTCTGGCTGGCGCTCGTTTGCCTTGTGACTCTGTTGGGAAATTCCATCGTCCTGTTGGCGAACTTCACGACCCCGATGGGTCAAACCGAAGGCGTAATCCTGGCAGACGTCCTGGCCACTCCGATTCGCATCGGCCTTTGGGTAATTTTCTGGGCCTATTGGTTCCGATTGCCTAAACTGCATCGCATACATCTGATTTCATGGCCACTCGTCGCTCTGCTGTCGCTCGGCACAGCGATGCTTCGGCCCCCACTGTACGGACAAACGGTCCCCGTCCAGGCCGTCAGTATCCTGCTTCCTACACTGATGGTCCTGAAACTAGGATTAGGCGTTTTGCTTGGCGTTGTGGCGTTCCTCGGATTTAAGCGCCGCAGAGCCGAGGGCGGTATGGCCGCGGCAGCCATAATGCTCGCTTTCGCGGCGAACTTCCAGCATGAGCTTTTCCTGATTCATATCGGCATGAGGACGAGAATCTTCGGGTTCCTGGTTTCGCTCGGAACCATCTCGACGATTTTGTCCCTGCTGATTATCACTGTCATGCTACTCAGGCGTTTCGTGCGTTCCCAGCGGTTGCAGGAGCAGTGGAAACTTGAGATTGAGCAGGCACGCAGCATCCAGCACGTTCTGATTCCGGATCAGTTGCCGGAAATTAAGGGCATGCGCATTCGAAGTGAGTACCACCCCGCGCGTGAGGTCGGAGGAGACTTCTTCCAGATACTCCCGCTGGACGATCAAGGTTCGGCGCTCATCGTTGTCGGTGATGTGACCGGCAAAGGACTCCAGGCCGGAATGCTGGTCTCCTTGATCGTCGGCGCAATCCGCATGGCGGCGCAGCAAAGCACCGATCCCTCGCAAATTCTTTCCATGCTCAACGAGCAGCTTGCCGAACGCGAGCATGCCAGCGCAACCTGCGAGATCCTGCGCATATCCCCGGAGGGAGCCGTGACTCTGGCGCACGCCGGGCACCCGCCGCCCTACTTGAATGGAAATGAAATTCATATGGAGGGTGCGCTCCCCTTGGGCATGATCGCGGGAATCGGCTTCCCCTCGCAATCCTTGCAGTTGCAGCCTGCCGACGAGCTCACACTGATCTCCGATGGCGTACCAGAAGCTCAAGACTCCCACGGACGCCTCTTCGGCTTTGATCGCGTGCTCGAGATGATGAAACAACGGGCCACGGCAGAGGACATCGCAGTCGCAGCGAAGAAATTCGGACAAGCCGATGACATTACTGTGCTTCAGGTGAAGTGGCAAGGGCAGAGCAGGTCAATGACAATCGCCTCCGAGCCACAACTCGCAGCGCGGTGAACCAGCTCTTCCGCGGCAGACGACACAAGGGCGAGGCAATGACGATCTCTCATTGCCTCGCTACTTCCTACTTGCGACCTACTTCCACAATCATGAATGTTCCAGGCTTCGCGTGCGCGCGTCCTGTCGTTGCAGGCTCCAATTCAGCTGTCGGAAGATAAATACGATCATTTTCCGTATCAACCCCCATCGTCCGCGCTCCTTGCGGCGTTTTCACCACCTGCTCCACATCCCACTTGCCACTCTTCTCAGCGGCCACGATGAGAGATCCATCGCGGCAGCTTGCAAACGCTTCTCCCTTGTGGAACCCGGTCGCGTCGACTCCGGCTCCAATCGGAAGATCCGCCTCCACCGCTCCGTTCGTTGTGTTCATCACAATCAGCTTCTGCGGGTTCCTGCAACCGACGAACAAGCGATGCGTCTTGGTGTCGATCGACATTCCCACCGGGTGAGATCCAGGCGCCACAGGCCAACGCGCCAGAACCTTCCGCGATTTCAGATCCACGACGGCAACCAGACCCTTGTCTTCCAGATTGACGTACACCTTACCCATGCCGTCGGCGGCAAGAAATTCCGGCTTCCCGCCGAGTTCAATCGGAGTATCCAGCTTGCCGTTCTTCGGATCGATATCAGGCCGGAACGTCATCAATGCGCCTCCATCACCAGATACCGCGAGCACCAGATCGGACGCCGCGTCATAAATGATTCCATCCGCGTCAGGCATTGCGGGAATCTCCCCGAGAACGGCATAGGTTTTCAGGTCGAACACCACAATCGCGCCGCTGCCGCCGCCGTCCGTAATGAATCCGCGGCCAAGCTTCGGGACCAGCGCAACACCATGCGAAACCTTCTGCCCGGGCACGTCACCCAGGACCTTGCCCGTGTCCACATCAATCGCCAACGTGTGTGTCGTGCGAGTCACAAACAGCCGGTGATTCGGAGCATCCACGTTAACGTAGTCCCAGCCTCCCTCTCCACCAACGTGAAATGTCCTGAGTACCTGCCACGACTGAGCCGACACCGTCGGCACGGCGAATACCAGGAACATGCAACTGTGCATCAGCAAAGATTGAGACTTTCGCACGGTTCCTCCTCCTCTTTTGGTCTGTACGCACCAGATCGACTCTTCGATCAGATGGTTTCTCCAAGCTAACCGCCCAAGATTAAGCCTGCCTTAAGCCAGGCACATCTCACGGTAGAAGCAATACATCTCAAAGAGCAAACGTGTTCATCCATGAACTAGAGGATATCTTTGCCCCCCGGCATTCAGCGTTTCTTAAGCAAATTCGCTTTAGACTCAACTCCCATGCGACCTCTTTGCCGCATCTGCTGGTGTGTGCTCATTTGCGGCAGCATTGGAACCATGTCCGCCCAGGTGACGCCCGGCAAACCGGGTGGCTCCATCAGTCTGGACGAAGCGATCCGCAGAGCCGAAGCGAACGAGCCCACATTCGCGGCCGCAGCCGCTGAAGGGCGTGCGACCGCGCTGGAGCGGAAGGATGCTCGTGCAGCTCTCCTTCCATCTGCTACCTATCACAACCAATATCTTTTCACTGAATCGAACCGCACACAGGCCGCGACGACGCAGGGCGGACTGAACCAGTCCCTTCCCGTGTTCATCGCGAATAATGCGATTCATGAGTACTACAGCCAGGGGTCTGTCAACGAAACCATAGGGCTTGCCCAGATCGGAGCCGTAAGGTTGGCGGACGCGAATGCCGCGCGAGCTAAAGCCGAGCTCGAGGTCGCCCGTCGGGGACTTGTGCAAACAGTAGTCGGTCTTTATTACGGCAGCGGGGCAGCCAGCCAGAAGGTCATCATCGCGCAGGAGGCGCTCGACGAAGCAAACAGCTTCCTCGATATCACCACAAAGCGTGAGAACGCGCGCGAAGCGGCACATGCGGATGTCATCAAGGCGCGACTCAGCACCGAACAGCGCCAGCGCGAACTCGACGATGCAAAGCTGTCCGCAGCAAAAGCTCGATTGGAATTGGGCGTTCTTCTGTTCCCTGATCCGTCGACAGCCTATTCACTCGAACCGGTGGGCACGCCTGCAATGCTTCCGGATCGCCCCAGTATTGAAGCTGCAGCGAAGGCGAATAATCCAGAGATTCGAAGCGCTCTTGCTGGGCTGCAAGTCAGCGAGGCCCAGACCCTTAACGCGCGAGCCGCGCTTCTGCCGGATCTAACGCTGAACTATACGTACGGCATTGATGCTCCTGAATTCGCCAAGCGCGGTCCCGACGGAGCGCGCAATCTAGGCTATTCCGCCGCGGCTACTGTCGATATTCCGATATGGGATTGGTTCACAACAGAACGCAAGGTCAAGGAAGCAAGGCTGAGATCCGAAGCAGCGAAGGCAACGCTGACCAACGCTCAACGAAAACTCGTCGCGAACCTCGCCGAGTTCTATGACGAAGCAGACGTCGCTCGCCGTCAATTGGCTTCTCTGGATACCAGCGTTGCCGACGCACGAGAGAGCCTCCGGCTCACAGATCTCCGTTATGTAAATGGCGAGGGAACAGTATTGGACGTTGTTGATGCTCAGAACACGCTCATATCGGAAGAGAATGCGCAGGCCGACGGATTGGTTCGCTACGAGACCGCTTTAGCGCAGCTTGAAACCCTGACAGGAAGGCTTTAGCACGGATGCCACGCATAAATTGCACGTCAATCCGATGGAGAGTGGCCGCGATTGCTTTGGCGGTACTGCCCGGAATCCTCGCCGGTTGCAAAAAAGCCTCAACTGACGAAGATTCCGGCGAAGCCGTTTCCGTCCAGGCCGAGCACCCGTCTGTTGGACCGATATCAGAGCAGATTACGGCAGATGCAATTCTCGCTCCCCTCTCGCAGGCCGCCATCGCACCACGGATAAGCGCTCCAATCCGGGCAGAGTATGTACAACGCGGAGCACACGTGAAAAAGGGGCAACTCCTCGTTTCTCTTGAAGACCGGGATCTGCAAGGGAGTGCTCTTGATTCGAAGGGCGGGCTTACCTCAGCCCAGGCGGCCTATACGACTGCTACGCGAGCCACAATTCCAGAAGCAGTTCAGAAGGCTCGGCTGGACGTGGACCAAGCGAAGGCGAATCTGGAAGTTGCGACTCGAACGGCAGACGAACGCAAGAAACTCCTGCAGCAGGGCGCAATAGCAGGACGCGAGGTGGACACGGCGATTGCTGCTCAGGTGCAGGCACAGGCCACTTACGATGCCGCAGTGAAGCATCTGCAAAGCGTGCAGGCCACCACGCGCAAGACGGACGAAGAAGCCGCAAAGGGCCAGCTCACTTCTGCTCAAGGACGGCTGATAAACGCGGAGGCCCAGGTTACCTATGCCAATCTGCGCAGCCCGATTGACGGCGTCGTGACGGATCGCCCTCTCTTCCCGGGTGAAACAGCATCCGCGGGAACACCCGTAATTACCGTGATGGATACCAGTTCTTTGCTCGCCAAGCTTCACATTGCACAGGCTTCGGCTCAGAAGCTTAAATTGGGTGGCTCTGCTCAGGTATACGTCCCCGGGATCGACGACCCGCAGTCCGCCACCGTCTCCCTGATCAGTCCCGCGCTCGATCCTGGGTCGACCACAGTCGAGGTCTGGCTGAAACTCCCGAACCCCGACGGACGATATAAAGTCGGCACACCGGTCCACGCAGTCGTGCAAGGAATCACGATCCCGAACGCCGTCCAGCTGCCCGCCTCCGCAATTCTTCCCTCCGACGATGGAGGAACGAATGTGCTCATAGTCGGTGCAGATCAGACGGCAAAGAAACGCTCCGTCAAGATTGGCCTGCGTACCCCCGAGAAGGTCCAAATTGTTGAAGGCGTCTCGCCCTCTGATCTCGTGATCACAGAAGGCGGCTACGGCCTCGATGAAGGATCGAAAGTAAAAATCGGAGCCGACAAGGACGAAAACGATTCAGGCTCAGCTTCCGATGGGAAGGGAGCGAAGGACTAATGCCGCCGCCTAGTCAGGCTCAGATGAACGGCACGGAGAGTGATGGCGGCACGTTCTGGCTCGTACGCTGGCACCGAACAATCTTCTTTGCCGCACTCGTCCTCACGACGGTCGGCGTCTATGCGTTCTACAAAACACCTATCGCAGTCTTCCCGGAGACCAACTTTCCCAGAGTCGTGATCGGCGTTGACAACGGCGTGATGCCGGTCGAGCAGATGCAGGTCACCATCACGAAGCCGATTGAAGACGCAGTCAACAGCGTGCCCGGTCTGCAAACGGTTCGCTCCACAACCAGCCGAGGGTCGGCCGAAGTCAGCCTCTTCTTCGACTGGTCTGCCGACATGTTTCAGACTCTGCAGCTCGTGAACGCAGCTCTCAGCCGCGTCCAGCAATCCTTGCCTTCAACAGCCAAGATCACAACCAATCGGCTCACATTCGCGACCTTTCCGATTCTCGGCTACAGCCTCACCTCCGACACGCTCTCTCAAACTCAGCTCTGGGAGCTCGCCACTTACACCTTGCAGCCCCCGCTCAATCGTGTGAACGGCGTGAGCACCGTCACCATACAGGGCGGCAAGATTCCAGAGTTCCACGTAGTTCCAAACATCGCAAAGTTGCAGGCTGCCGGCGTAACTATCCTCGACCTCGCCAACGCCATCGGCACAGCAAACATCATCGATTCCCCCGGCCTATATGAGGAGAACCACCAGCTTGTCCTGGCGCTCGTCGGCTCTCAGGCCCATGACATTGACGACCTGAGGCATCTCACCGTCAAGAGCACCAACACCGGAGCGCCCGTCCGCGTAAGTGACGTTGCCGAGGTGATTCAGGCGCCGGTTCCCGCTTACACCTATGTGTCCGCCAACGGCAAACCCGCAGTTCTGCTCAACGTCACACGCCAGCCGTCGAGCAATACCGTTGCAGTCGCGGATGCAGTCGCAGCCGAAGTAGCACAGTTGCGCACCAAGCTTCCGTCGGGCGTGACAATCGAACCTTACTATGACCAGTCAGAGCTTGTCCGCGAAAGCATCAAGAGTGTCCGCGATGCAATTTTGATCGGGCTTCTCCTCGCCTGCGTCATCCTCTATCTCTTTCTGCGAGACTGGCGATCCTCTCTCGTTGCGGGGCTCGTGATCCCGGTCACTGTAGCCGTAACAGTACTGGCCCTCTGGGTCATGGGTGAAAGCTTCAATTTGATGACCCTCGGCGGTCTGGCCGCCGCAATCGGCCTGGTGATCGATGACGCCATCGTCGTTGTCGAGAACATTGCGCTTCACAGGGAAGCTGGTGAAGGCCGTATCGAAGCGGTACGAAAGGCGCTCCGCGAAATCGCACGCCCTCTCGTAGGTTCCACTACTACCCCTGTTGTCGTTTTCCTTCCCCTCATCATCGTGACCGGGGTGACCGGCAGCTTCTTTCGAGCACTTGCCGTCACCATGGCTGCCTCCTTGCTCACATCTCTTCTTTTGGCTGTCACATGGACACCCGGGCTGGCTCTATCGCTTTTGCGAAGCAGTGCGTCCGCCGAACAGCAGAGTGCGCATGCTGCCGGCAGCCCGCACATCCCGGAAAAAGACGAACACGCACATGGCCGGATTCTGGGCCGCGTCATGCAGTGGCATCACAGCGCACTCGATTGGTCGCTAAGCCGTCCCATCTGGCTTGGTGTTCTATGTTTGCTGCTGCTGGTCGGCACATTCTTCGCCTATAAAGGTCTTGGCTCTGACCTCCTGCCGGAGATGGATGAGGGAGGGTTCATCCTGGATTACATAATGCCGGCCGGCAGTTCTCTCGCCTCAACCGGCAAAGCGCTGGACGATGTAGAGGCCATCCTTCGCAAAACTCCCGAGGTAGAAAGCACCAGCCGCAGGACAGGACTGCAGATGGGACTTGCGGCAGTCACTGAAGCGAACACCGGCGACATCACCGTCAAGCTGAAGCAACATCGCAGCCGCGGAATCGATGAAATCATGGCCGACATTCGCAAGGACATCAAGCAGTCCGAACCGGGCTTGGACATCGAGCTTCACCAGATTCTGCAGGACAACATCAACGATCTTTCCAACGCGCCAGAGCCGATCCAGATCAAGCTCTTCACCCCTAACGCCGCACTGCTAAGTGAAATCGCTCCTCGCGTGGCGGACGAGATCAAGAAAGTAGATGGCGTCGTAGACGTTGAGAACGGAATCGATAATACCCTCACCGGACCCGCCACAAACTTTGAGGTCGACTCACAGCTCGCCGCGAGGATGGGCTTCACGCCGCAAGAGGTGGCCGAAGATGCCACCGCCATTCTCGACGGCGTAGAAGTCACAACCCCTGTCATCAGTAATGGCAGACCGTATGGAGTACGCATCCGCCTGGGTGACGAGACACGTCAGTCGCTTGAGACCATGCGCGACACTGTCTTCAACTCCGCCTCCGGACACACCGCTTCGCTCGGCTCCATGACCACGATCACGCAACTTCCACCGCAGAATGAGATTCGTCGCGAAGACCTGCAGAGAGTCGCCGTAGTCACCGCGAACCTGGAAGGGACTGATTTAGGAACCGCCGTAAAAAAAGTACAGCAAACGGTTCAGGCGATGCACTTGCCTGCCAACGTCCGCGTGGAGTACGGCGGGACATACCAGGAGCAGCAAAAGTCCTTCGCAGAGCTCGCGCGAGTCCTGTTGATCGCGCTCGTGCTGGTGTTCGGCGTTCTCTTGACAGAGTTCCGCAACTTCGCCGCGCCAACTGCAATCCTCACGTCTTCAGTCCTATCGATCGCTGGTGTAGTCGGCGCGCTGCTCGCCACAGCAACCACGTTCAACGTAGCGAGCTTTATGGGGCTGATCATGGTCATCGGCATTGTCGCGAAGAATGGAATCCTTCTTCTTGATGCCGATGAGCGCTTCCGCGCAGAAGGCATGAACGCGCGCGAAGCAATGGTCATGGCAGCACAACGGCGACTTCGTCCAATCCTGATGACCGCATTAGCAGCCGTAAGTGGCATGCTGCCGCTCGCACTCGCATTGGGCGCGGGCTCACAAATGCTCCAGCCGCTGGCCATCGCCGTCATCGGCGGACTCACGATTTCAATGCTGCTCAGCCTTGTGGTGACGCCTGTTGTGTACTTCCTGCTGACCAGGCATCACGCACCGGACCTTGCAACGCTGCCGCCGCAGGAGCATACGGTTTCTCTCTAACCAACGGGAACTTGGCAGTCACGGTAGTCCCTTGGCCCATCGCGCTCTCAATGCCAATCGAGCCATCGGCACCTTCGACGATGCTTTTGCAGATCGCCAATCCCAGACCCGCACCTCCCGTCGCTCTCGATCGAGAACGATCCTCCCGATAGAACCGATCGAAGACATGGGGCAGGCTCCCCGGTGAGATTCCACCGCCCGCATCTTTTGTTTTCAGCACCGCACAGCTCTCGTCTTCCACGCGAACCGATACCGACACTTGAGTCCCGCTGGCGCTGTGTTGGACTGCGTTCATCAGGAGATTGGAAACGAGTATCTCTGCTGCCTCTTCGGCGAGTGGCACTCGAACGTTCTCATCCATCTCAACGGACAGGTGGATCCCCCGCGCTTCGATCCACTGCTGTAACGAGTCGACCGTCTTCTGCACGCTGCGGCCGAGATCGGCTCCTTCAGAAACGCTCGTTCCCTGCTCTTCGAATCTCGCCAACGTTAGCATGCGGCCCACCAACTGCTCTAAACGCTCATTGTCCTCCAGAATTCGAACCAGCCCTTCCGAATACTCTTCCGTCGTCCTTGAACGCAGAGCCAGCAGTTGAACCGTCGATCGTTCAACAGCAACTGCCGTCTTGAGTTCATGAGCAGCATCGCTCAGGAAACGATGTTGCATGTGCAAAGCAAGTTGCAATTTTCGGATAGTCTGCGCAAGAGCTTCCGCCAATGGCCTTAATTCCTTCACCTTCAGAGCTGATTGCGGCGGCGTGAATTCTTTGGTATGGCCCTGGACGTCTATCGCTTCTTTCGCGAGTTCCTTGATAGGAGAAATCAGCTTCCGCAACGTCACAATCAGGATGACGGCCGTCAGACAGATAAGCACCAAGCTCAGCACGATATAAAATCCTGCCGCCTCAATCACCTCGCGCCAAAGGTGATCCGTCGGAGCGGCATAGATGATTGTGACCGGCCGCCGCAAACCAACTCCATGCGTCTCCGCACGATCGATAATTCGAAGGGCCTCGCGCTCCAACACGCGATAGTGACGACGTCCCACATCCATCGTCCGAATGCCGTCGCCCTGTCGCCGCACCAGAACAGCCGGGGCACTCGCGGATGCGCCTACAAGCCGCCCGCCCGCGTTGTAGACCGCATAGATATCATCACTTGGAAGCCTGAGCTCCCGAGGATCAATCGTTACGTTGTCGCCCGGATCCTCCGCATCCTGTATGGCGCCCAGCAGCGAGTCCGATCTGCCCTGCAGCATCACGTCGAACGCATGAACTCTGCTTCGCCCCTCATGCCAGAGCGAGATGATCGAAAAGGCCACCGCGCAGATCAGCTCCGCCATCAGGACCACGGCTATCGCACGCCCGGTGAGAGAATGGCTCCTCACGGATTTATCTCCAAACTGCCGAGCCTGTATCCACGGCCTCTCAATGTCTCCAAACTAAACTCATGTGTTCGCGCGCGAATTTTTTTGCGCAAATTGGAGATGTGGGCCTCAATCACATTTGAGTGGTGCTCCCACGTGAAATCATAAAGATGTTCCAGCAGCTCCTGCTTTGAGACAACCGTCTTTGGGCGATGGAGAAGATACTCCAGCACTCGATACTCGGTCGGTGATACCGCGACGCTTTTGCCGTCCACAAGTACGGTTTGCTCATTGAGATTTACTGAAATCGGTCCAAACGCGATTGTGGTCTGCCGAATCCCCTTGCCACGTCTGACCAGGGCTCGTGCACGCGCGATCAGTTCGCCGAGGTCGAAAGGCTTCGTCACGTAATCATCCGCTCCAAGATTGAGCAGTTCAATCGTGTTTCGAGTCTCGGACACGGCTGTGATCACTAGAACCGGAGTGTTGTCGCCTTTGCTCCGAAGCCGGCGCAGGACTTCCTGCCCGCGAAGGCCCGGCAGCATCAGATCCAGCAGAACTAGATCGTAGCTCGCAGCTTCGCACAGCAGCAGTGCCTCTCGGCCATCTCGTGAGATATCGACTGCATATCCGGCGCTTTCGCGCAGAGCTGCGGCGATGTTCTCTGATAGCCGGACCTCATCTTCAATCACAAGAACCCGCAAAGTACCTTGATTATCCCAATTGCACTCCATTATGCGAAACGTCCCTCTGGCATTCGCCGGAAGCGCAGCTCGCAATCCGGGTTCGCGCCGGCAGACCTGCCTTTCTCCCCCGGTGCTAGAATCGCTGCCACCGGAATCGCCATGTTCTCAACGGAGCTCCCAAACAGCGTCGAGACTGAACCCCCTCCCGAGGCAATCCGTGAGCAACTCGAGCTGTTGGTTCAGGACCACGTCTTCCGTTCGAGTAAGCGCTCCGTCCAGTTTCTGCGATACGTAGTCGAGCAAACGCTCAACGGCGCAGCCGACCGCATCAAGGAAAGGACAATCGGCGTAGAAGTCTTCCATAGAGATCCGTCCTACGATACAAACGCCGACCACATCGTTCGCACGGCCGCGATTGAACTGCGCAAGCGGCTCTCCATCTATTACGGCGAGGATAAGCACCGTTCCGAACTTCGGATGGTCATGGTGCCGGGATCGTACATCCCCCACTTCACCTACCCTCACACCAATACTGATCAGAAGGACCACGACTTCGCCGACACCGCTGCTGTTGCCGACGAACTCATTCCATCCGAAGACAAGAAACCTGCTTCCTCGAAGCCGGACACTCTTGCGCCGATCTCGAAGCACAGGTCAGCAGCTCTATGGTCGATTCCCGTTCTCTGTCTCCTGCTCGCCGGAGCCTTTCTTTTCCGCTCGATCTATAAACCGGACTCGCAATATCTGTTCTGGAAACCCGTTCTGGACGCGAATGGCCCCGTCCTGTTGGCAGTGGGTGATGTTCCAAACGGCCCACCCACTGAATCATCATCCCCTCAAGGCGACCAGGGAACGGCAATCCCCATCGTTCAGAAGGCATCCTCTCCCACGGTTCCTTTCGCCGACACGGTCACAATCGCCCGGGTGGTCGGAATCCTCCAGGCGAGACGAAAAGAAGTCATCATCCGCCCCGAAAGCCAGAGCTCCTTCTCCGATCTCCGCCAGAACCCAGCGATATTAATCGGCGCCTTCAACAATGAATGGAGTCTGCGCCTTACCCAGCAACTCCGGTACACCCTCGCACTCGATCCCGATCGGCACCTCATCTATATCCGGGACGCTCACCGCCCCTCCGCCAGGGACTGGAGCTGGCCCACCGACGAGCGCAGCCGGGACCAAGGCGGCCTCGGTGGCCCCGCGCTTCAGGACTATGCCCTCATCTCCAGAATCTGGGACTCCAAAACCGGCAACGTCGTAGTCGTCATCGGCGGTCTTTACACCTATGGCACCGAGGCCGCTGGCGAGGTCCTGACCAGCCAGAGCATGATGGACGCAATTTCTAAAGCGGCGCCGCTGAATAACAGCCACCGAAATATCCAGCTTGTGCTCAGCACAACCGTCACCGATGGCACCCCCGGGCCACCGAAGTTATTGGCCGTCTCCGCCGAATAGCAGCTAACAACTCGAACAAAACGAAGCACTTAACACAGTTCCTGACGGTCAGGGACGGTCTCTGTCTACGCGACAGCGCCGCGCCAGTCTAAAACCCATCTACCGCGACTCCGGCTTTCCCCGCGATCCCAGTCGGAGCGCTACGCCTTATACCCGCCAAAAGCACTATCTCTGGGAGACACCATGACCTGCAGCTTCTTGCGACCTTCGAGAGTCGGAATCCTTTGCCTCCAACTGACCCTTGTCGCTGGCGCGCTAGCCCAGGGCTTAGGACGCATCAGCGGAACCGTCTCGGACATCACCGGCGCCGCAGTCCCGAACGCAAAGGTTTCAGCCACTCGCACCGACACCGGCGAGATCAAAGCTGCCACCAGCGATAGTGCCGGCACCTACGTCTTTCCCTCGCTCGCCCCGGCTCGGTACTCAGTCTCAGCATCCGCCGCCGGCTTTGCCACCTACGTCGAAAACAACGCCGTCCTGCAGGCCGACCAGGCTCTCACCGTCAACATCGCCCTCAAAATCGGAAACACCACAGAGACCGTAACGGTAAGCTCTGCGCCGCCCCAGGTGGACACCACCACAGGCACGCTGTCGCAGGTCATCGACCAGGCCCGCGTCAACGACCTTCCCCTCAACGGCCGCAACGCCGCGACGCTCACGCAGTTGGTGCCGGGCGTCGTCGCCGCTTCCAGCCTCAACATCGACCAGGGTTCAACCAAAACCTTCCCTGTCGTCGCCGCTGTTACGGTAAACGGCACACGCGCCAACCAGATCAACTACATGCTCGACGGCGGCAACAACGTCGACGAATACACCAACGTCAACGCCCCCTTCCCCATGCCTGACGTGCTCCAGGAGTTCAGCGTAGAAACCAGCAACTACAACGCAGAGTACGGTCAAAACGCCGGCGGCGTCGTGAACATCGTCACGCGCAGTGGAACCAATGCCTTCCACGGCGACGCATTCGAGTATGTTCGCAATCGCGTCTTCAACGCAGCCGAGTACTTCAACTACGTCGGCGGAGTGAAGACCCGCGACTTCCTCAAGCGCAACCAGTTCGGCGGAACGATCAACGGTCCCATCCGCATCCCATTTCTCTATAACGGCCAGGACAAAAGCTTCTTTTCCTTCGGCGTGCAGGCCACGCGCTACAGAAATCTTTCGTCCGGTGGCGTCGCGACGCTTCCCACACCCGCCCAGCTCAGCGGAGTCTTCTCCGGCCTCAGCGCGAGCGACTTCATCGAGAACCCCACCACTCTCGTGAAATATCCCTGCGCTCCCTCAGGCTCAACCTACACCTGCAGCGTCAATCCTAACG
>DASUHZ010000091.1:0-27968 GCA_036273275.1 Bryocella sp.
ATCGAAAGGAGTTTACATCCCAAGGGATTTCATCCTCCACGCGGCGTTGCTGCGTCAGGGTTTCCCCCATTGCGCAAAATTCCCCACTGCTGCCTCCCGTAGGAGTCTGGACCGTGTTTCAGTTCCAGTGTGTCCGTGCGCCCTCTCAGGCCGGATACAGATCATCGCCTTGGTGAGCCATTACCTCACCAACTAGCTAATCTGCCGCGAACTCCTCTCCAAGCGCATTGCTGCTTTGACTCGTAAGTGTTATGCGGTATTAGCCCAGGTTTCCCTAGGTTATTCCCCACTCGGAGGTAGATTATTCACGTGTTACTCACCCGTGCGCCACTGTACTCAGGTATTGCTACCCTTTCTCGTGCGACTTGCATGTGTTAGGCACGCCGCCAGCGTTGATTCTGAGCCAGGATCAAACTCTCGTTTAATCTTGGTTTGCTCGACACAGTCAAGGACGGAGGTCCGACTGGCCAAGCGCCTCCACTCGCTCGAAAAGGAGCGGAGGTTAATACTAGTGAGAATGACTCAACCAAAGTTCATGTCATCTCACGACTGGCACGTTCAACTATGTTGTCAAAGATCCGGACTGCATCCGCACTGGGCGGGCAGTTTTGGATCAAGGACCAACGCAGGGGCAAAGCCCACAGCTTTGTGTCCTCGAACTTGATGCGCTGTATGTACTGAGTGAGGCTTCCGGGATAGTGCTCACCGGCCTCGCGACAGTGTTTTGCGCGAACTTTTCAAGACTATCGAAGTTCGCGAGCTCTGTCAATACTCGAGTTTTTTCAGGGCATCCTGAAGACCATCATCGACCTTACAGCCTCGATGTTCCCCCTGCACCCGATCTGCGGTCGAGAACTTGTCCCGGATCGCGAGGGTGAAGATGCCCTACAGCGCAGATTCTCAAAAAAACGTGACGATCGCAGGCGATCGCGGAGCACTAAGCTCCTGAAATCAATAGTTTGCAGTGGCTTGGGTTTGTGCGGCGGCCATTGGCCTGTTCTACCGCATTCAAACGCTTGGACTGCGCTTCGACCGGCCGTCACCGCCCTACCAAGGCTCAGGCGCGAAGCTCATGTCTTCTAGATTAGCCCGGATCGTGTCCGGATGCAAATTCTTGGCAAGACATCGCCGTTGGCCTGTTGCTCGGCGCCAGCGACAAGATTGACTTTAGCAAGTAGAAGCGGAACGCGCAAGCCGGGGCCTGTGGGAACTGTGGACGAGGCGCGGAAAAGCGGCCCAAGGATCTCTCCGACCCCGTTAGAATCAGGGAGTTTCGCGGGAGCTCCGGCGCAAATGGAAGCATCAGAGATTCACGAATTTTCAGAACAAGTGCAAGAAGGCGCGGAGAAACGCCTGATGTACGTGTCCCTGGTCATCGCTGTGCTGGCGGTGCTGGTCGCGATGGTGACAGTGCTGGGTCACCGGGAACACACACGGGCGGTGCTCGAGCAAACGCGTGCGGCGGATCAGTGGAATGAATACCAGTCGCGCAAGCTGCGTATCCAGCAGACGCAGAAGTCGAGTGAGCTGATTGCGCTGCTAGCGCCGAACAATACGCCAGGGGTCCAGAAGCAGCTGGACACGTACAAAGCGGAGATCACGAGGTGGCAGGCCGAGGTCGACCGGGACGCAGAGAAAGCCCGCGAGCTGGAGACGGAGGTCAACCACGCAGAGCGCGAGGCCGCGCGGTTTGATCTTGGCGAAGCACTGTTGCAGATTGCGGTCGTCCTGGCATCCATCACGCTGCTGACGCGTCACCACAGATACGTGGTGGTGGGAGGGCTGCTGGGAATTGCAGGCGTGCTGGTTGCCGCATCGGCGTTTCTTCTGAAGTGACCGGCTATTTGAAACCGATAACCATCGACTCGGGACCAACGAGATGCTCCACACGACCGTGGCGGAAGCCGGCCTCTTTCATCCAGCCAATGCAGTCGGCGCCGGTATAGTCGAAGCCGCCGCGCGTTTCGATGAGCATGTTCAGGCTCATGAGAAGGCCAAAGGCGTTTTGTGAGCGATCGTCGTCGATGATGCTCTCGTAGACGATCAGCGCCCCATCCTTGGGGAGCGCATCGTAAGCCTTGCGGATCAGCATCTTCTTGACCTCGAGATTCCAGTCGTGAAGGATGTGTCCCATCAGCACGACATCGGCGTTGGGAAGGGGATCATCGAAGAAGCTGCCGCCCGCGAAACGAACGCGCTGTGAGAGATCGTTGAGCGCAACGTACTCCTCGAAGATCGGGCCGACAGGATTGAGGTCAAAGCCGATGCCATGAAGGTGTGGGTTGGCAAGCGCCACCTGAACAACAAGGTCCCCCTGTGCCGCGCCGACGTCGACCGTCGTCTTGTAATCCTTCCACGGGAACTGGCGGGCGATGGCCATGTTGGCGCCGCGACTAAGGCCACTCATGGCTTTCAGAAAGTTACGGAGGCGCTCAGGATCTGCATAGAGCGCCGTGAAGAGATCCTCGCCCCCGCGGCTCGCCTCGTTCTGCGGTTCCCCGGTGCGCAGTGCGGTGGTCAGACTTCCCCAGAAGCCGTAAAGGCGGGCATTGGCCATCTCGAGCATGCCGCCGACGTACGACGGCTTGTTCTTGTCCAGAAAAAGATCTGTGGCGGGGGTGTTCGCGTAATGCCCATCGCTGCGCTCGAGGCACTGCAGCGCAACCAAAGCATCAAGGAAGTCGCGAGCCGCGCGCGGATGAAGCCCGACGCGGTCGCTGATCCCGGCCAGGGTTTCAGGGCCTTCCGCGAGGACGGTGAAGAGCTCGAGTTCGACGGCGCTGAGCAGAACCTTCGAACCCCAAAAGCCAGTGCCAAGCTTGAGGAGGTGGTCCGGAGTGGCGTGTTCCATCGTGCGTGAGTCCTTCGTTTTCAAATATTTAGATTCTGGGAATCATACCGTCGTAGGCCGTTTTGACGGAAGCGATTTTGCAGATTTTTCGAAGGCGTCAGGGCTTGGCGATGACGCCGAGGTCAACGAAGCCGTTGACGAAGTACTGCACCGCGAGCGCGACCAGCAGAAGGCCCATCACCCGGACGAGGATGCGGATTCCGGTCTGGCCGAGCACACGCGCTACGCGACCGGCGCTGCCCAGCACGAGGAAGCAGGCGATGGCTGTGATCGCGATCGCGCCAAGGATCGCAGCCATCTCCCAGCGGGATTGCACCTGGCCGACCAGAACCATCACGGTCGTAATGCTGCCGGGGCCGGCGAGCATGGGGATGCCCATCGGCACGATGCCGGCGTCGTCTTTGGTGGCCGCGGCCTGCGTTTCTTTGCGGGTCTCCTGCGTGGGTGAACGCTTGGCCTCGAGCATGTCGAGGCCGATGAGCAGGAGGATGACTCCGCCGGCGATTTCGAACGCAGGAAGCGAGATGCCGAACAGCCGGAAGATGTACTGGCCGACGAAGGCGAAGAGCGAAAGCACGACCCAGGCGGTCAGCGAGGCCTTGCGTGCGGTGCGCAGACGGCGCTTCGAGTCCTGACCTTCGGTAATCGCTAGAAACGTGGGCAGCGCGGCGAAGGGATCGACCAGGAAGAAGATGGAGCTGAGCGCAAGCAGTGAGAATCGGGCGAGCGGTGAGCTCGCGATGCGGGTGAGCGCGACTGGGTGCGGAGCAAACATCAGGGGCGATTCAGATTGTTGCACGGCGATGCAGCGACGACGGCGACCTCGCCCGAAACAATCAAATTTCAGAAGCGTGCAGGCAGAACCGTATAATCAGAGTTCAATCGAAGGAGACGCGAATGCCGCTCGAGACGACAGCGAACATCTGGCATAACGGCGAACTGATTCCGTGGGAGAAGGCGCAGATTCATGTGATGAGCCACGTAGTGCACTACGGTTCGTCCGTGTTCGAGGGGATTCGCTGCTATGGGCAGGAGAATGGCGCGGGCGTCTTTCGGCTGACCGAGCACATGCAGCGGCTGATTCACTCGGCGAAAATCTATCGGATGCCGCTTCCCTACACCCTCGAGCAGTTGAACGATGCGGTCGTCGAACTGATTGAGGCGAACGGCGTGACGCCTTGCTACATCCGGCCGATTGCGTTCCGCGGCTATGGAGAGATTGGCGTGAATCCGCTGAAGTCGCCGGTTGAGATCTACATTGCGAACTTTCCGTGGGGCAAGTATGTGGCCGGGCACGGCGGCGCGGATGTGTGCATTTCAAGCTGGAACCGGCTGGCGCCGAACACGATGCCGTCGCTGGCGAAGGCGGGCGCAAACTACATGAACTCGCAGCTTATCCGCATGGAAGCCGATGTAAACGGCTATGTGGAGGGCATCGCGCTGGACACGAACGGTTACCTCAGCGAGGGCTCGGGCGAGAACCTGTTCATCGTGAACAAGGGTGTTCTGTATACCTCGCCGCTGGCCAATTCGGTGCTGAACGGCATTACGCGGGACTCAATTCTGGTGTTGGCACGTCAGCTTGGCATTCCGGTCGTGGAGCAGTCGCTGCCGCGTGAACTGCTGTATATCTGCGATGAGGCGTTCTTTACCGGCACGGCCGCAGAGGTAACGCACCTCCGCAGCGTGGATCGAATTCTTGTGGGCGACGGCAGCATGGGCCCAATCACCACCGCGCTGCACAAGGCGTTTTTCGATATCGTGAGCGGAGCGGCACCCGATAAATACAACTGGCTGACGCCGGTAAAGGTTCGCGAGGCAGTTACGGCATAGTCTTTGCGGCGACGCGAAGCGGTCCGGAGCTTGCTTCGCTGGAGTCAGAAGTTTAACCGAAGGTAGGGATTGTTCTTGATGAGATTGCGGTACGTTCTTGCAGCCGTGGTGCTGGCTGCTGTTGCGGCGAGTGCCAGGGCGCAGGTTGGCGTGTACATTAATCCGGTCGTCACACGGATCAGTAACTCGACGCCTGACAGCGGCCCCTTTTCGTTCCTGGGGCAGGGGGTGACGTCGCGCACGTTCGGCGGCATCGATTTTGGCGGCTACTACGACATCACGCACGGCCCGGGCGCGAAGTTCGGCATCGATGTGCGCGACACAATCGTGCACAGTAACAACGCATCTCTGAACGTCTTCTCGCTCGCTGCGAGGGTGGAGGCGCCGCCAATTGGGCACGGAATTCGGCCCTACGCGCAGCTGGCCGCCGGAGCCGCAACCAGCAAGGCGCAGCAGGCCCTGGTCCACTCGACCCGCGGAATGTTCGGCGTCTTTGCAGGCATCGACTATCCGCTGAACCGCCACGTAGATTTCCGCATCGTCGAGCTCGGATATGGGAGTGTGACGACAACCAACAGCTATATCTTTGGCGGCCCGACACCCATCGGCGCCTCGAGCATGGTGCACGTGAGCAGCGGCCTGGTGTTCCGGTTCGGCGTTCCCGGCGGACCTCCGAAGAAGCCCAAGAATCCGTTCTGATTGAAGAAGCACTGCTGAAATACAAAGGGCGTTCTCCAGGAGAACGCCCTTTTGCATGGGAGCGGCGAGTGCCGTCTATGCTTCGTCTTCGCCGGCTTCCTCGTCGCCGAACTCTTCGTCCTCATCCTCCGCGGCCGAGGTCTGCTTTTTGGTGGCGCTTCCCTTCCGCTGCACGTCTTTAGCGGCCTTGCGCTCATCCTGCTTGCTCTTGCGTTCGGAGGTCTTCTCCTTTGCCTTCTTCTTTGAAGCCGGCTGAGAGTCCTTATCCTCTTCCTCCTCCTGCGTAGCCTCCTTGAAGATCGGCTTGGCCGCCGCAGAGATCTTCCTGGCTGCTTCGATCTCCTCTTCGAGGTTCTGCTTCAGCAGATCCACCACCTCACCCATTCCCATGGTCCTGGCCATGGCGATGACCGCGTTGTAGCCTGCGATCTCGTAATGCTCGGTGCGCAGCGCGGCTCCGACGAGACCGGAGTCGAAAGAGGCATCATCAAGGTCCTCTTCGAGCGCCTCAGCACCTTCGCCGATGACTCCCTCCATGCCTTCACAGTGCTTTCCCGTCGGCTTCTTGCCGATATGTTCAAATGCTTCACGCAAGCGAAGAACGTGGCCTTTGGTCTCCTCGAGATGGTCCTTGAAGAGCTGTTTCAGTTCGCGGTGCTTCGCGCCTTTGGCGAGTTTAGGGAGTGCCTTTACAAGTTGATTTTCCGCGCTGTACAGGTCGCGGAGCTCGTCAATCAAGACGTCCTCGAGTGCCATGGATTTCTCCTGGACCGGCTCGCTGAGTAGTCAGCAGACAGAGAATGTCCGCCGTGAGCGCGAGGGCCACGACATTGAGAGGCGCGCGAGCGCATCCGAGTTGGCTGCGGGGCAAGAGCTCATATTGACGGTTCAGTTCAGCGTCCTTCACTGGGCCGATGCACGCCCACGAGCTCAGGCTCGTCGACCTTCTTTAGCTTCTGAGCCTGATCCGCAGTCGGCCGCTGGCGCCTTACGTATGGTTCAAGCTGCTGAGACTTGCCCGTCTCGAGCGCTCGCTGAACAGCAGCGATCACACGGATGTCCAGCATTCCCTCTTCTCCGTCCGCTTCAGGGTGCTTGTCCTCGACGATGCAGTCAGAGAAGTATTTCAGCTCGCCACCGAACTGGTCCGTCGGCGTGAAGCTCTCCTCCGTTTTCTTGCCCGACTCGCCGATCGTCACCGTGTGCTTAAAGCCTCCGGGCATCGCGAAAGCAGGTGACGAGTAGAGATCTCCCAGCGTTCCGGCAATTCGATAGTCGTCAAGATCAGAGCCGGAGTAGCTGAGCAGCATCGTAGCGAGTTGGCCTCCTGGAAAGCGAAGGCTCACTGTCACCTGGTCCTCGAAGTCACGGAAGCGTTCAGGGTCAGTCCGGCTGCCGATCGCCGAGACCTCAATCGGCTCGGCTCCGAAGAAATTGCGGGCGGTGTTGATCGGGTAGGGCCCCATGTCCGGCACCGGGCCGGCCCAATAGCCATTCTTCGCGCGGTGATTCTGATAATTCACCGGCTGCGACATCGACGAATTGAAGTAGCGCAAGTGGCCGAGCTTGCCGCTGCGGGCCGTCTCGAACGCCTTCAGCATCGCAGGCTCATGATGCATGCGGTAGGCGATCATAAGCTTTGCTCCGCTCTGTTCCGCCGCTCCGATGATTCGCTCGCAATCTTCCAGCGATGTGGCCATGGGCTTTTCAAGCAGCAGATGAATCCCTGCGTCGAGGGTGCGAACCGCGAGATCGACGTGGTTCCAGTTGGGAGTTGCGAGATATGCCGCATCAATTTTCCCGGAGCGCAGCAGCTCGTCGTATTCCTCATAGCTGAACAGATCGCTGACGCCGTACTTCTCGCCAACCTTTGCGGCCTTGTCTTCGTGCCCGCTGACGAACGCAACAACCTCGCTGTTCCCGGTGTGCTCCACGCCAGGTAGAAATGCTGTCTGCGAGATCCATCCAATTCCGACAACCGCGTATCGAACTTTGCGCCCCTGAACGACTACTGCCTGTGGCATAGAAATCCTCCCGCGTGAATCATTCGCTTGAGGAGTGGATGCGCGGTAGCGATGATGGCGTGGCTTCAGTGTTGTGTGGTCAATGTAGGCTCGTCTTCCTTTGGAGCGGGTGGAACAGCGATGGCCTCCCAGCCCGGAAGAACCTGTGAACCCACGATCAGACGCACTCCATCCTGCAGGCGAATATATGTATAAGCCCATTGCCGAAAGACGCCCCAGCGGTTGCGGAAGCCGATCAGGAAGAAGATGTGCACGACCAGCCACGTGGCCCACGCCATAAAGCCTGACCAGTGCGCATGAAACGGCCAGACGATCCGCGCCACCGCCGCCTTGCGGCCGATGGTCGCCATGTCGCCCTTATCAAAGTAGTGGAACGGCTTCTGTCTCGCGGCGGCCGCGGGATTAGTGGTAAGCAGGCCAATTCGTTCCGCAGCATACGTTCCCATCTGCATCGCAGGCTGCGCCACTCCAGGAATCTGCCGTCCGTTCTCCTCCACATGCGCGAGATCGCCGATGACAAAAATTTCTGGATGGTTTGGCGGATTCAGGTGCTCATCAACCTGCACGCAGCCGCGCCGGTCAAGACACGTTGGAACACCGATCGATTCGGCAAGCATCTTGCCCAGCGGCGAGGCCTGCACGCCCGCTGCCCACAATGTGCATACACTCTCGATGCGTTCATCGCCGACCATTACGTAGCCGGGCTGCACATCCGTAACATGCGATCCGGTGCGCACGCGCACACCCAGGTTCGCGAGCTGTTCGACCGCTTTCACCTGAAGGTCCTTGGGATATGCCCCAAGAATGTTCGGCGACCCTTCAAGGATCAGCACGTTCGCAGTCGAAGGATCGATGTGGCGGAAGTCCTTCGTCATATACAGGCGTGCGATGTCAGAGATCGCGCCAGCGAGTTCGACACCGGTAGGTCCGCCGCCGATGATCACGAAGTTCAACGGCGGGTGGCTGCCGGTCTCGAGTGTCTCGCGCTCGGCGAGTTCAAAGGCGAGCAGCACGCGGCGGCGAATCTCCGTCGCATCTTCAATCGACTTGAGCCCGGGCGCCAGCTTCGCCCACTGATCTTTGCCGAAGTAGCTGTGCGTCGATCCGGTGCCTAGAATCAGATAGTCATAGAGCAGCTCAGCTCCACTTTTGAGGTGCACGCGGCGGACGTTGATATCCAGACCAACAACCTCGTCCATCACGACTTCGGTGTTGCGGTTGTCGCGCAGAATACTGCGAATGGGTTGTGCGATCTCTCCCGGCGACAGCACGGCCAGCGCCACCTGATACAGCAATGGTTGAAACGTGTGGTGGTTCTTGCGGTCGACGACGGTGACATCGACGGGCAGTTTGCCAAGACGCTTCGCCGCATAGATGCCGCCAAAACCGGCGCCGATTACGACGACACGCGGACGAACGCTAGCCGGAGTGCTGGTGGCCATGAACCCTCCTGTTGAAAGGATGCGCCGAGGGCCCGTTTGGTCTCAAGCGGCTGACAAATCTGTTCATATGTCTTACCGAAACAGGACACGAAAGGATTTCGGTAATCGACACACTGAGACACGGAAGCCCTGAATGCGATAGCTTGCCAATGCCCTCCGGAGCGACACTGGAGGAGGAGGCAAACCGCATGGCCGCAGGGGCAGCCGCAAAGAGCGCGCAGGTTTCGACACGAGTGTTGACCACCAACAAGCACCTCATCCGGTGGGTGGAAAAGATGGCGGAGCTATGCCAGCCCGACGCTATTCATTGGGTCGACGGCTCGGATGCCGAAAACGAATATCTCTGCGCACAGCTCGTGGAGGGCGGAACCTTCATCAAGCTGAACGAGAAGCTCTGGCCGGGCTGCTATCTTGCGCGCAGCTCGCCGAACGACGTCGCGCGCGTCGAGAACCGCACTTTCATCTGCTCGCTGAGCAAGGACGCCGCCGGCCCCACGAACAACTGGGAGGACCCGTTCAAGATGCGCCGCAAGCTGAAAGAGCTGTTTCGCGGCTCCATGCGCGGCCGCACCATGTACGTGCTCGCGTTCTCGATGGGACCGATCGGCGCCAAGGGGTCGCAGATTGGCGTGCAACTCACGGACTCCGCTTACGCCGTGGTGAACATGCGCATCATGGCGAGGGTTGGCGCGCCCGTGCTCGCCGAAATCGACAAAGACATCAAGCGCGTCGTTCCTTGCATGCACTCGGTCGGCGCTCCGCTTGCGCCCGGCGAGCAGGACGTGCCATGGCCGCAGAACGATACCAAGTACATCGTTCACTTTCCTGAAACCCGCGAGATCTGGAGCTACGGTTCCGGCTACGGCGGCAATGCGCTTCTTGGCAAGAAGTGTTTCGCGCTGCGCATCGCCAGCAACATCGCGCGCGACGAAGGCTGGATGGCGGAACACATGCTCATTCTCGGCGCGGAATCTCCCGAGGGCCAAAAGACCTACGTCGCTGCAGCGTTTCCCAGCGCGTGCGGCAAGACAAACTTTGCCATGATGATTCCGCCGAAGGGCTTCGATGGATGGAAGATCTGGTGCGTGGGCGATGACATCGCGTGGATTCGTCCGGATGCGAATGGCCACCTGCGCGGCATGAATCCGGAGGCCGGCTTCTTCGGGGTCGCGCCCGGCACAAGCGCAAAGACGAATCCGAACGCGATGGCCACGCTGAGCCGCAACACCATCTTCACGAATGTCGCGCTCACGCCGGACGGCGGCGTCTGGTGGGAGGGCATGACCACGAAGCCGCCCGCAGAGTGCATCGACTGGCTGGGCGAGCGCTGGACACCGGAGATCGGCAAGAAGACCGGACGCACAGCCGCACACCCGAACGGCCGCTTCACCGCACCGGCCGTCCAATGTCCGGTCTTTGATCGCGAGGCGTGGGAGTCGCCCGACGGTGTGCCGATTGCCGCGTTCCTGTTCGGTGGCCGACGCTCCGATACAGTCCCGCTGATCTTCCAATCCTTCAACTGGTCGAGCGGCGTCTACGCCGGCGCAACGATGGGCTCCGAAACCACGGCCGCTGCCGCCGGCAAGACCGGCCTCGTGCGCCGCGACCCAATGGCGATGCTTCCCTTCTGCGGCTATCACATGGGCGACTACTTCCGGCACTGGCTCAAGATGCAGCGCGAGCTCACCTCGACGCCGCGCGTCTTCCACGTGAACTGGTTCCGCAAGGACGAGAACGGCAAGTTCCTCTGGCCGGGGTTCAGCGAGAACATGCGCGTCCTGAAGTGGATCGTGGACCGCGTGCATGGACGCGCGCAGAGCAAGGAAACGCCCATTGGCTGGACACCTTACTACCAGGATATGAATTGGGACGGTCTGGACTTCTCACCGGAGCAGTTTGAAAAACTGCAGGAAGTTGATCGCACCGCCTGGCGTCGCGAGGTCATGAGTCATGAGGAGCTGTTCCTCTTGCTGCATGACCACCTGCCCCCGGAGATGATTTACGAACGCGAGCTTCTGATCTGCCGGCTGTGATCTCCAGTTGCCGAAAACCCTTCAGCTTGCTGCGCGTTGAGAGTTAATCTCGCCGTATAACTTCGCGATGCCGTGCTCGAGCGTGGCGTTCAGTTGATTCAGCCCATTCGTCGAGACCCCGCTCCAGATCTTCTCTTCGATTTCGGCCGCGACCGCGAGTCCGCGCTCCAGTGCTGCCTCGCCCTTATTCGTGAGCGATGCAGTCAGGATCCGGTGATTCAACTTAGACATATCACGCTTGATCCAGTTCTCACGCTCGGCACGAGTGAGCATAGCCTGAAGCGTTTGCGGTGTTACGTGACAAGCACGCGCAATGCTGGCGCCGCTGACGCCCCCCTGCTCCTGAATCGCATTCAACAGCTTGAGTTGAGGTAGCGTCAGCCCTTCGTCGCGCAGAGCATCCGCAAGCAGCGAACGATAGCCGAGCAGAAGCTCTCGGAGACTCTGAGTACATCGTCTTGCGAGCTTTGCTTTTTCCAGGCGGTAGTCAGACATATATCAGTACCCTGATATACTGTATCAGTACCCTGATATGCCTGGACAACTACTACAAGCGGCATGGAAGCCGAAGCATAACCCGTGGCTGATTGCCCTGACGGTTACGATCGCGACGTTCATGGAGGTGCTGGACACCTCGATCGCGAACGTTGCGCTGCCGCATATCGCGGGCTCAGTAGGTGCGTCGCAGGAAGAGGCGACCTGGGTCCTGACCAGCTACCTGGTCTCGTCGGCGGTCATCCTTCCTATCTCGGGCTGGATTTCCGACCGCATCGGACGCAAGCGCTTCTACATGATCTGCGTGACCATGTTCACTGTATGTTCCCTGCTCTGCGGGCTCGCTCCTACGTTGCCGACGCTCATTCTGGCCCGCATCCTCCAGGGCCTCGGCGGTGGCGGACTGGCGCCCAGCGAGCAGGCGATCCTGGCAGACACCTTCTCTGTCGCAAAACGAGGGCAGGCTTTTGCGCTTTATGGCATGGCTGTCGTCGTCGCGCCGGCAATCGGCCCGACACTTGGAGGCTGGCTCACCGACAACTACAACTGGCACTGGATCTTCTTCATCAACCTGCCGTTCGGGCTGCTGTCGCTCTTTCTTTCCAATCGCATGGTCGAGGATCCACCCGAGATGAAGCAGCGCATGCAACGGCGCTCTCCTGTCGATTTCATCGGTCTCGGCGCAGTTGCTCTCGGCGTCGGTCTGCTCGAGTTCACACTCGACAAGGGCCAGGAAAAAGATTGGTTTGGCTCCGGCCAGATTCAGTTCACGGCATTTCTCGCGGTGGTTACGCTCATCTTTTTCGCGGTCTGGGAGTGGCGCCATGACGATCCGATCGTCGATCTGAGGCTGCTCAAGAACCGCAACTTCGGGACTGCCGTCTTCCTGCAGCTCATTCTCGGGATGGTGCTATTCGGTTCTACGGTTTTAATCCCGCAATTTTTGCAGGTCCTGCTCGGGTATACGGCGGAACGCGCCGGCATGGTGTTGTCACCCGCTGGATTCGTGATGATGGTGATGATGGCGGTCGCCGGTCGAACCCTGGGCAAGGGTGACCCCCGCCTGATGGTCATGCTTGGTTATCTCGCTGTCGCCGCCGGCCTCTTCAACCTCACGCGATTGGACCTTTACACAAGCTATGGAACGATAACTCTGTGGCGCATGCTGCAGGTTGTCGGGCTTCCCTTCATCTTTATCCCAATCAGCACGCTGAACTACGTAGGCGTACCGCGAGACAAGATGAATCAGATTTCCTCATTGTCGAACTTTGCGAGAAATATCGGCGGTTCCGCGGGAACGGCTCTGCTGACAACGTTTCTTGCGCGATCCGCCCAAGTGCATCAGCTGAATCTGGCGTCGAATCTGTCGGCAGGATCGATCGCAGTGATGAAGGAGGTTCAGCGGTTCGCGGCGCTCACACACAGTTCCATGGCTGCGGCTCAGTATCCCGCACCCGCCGAAATTTACGGTCAGATGCAGCGGCAGGCGACGATGCTTGCTTATAAGAACGCATTCGCGATTCTCGCAGGCACGGTTCTGCTGCTGTCGCCGCTCGTCTGGATCATGCGCCTGCCGTCGAAGAATTCCGAGCTTGATCCTGAGCAGATGGCCGCTCACTAGAGAGCTTCGCGTATTCGCAAGACTCAGGACGAGGAGCACTGCCTACCGCGTCAGGATGAGCGGACCGTCTTTGGTAATTGCCACCGTGTGCTCGAAGTGTGCGCTGTAACTGCCGTCGATCGTGATTGCTGTCCAGCCATCGTCCAGCACCTTCACCTCAGGCCGGCCAAGGTTGATCATCGGTTCGATCGCAAGCACCATCCCCGCCTTTAGACGCGGCCCTTTGCCCGCGGAACCAACGTTCGGCAACTGCGGATCCTCATGCATGCTGCGGCCGATGCCGTGGCCAACAAACTCTCGCACGACACCCAGCCCTTCACCTTCGCACATCGACTGCACCGCGTGGGAGATGTCGAACAGCCTGCCGCCAGGCACAGCCTTCTCGATCGCCGCGTAGAGCGACGCTTCCGTCACCCGCAGAAGCTTCTCAACCTCAGGCTTCACCGTTCCGATTGGATAGGTCACCGCGCAGTCCGAGTAGAAGCCGTCGACCACGACACCGCAGTCAATAGAAACGATATCGCCATCCTTCAGCGTCCGGTGCTCATTCGGAATGCCATGAATGACTTCGCTGTTGACGGACGTGCAAAGCACCGAGGGATATCCGTGATACCCCTTGAACGCAGGTTTCACTCCGAGCTCTTCCACCTTCGTTGCGGCAGCGCGTTCCAGATCCATTGTCGTAGCGCCCGCGGCTACAACCGCACGCACGGCCTCGTGGACCTTGCGCAGCGCCTCGCCGGAGCGACGCATCGCCTGGATCTCAGCCGCGGATTTGATCATGATCGCCATAGTGGTTAGATACGCGAAGCGTCAGTTGAGATGAGATTCGTCCCTTACCTCAATCGAATCTTGCGTCTCGATTGTCGCATCTTCAGCTATCCGGATGATGGCGCAGCCGCAGCAGCGCTCCACGGATGCTCTGGGTAACTTCGTCGATTGGCCGGTCGCCATCAACTTCGGCGAAACGGTTCCCATGCTCGCGATAGTACTCGATCACGGCGGTCGTCTTCTGCTCAAACGATCGCATGCGCTCATGGAAGACATCGACCGTATCATCGGCGCGCTGCACGAGCGCTGCGCCATCGAAGTCGCACACGCGGTCACTCTGCGGCGGCTTCGAGTAGATGTTATAGATTGTCCCGCAGATGGGGCACGTCAGCCGGCCGGTGATGCGCTCCAGCAGCACGCGCTCATCCACAACGATGTTAATTGCAACCACAGGCAGCAGATACGCAACGAGCTGCCGGTCGAGCCACTCCGCCTGATTCAGCGTCCGCGGAAACCCGTCGAGAATGTAACCATGCTCCGTATCCGGCTCCTGCAGACGCGCCGCAACCATCTGGTTCACCAGATCATCCGGCACGAGCTTGCCCTGGGACATCAGATCGTCCGCCAGCAAACCGAGCGGCGAGTGGTCACGACGATGCTGGCGCAAGAGATCGCCGGTTGAAATTTGCGGAATGCCGAACTCCGCCATCAGGCGCTGGGCCTGCGTTCCTTTGCCGACGCCCGGCGCGCCGAGCAGAAGAACCGGGCCGGGAAGAAAGTCGCTCGCGTTCGGGAGAGGTTTGGGCATAAGACGAGACCGCGAAAAAGAACAATCAGCAAGCTACATCTACAGTGAAAACCCACGCCCGGACCGCGGACGTGGGTACCAGAATGTGTTGCGAACTACCAGCTGCGGCGTCCGCGGATACGGCCCGACTTCGGACTGAAGCCATCGTAGTGACGCATGATTAGCTGCGCCTCTACCTGCTGCACGGTGTCCATCGCCACGCCCACAACGATCAGCAGCGATGTGCCGCCGAAGTAGAAGTTCAATCCCAGGCCGTTCGTTGCCCAGGTCGGCAGCGCGTCGAAGTAATGCCCGACCCACGGCAGATGGTTGAAGTGGATGCCCGAAATGAGGAACATCGGCAGGATCGAGATCGCGCACAAGTAGATAGCACCCACGAGCGTGATTCGTGTCAGCACATCATTGATGAAGTCTGAAGTACGCTTGCCCGGACGGATCCCCGGGATGAAGCTTCCGTACTTGCGCATGTTGTCCGCGATGTCATCCGGACGGAAGATGATCGAGATGTAGAAGTAGGCGAAGAAGATGATTGAGACGATGTACAGGACAACGTACAGCGGTTCGGCCGGCCCAAGCCAGGTGAACAGTGGGCCCAGGTACCTGTTATCTCGCAGCGGCCCCGACCCAAACATGGACATGTTCTGTAGCAACATGGGCGCCGACAAAATGGATGCGGCAAAGATGACCGGCATCACGCCGCCGGAGTTCACCCGAAGCGGAAGGAACGAGCTCGACGCCTGCGTCATGCTGCGGCCGACCATGCGCTTCGCCGACTGAATCGGAATGCGCCGCTCCGATCGCTCAACGAAGCAGATGAATGCCACGACCACGATCATCATCACGATGATCAGAGCGATCGCAATGGGAGTGAATCCACCCCACGCGTCCGTCGTGGCCTTGGTGTACAGGTCCCCAATTCCACGCGGAATGCCGACGACGATGCCGGCGAAGATGAGCAACGACATGCCGTTGCCGATGCCGCGCTCGGTAATCTGCTCACCCAGCCACATGATGAAGGTCGTTCCCGCGGTCAGCGTCAGAACGCAGAGCGGAACGAAAGCACTCTTGGACATTGTCACCATCGACTCGCCGGTCGAGGTGTTCGTCAGCGTCAGTGCGATAAAGAAGCTCTGCACAACGCCCAGCAGAACGGTGACGTAACGGGTCCACTGTGTGATCTTGCGGCGTCCCAGCTCGCCTTCCTTCTGTAGCTTCGCGAGCGGCTCATACACAACGGTCAGCAACTGAAAGATGATCGACGCCGTGATGTACGGCATGATGCCGAGCGCGAAGACCGTCAGCTTGCGGAGATTGCCGCCATTGAACAAATCGAGCAGGCCCAGCGCGCCGCCGGCATTCTGATTGAAGAACTGCGCCAGCTTGGCCGCATCGATGCCGGGAGTCGGGATGTGCGCGCCAAGCCGGTAGACCGCGAGCATGGCAAACGTAAAGGCGACCCGGTTGCGCAGGTCCTTAATTCGGAAGATGTTGAGAAACTTTTCGAGCATCGGTGTGAAGAGCCTTGGTGCGGAGCGTATAGATGTCAGCTCGGCTGAGGGTTCGTGCAGCTATTCTACGCGGAACCAGCCACTGCCGAACAGACAAAGAAAATGAGGCCGGAGCGCGCGGCCCCGGCCCGATCCGTTACGCTGGGGGCGCAGCCTCGGAACTTGAAGCGCCAATCACCACGGCCCGTCCGCCGGCCGCTTCGATCGCCTTTTGCGCGCCCTTGGAGAACTTGTGCGCATGCACGGTCACCGCAGACTTCAGCTCACCGTTCGCCAGAACCTTGACAAGCCCATTCCGCTTCTTCAGGATCCCGCGCGCCGCGAGCACGTCGAGCGTCAACTCGGTCTCGCCCAGCTCCGCGATCCGGTCCAGCCCAAGCACGGTGTACTCGGTGCGGAAGATGTTCGTGAAGCCGCGCTTCGGCAGGCGCCGGTGCAGCGGCATCTGGCCGCCCTCAAAGCCGCGCATCAGCGATGAGCCCGAGCGGGAGCCTTGACCCTTGTGACCGCGGGTCGACGTCTTGCCCATGCCGGAGCCCATACCACGGCCCACACGCTTCTTATTGCTATTCGCGCCTTTCGGCGCCCGAAGGTTTGAAAGATTCTTTGCCATATTTCCTCGCTCAACGCCGGCTTGCGCCGACTCGCATTTCGCCTCTGAGAGGCGTGATGGTGGACTACTCGACGATGCGGACCAGGTGAGGAATCTTCTTCACCATGCCGCGGATCGACGGAGTGTCCTCGCGCTCGACAATCTGGTTCAACCGCGTAAAGCCCAGGCCCTTCACAACGAGCTTGTGCTTCACCGGCGTGCAGATCTGCGAACGGTAGTACTGAATCCTGATCGTGTTGGTCGCTGCCATTCTTCTTCTCCGAACGGAGTTACCAAGCTAGAAAGCTGGAATTCCTAACTCTCTAACTCTTCACTTCCCGACTTCCTTTTACAGTTCTTCCACTGACTTGCCGCGCAGAGCAGCGACGTCGTTCTTGTCGCGAAGCTGCGAGAGCGCATCGAAGGTCGCCTTCACCACGTTGTGCGGATTGGCAGAACCAATGTTCTTCGTCAGCACATTCTGCACACCGGCCGCGGTCATCACCGCACGCACGGTCTTGCCGGCGATCACGCCCGTACCTTCGGGCGCAGGCTTCAACAGCACCTCACCCGAACCGAAGTGCCCAAGCACCTGGTGCGGAATCGAGGTCTGGGTCAGGTTGACCTTGATGAGGTTCTTCTTCGCCGCCTCGATGCCCTTGCGGATCGCCTGCGGAACCTCCTTCGCCTTACCCGAACCGTAGCCCACCACGCCCTCGCCAGGATCGCCGACGATCACCAGCGCTGCGAAGCTCATGTTCTTGCCGCCCTTGACCACCTTGGTCACGCGGTTGATGCTGACAACCTCATCCTTGAGGTTCATCCGGTTTCCGTCGAGTCTCTTGCGTGTCGCCATTTGCGCTCTGCTTTCTTTGTATTTCTCTTTATTTCTCCCCGGCACTCCGGTCCGGGGCCGCGGCCTCAAGAGCCGCTTCTAAATTCACCCGTGGCTAGAACTCCAGCCCGGCCTCGCGCGCCGCATCGGCCAGGGCCTTGATGCGACCGTGATAGAGGTAGCCGCCGCGATCGAAGACCACCTTCTTGATGCCCTTCTCTTTCGCGCGCTCCGCGATGAGCTTGCCGACTTCCTTCGCCGCCGCCACATTCCCGCCGGCCTTTTTGCCGTCGCCCTTGTTCGACATCGTTGAGGCCGAGACGATCGTCGTTCCCGTCGCGTCGTCGATGATCTGCGTGTAGATGTGGTTGAGCGAGCGGTAAACGTTCAGGCGCGGACGCTCCGCGCTACCAGTCATCCTGGAGCGGATGCGCTTGTGAACACGCTTGCGGATTACATTGCGTTGCGGAATGTTGATCATCTTCGTTCTTCCTTCCTAGTGGCGTCACTGACCTTCAGCGACGTTCGGAATACTGCAGTAAATAGTGACCAGCGAATAGTGAATAGGGAAAAAGACAACTGCCATTCCGTGAGGAGCCTTATTCACTACTGAATTTTTACTCCCGATTACTTGGCGCCCGTCTTGCCGACCTTCTTCTTCAGCTTCTCGTCGGAGTAGCGAACACCTTTGTTCTTGTACGGATCCGGTTTGCGAAGCGCGCGCATATCCGCTGCCACCTGGCCGACCTTCTGGCGATCGATGCCCGAAACCGTGACGTGCGTCTGCTTCGGATCGATCGCAACCTCAATACCCGTGGGCAGCGGGAACTCGATCTGGTGCGAGTAGCCGAGCGTAAACACTACCGTGTTCTTGCCCTTCATTTCCACACGGTAGCCGATGCCGACTACGTCGAGCTCCTTCTTCCAGCCGTTGGTCACACCCTCAACCGCATTGAACACCAGCGCCCGCGCGAGTCCGTGCAGCGGTGCCTGCGAGTCGTTCTGCCGCTCAACGTGCAGCACGCCGTCTTTTTCGTTCAGCGTGATGCCCTGCGGGATGAGAGCCGAAACCTTGCCCTTCGGTCCCTCGACAACAACCGTGTTCGTCTGGACCGTGTACTTGACGCCCTTGGGGAGTGCGATGGGCTTCTTGCCGATACGTGACATCTTCAATTCCTTTTTGGCTTGCGAGTCCCGAGGAGCATTCACTACTCGTTCCACTGCAGCCTGGCGAGCTCACCGCCCGCAGTGCCTTTACCAAACTTCGCAGAGAATCTCGCCGCCAACGCCCTCGCGGCGCGCCTGACGGCCGGTCATGACACCCTTCGGCGTCGTCATGATCGAAATTCCCAGACCGCCCTGCACGCGGCGGATCTCATCCTTGCCCACATACACGCGGCAACCAGGGCGTGATACGCGCTGCAGGTCGCGGATTGCGGCCTCATTGTTCGCGCCATACTTCAGGTAAACGCGCAGCAGCTGCTGGCCGTTCTCCTCGACCGGCTTGTAGTTCGCAATGTAGCCCTCCTCCTTGAGGATGCGGGCAATTTCTGTCTTCAGCCGGGAGGCAGGAGCGTCAAGCTTCTGGTGACGTGAGCGATGCGCGTTACGAATACGCGTCAGAAAATCTGCAACTGGATCGGTCAGATTCATCTTCTTCCTTTCATCCCCCGTTCGCTCCTGCTCTTGAGGAGAACCTGCGGGAATGTTTGTGGCCACTCGCCAAAACCGCTCGAGTCAGCCAGAAAAGTTTCTCCCGGTACGCTTCGGGAGTGAGCCGCAACACTGGAGGTTGCGAAGCGGGTCAACGCTCGGGCGTTACCAGCTCGACTTCACGACGCCCGGGATCTCACCCTTGAGCGCCAATCCACGGAAGCACAAACGGCACACGCCAAACTTGCGCAGGAACGCGCGCGGGCGGCCGCACAGCTGGCACCGGTTGTGCTGACGGGACTTGAACTTCGGCTTGCGGGCGTCCTTGACGCGCTTTGCTGTAGTAGCCATATGTCTTCCTTATGCTCCCTGGCGGAACGGCATGCCGAAGTACTTCAGCAGCGTGCGTGCGCCGTTGTCGTCCTGGGCCGACGTAACAATCGTCACGTTCATGCCCTTGATCTTGTCCACCTTCGCGTAGTCAATCTCCGGGAAGATGAGCTGGTCGCGCAGACCCAGCGTGTAGTTTCCGCGCCCGTCAAAGCTCTTCGAGCTCACGCCGCGGAAGTCGCGCACACGCGGCAGCGCCACCGAGATCAGGCGGTCGAGGAACTCGTACATCGCATCGCCGCGCAGCGTCACCATCGCGCCAATCGGCATGCCCTCGCGCAGCTTGAACGCCGCGATCGACTTCTTCGCCTTCGTGATAACCGGCTTCTGCCCGGCGATCGAACCAAGGTCGGCCACCAGCGGATCCATCATCTTCACGTTCTGCGTTGCCTCACCGAGACCCATGTTGATGACGATCTTCTCGAGCCGCGGCACCGCCATCACGTTCTCAAGGCCGAGCTCCTTCTGAAGCTGGCCCTTGATCTCTTTGGCGTACTTCTCTTTCAGTCGTGCTGCCATTGTCCCTGCTCTTTTCTCCACGGTCTCGGAGTGGTTACCGGTGCGTGGGGTGCTCAATTTTGGGAGTGACGATCACTCTAAAACCTCTTACTGTGCCTTTTCCACCAGCGTGCCGCCGTTGGACCGCGCCACGCGGATCTTCTTGTCGCCGTCGAACCGGAAACCGGCACGCGTCGCCTTGCCATCCGAATCAATCAGCGCCACGTTCGAAACGTGAATCGCCGCTTCCTGCTCCAGAATGCCGCCGGCGCTGTTGCGCTGCGGGTTGGGTTTCAGGTGCTTCTTGATCATGCTCACACCCTCAACAAGAACACGGTCCTTGTCGGCGATTACACGGAGGACGCGACCCTTCTTGCCCTTGTCCTTGCCCGCCAGCACGATCACCTGGTCATTGCGCTTAATCTTTGCCATTTCTCTTGTTCCTTCTTTTGGCCTCGGCGATCTGTCGGAGCCGGATTCCGCTTTGCTCTCTGAGCCCTAAACCCTGGGCCCTGAACCCTCGCCTCTAAATAACCTCAGGCGCGAGCGAAACAATCTTCAAAAACTTCTTCTCACGCAGCTCGCGGGCAACCGGACCGAACACGCGCGTGCCAACCGGCTCCATCGCGTCATTGATCACCACAGCCGCGTTCTGGTCGAAGCGGATGTATGTCCCGTCGCGCCGGCGGTATTCCTTGCGCGTGCGCACGATCACCGCCTTCACGACCTTGCCCTTCTTCACCGTTCCGTCCGGCGAAGCTTCCTTGACCGCCGCCGTGACCACGTCACCCAGGCCAGCCTTCTTGCCGAGTCCGCCGCCCAGCGGCAGGATCATCTGCAGCTTGCGTGCGCCGGAGTTGTCAGCCACGTCCAGCATGGTGCGCATTTGAACTGCCATCGCGAATCTCCTTACCAGGCGCGAGCCTCAGCCCGCGCGAAACTTCAATCCAGCCAGCAACCCGGCCAACCCAGCCGCACCAAATCGCGCGGCCTCACAGCAGCTACTTCGTCGCCGACTCTTCGGCCAGCGGCTTCTCCTCCGGCAGCGTCGCGAGCGACGAGCGGCGAATGATCTCCTCGAGCGTCCAGCGCTTCAGCTTCGACAGAGGACGCGTCTCGCGAATGCGAACCACGTCGCCAATGCGTGCCGAGTTCTGCTCGTCGTGCGCATAAAACTTCTTGTTGAACTTCATCACGCGACGATACTTCGGGTGGGCCTTGCGCATCTCGATCTCAACCACGATCGTCTTCTGCATCTTGGTCGAGACAACCTGGCCAACCTTCTCGTTGCGGTGCGCCCGCGGCTCATTTGTAGCCTGCTCGTTCGCCTGCTGCGTATTCGCTGTGTTCTCAGCCATTACTTACCTGCCTCTGCTGCTGCGCTCTTACGAGCCTTCTCAATCTGGCGTTCGCGCGCAACGGTCTTAAAACGAGCAATGTCGAGCTTCAACGTGCGCAGGTTCTTCAAACCCTCCTGCTTGCCCAGGCTCTTCGCAAAGCGAATGCGGAAGACCTGCTCAGCCGCCTTCGTCTCTTCAGCCTTCAGCTCGTCATCGCTCAAATCGCGGATCTTGTCGAGTTCCATGTTCAATCCTCAAAAACTTAACTTGTCAGACTTACTTGACCGCAACCTCGGTCTTCACATTCGGCCGCACTACAAAGGTCGTCTTCAGCGGCAACTTGTGCGAAGCCAGGCGCATGGCCTCCTTCGCGATATCGACCGGCACGCCTTCCATCTCGAACAGGATCTTGCCCGGGCGAACCACTGCAACCCAGTGATCCGGTGCGCCCTTGCCCTTACCCATACGGGTTTCGGCCGGCTTCTTCGTGATTGGCTTGTCCGGGAACAGACGCAGCCAGACCTTGCCGCCACGCTTGATAAAGCGCGTCATCGCGATACGCGAAGCCTCGATCTGGCGGTCGGTAATGTAACCGCACTCCAGAACCTTCAGACCGTAGTCACCAAACGAGAGATCGGAGCCGCGCCACGCCTTGCCGCACATGCGGCCGCGCTGCTGCTTGCGATACTTGACCTTCTTGGGCAAAAGCATGGGGAAAACTCGCCTTTCAAACTTGAGGACGGAGAACTTCTTTGAGATGAACCGCTGCAAAAGCGGGAATCAGAGAAGCTCAGCCGGGGTCTCTGTGCATAGCACAGACTCAGGGCCAAACTAGATAAGTATACAGTAAAGACGCGGCGAGGGGAAGCCTTTGCCTCCCCGCGTCCTCACCCTCAAAGCTAAAACGCGCCGGTCGTAATGGGGGCCTGCTCGCGACGCTTCTTCTGCTCATAAATGTCGCCGCGATAGATCCAGGTCTTCACACCGATGACGCCATACGTGGTCTTCGCCTCGGCAAAGCCGTAGTCGATGTCCGCACGCAGCGTGTGCAGCGGCAGCCGGCCCTGCAGGTACCACTCGGAACGCGCAATCTCGTTGCCGTTCAGGCGGCCCGACACACGCACCTTGATGCCCTTGCAGCCAAAGCGCAGCGCCGAATCCACGCTCTTGCGCATCGCCCGGCGGAACGAGACGCGCTTCTCCAGCTGCAGCGCGATGTTCTCAGCGACGAGCTGCGCGTCGAGCTCCGGCTTGTTGACCTCGAGGATGTCGATAAACACCTCGCGGTTCGTGCGCTTCTGAATGTCGGCCTTCAGCTTGTCGATCTCCGTGCCCTTGCGGCCGATGATGATGCCCGGACGCGCAGTGCGGATAATCAGCCGCAGCTTGTTGCCCGGACGCTCGACCTCAACGGATGAAACGCCGGCAGCCTTCAGCTTCTCGCGGAGCTCAGCCTTCAGCTTCACATCCTCGACCAGCAGCTTGTCATAGCCGCGCTCCACGAACCAGCGCGACTTCCACGGCTTGTTGATGCCGAGGCGGAATCCATACGGATGGACTTTCTGTCCCATAGCTTCCTTCTTTGTCAGCCTGCGCTGGTTGAGCCAGCCAGACTCTAGTTACTTCGCAAAACGTTCTAAGTCATGAGTTGTAAGTTGTAAGTATTTAGCTTAGAACTTACATCCCTGAGCCCTTACTTCGCCGCAGCCGTCTTCTTGCTGGCCGACTTCTTGGCAGGTGCTTTCTTCGCAGCTGCCTTCTTGGCCGGAGCCTTCTTCGCTGCCTTCTTCTTTGCGGTCGGCTTGGTCGTTGTCTCCGCCGCCGGAGCCGCTGCTGCCGCCTTGACCTCAGGCGCCGTCTTCTCCGCAATCGTGATCACGATATGCGCGATGCGACGCTGATAGCGAAACGCACGTCCCATCGGCGCCGGGCGGATGCGCTTCATGCGCGGCCCATCATTTGCCACCGCCGTCTTCACAATCAGCTTATCAACGTCGACGTCCAGGCCGCGCTCATCAGAAAGATACTGCGCGTTCTGCACCGCCGAGCGCAGCGTCTTCTCGATCACCGGCGCAATGCGCTTGTTCGTGAACGCTACGATGTTGATCGCCTGGCCCACAGGCTTGCCCTTGATCAGGTCCAGCACCAGCTTGGCCTTCTGCGGGCTGACGCGCTGGAACTTGGCCTCAGCGCGAAACTCCGGATTTGTTGTTGTCGTCTTCGCCATCTCAATCTTTCCTTACGGCTGGAAGCTAGTTAACAGCTTCGGCCTGAAATTTTTCCTGAGCCTCTGCTACTTAGCCTTTGCCGTGTCCGCAGCCTTCGCGGAGTGTCCCTTGAACGTGCGCGTCGCAGAAAACTCGCCCAGCTTGTGGCCGACCATGTTCTCCGTGCAGTACACCGGCACAAACTTCTTGCCGTTGTGTACCGCGATCGTGTGGCCAACCATGTCCGGATGGATGGTCGACCGGCGCGACCAGGTGCGAATCACCTTCTTGTCGTTGGCCGCGTTCATCGCGTCAATCTTCACCATCAGGTGCGTGTCGATGAACGGGCCCTTCTTGGTAGAGCGTGCCATGCTTTTCTCCAGTACTGCTGTGCTCGGTACAACGAATCTCGCGAGGAGCCTTCGAGACTTGGTTTTGCCCTTCTGCACTCGACCAATTCAACAGGCCGCGTACTCCTCCGGGCGCACTGACTACTAACGACTAACTACTTGCCTTTGTTCCGCCGCGACACAATGAACACATCCGTGCGCTTGTTATTCCGCGTCTTGTATCCACGCGTTGGCTGTCCCCACGGCGTTACCGGATGACGTCCGCCCGAGGTCTTACCCTCACCACCGCCATGCGGATGGTCGACCGGGTTCATCGAGACACCGCGGTTCGTCGGACGAATGCCCTTCCACCGGTTGCGTCCGGCCTTTCCGATCGACACATTCTCGTGATCGGTATTGCCAACCTGGCCAATCGTCGCCATGCACTCCACGAGCACGCGGCGCGTCTCGCCGGAAGGCAGCTTCAGCAGGGCGTATTCGCCCTCCTTCGCCACCAGCTGCACCTGCGCTCCAGCCGAGCGAGCCATCTGCCCGCCCTTGCCCGGCCGCAGCTCGATGTTGTGCACCGTCGTGCCGGCAGGAATGTTCTTGAGCGGAAGAGCGTTGCCGACCAGAATGTCAGCCTCCGGCCCGCTCATCACCTTCTGCCCAACCTTCAGCCCAACCGGCTGCAGGATGTAGCGCTTCTCGCCGTCCGCATACGCGATCAGCGCAATGCGCGAGCTGCGGTTCGGATCGTACTCGATCGTCGCCACGGTGCCCGGAATCCCGAACTTGTCGCGCTTGAAGTCGATGAGGCGCAGCTTCTGCTTGTGCCCGCCGCCATGATGGCGCACGCTCAGCTTACCCGTGTTGTTACGGCCGCCGGTGCGCTGCTTCACTTCCAGTAGCGGCTTGTACGGCTTATCCGTCGTGATGTCGTCATTCACCAGCTTCGTCTGGAAACGAAGCGTCGGTGTAATTGGTCGATAGCTCTTGATCGGCATTGCTTCTTCCTTTGCCTTTGCCGCGCCCCTCTACCTGCAGACGCGATACTTGAATCGTTACTGCTGTTCTCCGTTGTCCTTTTTCCGTTCTCCGGGAACCCCAAAAAATCGCTAACTGAGAACGGACAACTGAGAACGAGAACGTACTAAATTTCCGACGCGAAGTCAGGCACCTTCTCGCCTGCCTTCAGCCGCACATAAGCCTTCTTCCAGTCAGGAAGGTAGCCCGAGTAGCGGCCGCGTTTCCGCTCCTTGCCCTCAATGTTTGCGGTGCGAACCGTCGCAACCTTCACATTGAAGAGCTGCTCTACAGCCTGCTTCACCTCGGTCTTCGAGGCGCTCGCCGCAACCTCAAACACCAGCGATCCCTCGGTCTCACGCGTCGTGAGCGCCTTCTCGGTGATCAGCGGGCGCCGAATAACCTTGTAAAGAGTCGGCATTATGCAACCTCCTTCGTGGCCGCAGCCCTACGCTTCGACACGGACTTCTTCAGCGTTTCCTGCACAGCTTCCAACGCGGCCTTCGAAAAGATCGCGTGCTCATAACGCAGCAGATCGTACGGGTGAACCTCACTCGAAAGCACAAGCTCCACACCAGCGAGATTGCGCGACCCGAGATACAGCTTCTCGTTCAACTCACGCGAGGTCTCAACCAGCAGAGCCGTCTTCTTCGCCTCAAGCTTGTCGAGTGCAGCACGGAAGTGCTTCGTCTTCGCCTCTTCGACGTTGAAGTTCTCAACGACGGTCAGCTTGCCGTCCGCCAGCTTCGAAGCCAGCGCCGAGCGCAACGCACCCAGCAGCTTCTTCTTCGGGAACTGGTAGTCGTAGCTGCGCGGCTGCGGTCCGTGAACCGTTCCACCACCACGCCACAGGGGAGTGCGGATCGAGCCCACGCGCGCGCGGCCCGTGCCCTTCTGCTTCCACAGCTTCTTGCCCGCACCGGATACAAGCTTGCGGTTCTTTGTCGCGTGCGTGCCCTGGCGCAGGGAAGCGCGGTAGTGCTTCACCGCCTCCCACAGCAGCGCCTCGTTCACTTCACCCGTGAACACCTCGTCGAGCAGATCGAAGTCACCGACTTCCTTGCCCGCAAGGCTCTTGATCTTAATCTTCGCCATCGCCTTACTTCTCTTTCCGTGCCCACGATCGATGCCGCGGACCCTGACGTTGTTACTCTGCGTTTCCCGGTCTGTTCCCCGCACAGAGGTTGAGCTAATTTCCTCACCGCGGCGACGAACGCGCCAAAGGCGCATCCGCCGCACGCAGTGCCTATTTCTTCTTCGGTGCAGCCTTCTTGCTTGCCTTCAGCGGATCAACCGTACCCGATCCGGCAAAGCCGCGACGCTCTCTCGGTGGCGCCTTCGCCTTCGATACCAGAACATATCCATCACGAGGACCCGGAACCGCGCCCTCAACCATCAGCAAGTTGTCTTCCGCATCGATGCCGCGAATCCGCAGATTGCGAACTGTCACCTGATCCGTCCCGTAGTGACCTGGCATACGCTGCCCCGGGAACACACGCGACGGGAACGATGACGCACCGATCGAGCCCTGGATCTGGAACATGTGACCGTGCGACTTCGGTCCGCCGGCGAAGTTGTGGCGACGAACGACGCCCGCAAATCCACGTCCCTTCGAAGTGCCGATCACATCAACAAACTTTGTCTCGCTGAAGATCTCGACGGTGATCCGATCGCCCGCCTTCGCGGCCTGGTCCCCATCGCCACCCGTAACCGACTCCAGTTGAACTTCCTTCACCAGCTTCACAGGCGGCACGTTCGACTTCGCAAAATGACCGGTCATCGGCTTGTTCACTTTGCTCGCCTTCACAAACTCCACCAGGCCGATCTGCGCGGCATCATAGCCGTCCTTAGCCTGCGTCTTGAGCTGCGTGATCACGCACGGCCCAACCTTCAGCACCGTGATCGGATGAACTTCTCCGCGATCGTCGAAGACCTGCGTCATGCCGATCTTCTTTCCAAGAATTCCTGTAACTGCCATCTTTCTCTCTCCTCATCATGCTTCGCTTTCCGCGGAGCACTGTAGGTAAACCTGATAATCCAAAACGTTTGGCGGTCTTTCTTTACTTCGTCACAGTCTTGATCTCAACATCCACACCCGCCGGCAGATCCAGCTTCATCAGCGCGTCCACCGTCTGCTGCGTGGGCTCCAGAATGTCGATCAGCCGCTTGTGCGTGCGAATCTCAAACGCCTCGCGCGACTTCTTATCCACGTGCGGCGAGCGCAGAACGCAATACTTGTTCTTCATCGTCGGCAGCGGAATCGGCCCCGCAACCTGCGCGCCCGTGCGCTTGGCCGTCTCAACAATCTCGCCCGTGGACGTGTCCAGAACCCGGTAGTCATAAGCCTTCAGACGGATGCGAATGCGCTGCTGTGCCATTTTTCTTTTCTTTCCCGTTCATCACTTCATCGAGTGAGAGGAACGCCTGATCAAAGATCGGTTGAGAGTAGCTGCCGGCCGTCGTAAATCTTGGCGAACCGGCAGCCCTCTAGTTTCTGTTGACTGCTCGTCGTCGGGCATTTACGCGCGAAGCGCGTCTCCCGCCGCCACGCAGTGGCTACTTGATGATCTCCGAGATCGCGCCGGCGCCGACCGTCCTGCCACCCTCGCGGATAGCAAAGCGCAGACCCTTCTCCATCGCCACCGGTGTGTGCAGCGTGACCTCGAGCGCGATGTTGTCGCCCGGCATCACCATCTCCGTACCCTCCGGCAGCTTGGCCGAGCCCGTCACGTCCGTCGTGCGGAAGTAGAACTGCGGACGATAGCCGTTGAAGAACGGCGTGTGGCGTCCACCCTCTTCCTTGCTCAGCACGTAAACCTCGCCCTTGAACACCGTGTGCGGCGTGATCGAGCCGGTCTTCGCCAGCACCATGCCACGCTCCACATCTTCCTTCGCAATACCGCGCAGCAACAGCCCAGCGTTGTCGCCAGCAAGACCTTCATCGAGCTGCTTCTTGAACATCTCGACGCCGGTAACAACCGTCTTGCGCGTCTCGCGGAAGCCGACGATCTCC
>DASUHZ010000092.1:0-3146 GCA_036273275.1 Bryocella sp.
GCAAGCCGCCGCTGTGACGCGTCGAATCGGTTCCGGCTCGATCAGCTATATCGGTGCGTGGCTGGATGATGCCGCCATGCAACGGGCGACGCAGTGGATGACAAGCGAGAGCGGTGTCAAACCAGATGTATTCGCTGCGCCAGCAGGGGTCGAGGTATATCGTCGCGTGGCGCCCGGTCGAGAAGTCTTCATTGTTGATAACCTCACGCAGAAGGAGCAGGCCGTGTCACTACCTACACCCATGCAGGACGTCCTCACCGGACGGACACTGACCACGGTCACGCTGCCAGTCTATGGCGTTGTGGTTCTCCACAGATTACCGCCAGGGAATTGATGCATCAGTCTTTGTGAATCAGAATGCGCGGGCGCTAAACCTTGGCGTGCAGCCTGTTCGTAGGATTTCCTGCAGAACGATCTGTTCCATTCTGATGAATGTGTTTCAGGAACAGAGGGAGATTGCTGCGCAAGACAATATGGGGCGCCAGCCGCACGCTTGCGTCCGGGCGAACACCATCCAACAAAAACCGTATTAACGCTTCAAAGGCCAGCTTTCCCTGGGTAAACGGACGCTGGTAGAGAGTGGCCAGAATCTTTCCGGATTCGACAAGAGAAATAAGATCGGCGAACAGATCGGTCGTAATGATCTGAACCTGATTAAGCAGTTTTTTCTCTTCCAATGCCCGGAGAACCGGGAGACTGTTCGCGGTGCTGATGTATAAGCCCGCGGGCCGGGGCGAATGGTGGAGAAGAGCCAGCGTAGCCTGATAAGCCTCCTTGGGGCGCTCGTGGCTCTCAATGGCGGGAATCAGAGTCAGATGTGGGGCGAAGGTAGCAAGGGTGGCAGCAAATCCCCGCAGCTTTTCAGCGTGATCCAGCGTGCTGAGATTTCCGGTGATGGTAGCTACGAAAGCGTTCTCTTTTATGGTTCTCGCCAAAAGCTCTGCTGCGATTCCGCCGCTCGCTGTTGCATCTACTGAGATGCCCGCAATGCGATCCGTGCGCGGCGCATCGTTGGCGACGCAAACGACGGCAGCGCCTTGCTGGGCGAGACGGCGAATGAGAGGATCTATGGTCACCGGATCGCCGGGAGTAACAATGACTCCGTCGTAGTCGCGACCTATGTCCTTCTCCAGGAGTTCGACATCACCGTCGCCAAGCCGGGGGAAGGTTCTGAAGTCCAACTGCAGATTCAAACCATGTGAATTCCTGGCTGCGGCGTGTATGCCGTCGCGCAGAGAATCGAAAAAGGATGCAATCTCCTGCGGCAGGTGGACCGCGATTCGGAGTGTACGATTCAGCTTCAGATTGCGTGCCGCAAGGTTGGGCTTATAGTTCAGAGACTCGGCCGTCCTGAGCACCTTGCTGAGAGTCTTCGGACTTACGCCGGGGCGTCCATGCAGGGCGCGATCCACTGTGCCGATGGAAATACCAAGGGCTCTGGCAATCTCTTTGATGCCCGCGGACTTCGCTTTGCTGTCGCTCAAGATAATCGAGGCAATTGTAGACCATTCATGTGGCCGCTCAGTAACGAGCTGTACTTGCCGCTTGACAGGCATACGCGGCCCTCTCTACAGTTCAATCGGTAACGTACACGTGTTTGGGGTGCGGCTGGGGGGTCATCACTTGGTGTGCCAGTTTCCGCATCGCCTCACGAAAGGCTTCGCATGTCGCAACTGTCGATCGATCAGACGATTTCGTCCGTTCCTTCGCGAACTGCTGCCAAACTCGAGCTGCCGCAGGCTCCCGCTTCCGAACGCGGACCCGTCAAGGCGTGGACAGAGTCGGTGGAGATGCTCACCTATTGGCCGGCTGATCCAGACCCCAATCCTCTGTTTCTGGAAAAGCGGGTCTACCAGGGAAGCAGCGGTAAGGTGTATCCACTGCCCGTGATCGACTACGTGGAAACGCAGCCAGAGATGCGTACCTGGCAAGCCGTCCATCTCGAAAATGAGTTCCTGCGGCTGATGATTATGCCGGAGATCGGCGGCCGGATCCATGTAGGCCTGGATAAGCGCACCGGCTACGACTTCTTCTATCGGCAGAATGTAATTAAGCCCGCTCTGGTCGGCCTGGCCGGGCCCTGGATCTCTGGCGGTGTCGAATTCAACTGGCCACAGCACCACCGTCCCGCAACTTTTATGCCCGTCGAAGTTGCGATCGAGCGTGAAGCTGACGGCTCCGTCACGATATGGTGCAGCGATCACGACCCCATGGCTCGCATGAAGGGCATGCACGGAGTTTGCCTTCGGCCGGGTAAGGCTTACGTAGAAGTCAAAGTGCGGCTCTATAACCGCACTGAAGACACTCAGACGTTCCTTTGGTGGGCTAACGTGGCCACGCGCGTTCACGAGAGATATCAGTCCTTTTTCCCTGATGATGTCCGGTTCGTCGCCGACCATGCCAAGCGAGCAGTGACGGAATATCCGCTCAGTCAGGGCCAGTATTACGGCGTTGATTATGGCGAACGCGCACGCACCGGTGTGCCCGCGCATGAACGTCCCACACAATTCGTACCCGACGGCTCTTATCCGCCCAACGATCTCGGATGGTATGCGAATATTCCCGTGCCGACCAGTTACATGGTCGTGAGCTCGTGTGCAGACTTCTTCGGCGGCTATGACCACAAGGCGAACGCTGGCACAGTCGCCATAGCCAACCACCACATCTCGCCTGGTAAGAAACAATGGACGTGGGGCAACCATGAGTTCGGTTATGCCTGGGATCGGAACCTCACAGACGCAGATGGGCCTTACGTTGAGTTGATGTCCGGAGTCTATACAGACAATCAACCTGACTTCAGCTTCCTTGCGCCAGGCGAAACGAAGACCTTCAGCCAGTTTTGGTATCCGATCAGTTCCATTGGGGTTCCGGACTTGGCAAGCGTGGATGGAGCACTTCGCGTTGAGGCACACAAACGAGGAGTCACGATTCACCTGCAGGCCACCTCGCAGCGCTTGGGCAGTTCGGTAGTGCTTCGGGCAAACGGAACCGAACTAGCGCGATGGGAAGGCGATCTTGCGCCAGACACGCCTATGCACTTGCGCTTTGATATGGATGCTGCCGTAAATACGCTTGAGGTAAGCATCGAACAGCAGGGCGAGGCGTTTCTACGCTATGCACCTGCCGAAATCATCCCTGTTGACAAG
>DASUHZ010000093.1:0-2992 GCA_036273275.1 Bryocella sp.
CGCCCTTGCAGTGACCGCCTGTCCTGTATGCTCGTTCGGGTCGGAGGTCTTGAAAATCCCTGTCATGAATTCCGCGATCCGGTCGGCGCGATCATGCTCGCGGGCGATGCGGCGCAATTCCACGGACTTCATGAACGCAAAGCCGACCAGCACCGCCAGCAGGCCTGCTGCAACTGCAACGCCCGCACGATTGCGACGAACATATTTGCCGATGAGGTAAAGGGCGCTGTCGGGTCGCGCGGGTATCGGCGGACGTCAGAAAGGCGCGCTGCTGGCGCTGTTTGCCGCCTCCGGGGTTCTCTGGCGCTCGCCGTCGGTGATTCGTAAGCGTCCCGAGTTCCCCACTTGACTTGGCTGAGGAGCGATCCTCCAAGTGCCCACTACCTTTTTGGTGGACACCTGATGAGTGTGTCTAAGCGGCTTGGAAGGATTGGGTCTGTATTGACGGGGCGAGGTTCCAGGGCAGGAGCTCTTCGATGCGGCTGATGGGATGTTCGGCGATCTGAGACAAGACAGTGCGAAGGTAGAGCTCTGGATCGAGGCCGTTCAGCTTGGCCGATCCGATCAGGCTGTACATGGCGGCGGCCCGCTCTCCTCCGCAATCGGAACCTGCAAACAGGTAGTTCTTCCGTCCAAGAGCCACGGCACGCAGAGCTCGCTCGGCCGCGCTGTTGTCTATTTCCAACAGGCCATCGTCGGTGTAACGCGTGAGGGCACGCCAGCGCGAGAGCGCATATCGAATCGCGCCTGCAGTTTCACCCTTCGCAGACAGCGAACGCAGCGCCTTCTCCATCCATTTGCGCATGTCGTCGAGCAATGGCTTCGCTCGCGCCTGACGAACACTCAGCCTGAGATCGGCAGGCTTGCCGCGCACCTCATCTTCAATCGCGTAGAGAGCGCCGATCCTGGCAAGTGCCTCGGTGGTCGTGGGCGATGCGTGAATAACATGGATCTCGTGAAACTTGCGGCGTGCATGCGCCCAGCAGGCAACTTCATAAATGGCGCCATCGCTGTACAGATGGTGAAACCCTGCATAGGCGTCCGCTTGCAGGCCGCCCTTGAAGTTCTTCAGATGCTGCCGTGGATGCTCGCCCTTGCGATCCTCTGAGTACGCGAACCAGACGGCCGGCGCGGCATCTTCACCAGCGGGCCTGTCGTCGCGCACATAAGTCCAGAGACGCCCGGTCTTGGTCTTGCCACTTCCAGGCGCAAGCACCGGTATCGGCGTATCGTCGGCGTGAAGCTTGGCTCCGGCGAGCACATGCTTCTGAATCGCATCGATCAACGGCGCGAGTAACTCACTTGCTCCACCTACCCAGCCCGCCAGCGTGGAGCGCTCAATCTCGACCCCTTGGCGAGCGTAGATCTCCGACTGGCGATAGAGGGGCAAGTGATCGGCGAATTTAGAAACCAGGACGTGGGCCAGCAGTCCCGGTCCGGCAAGACCACGTTCGATCGGCCGCGACGGCGCAGGCGCTTCAACCACGCGCTCACAGCCGCTGCAGGCGAACTTCGGCCGTACATGACGAATGACCTTGAAGCTATCGGGGATGTACTCCAGCTGCTCGGAGACATCTTCGCCGAACTGGCGCAACTGGCCGCCGCAGCCGGGACAGCCGTGGCCCTGAAAAGCGTGAGTGACAACCTCGCGTGGCAGATGTTCGGGAAGCGGCTTGCGTCGGGATCTCGTCTTCGGTTCCGCAGCCGGTATTACTCGCTCCGCGGCAGCTTCCATCTCGGCCTGCGAGGACTCCAGCTCTTCCAGGTGAAGTTCGAGCTGCTCAAGCTGAATAACGATCTTCTCGCTCTTGACGCCGAACACCCTGCGCCGAAGCTTCTCGATGACCAGCTTCAGATGCTCGATCTGCTCGCTGCTGGAGCGCCGCAGTTCCTCGATCTCGTCTGAAAGCGTCTGGCGCTGTTGTTCGATCTCCGCATCCCTGGCCGCGATCTCGGCTCTCTGCACGGCGATCTCAGCCTGATGTCGAATGACCAGCGCCTTCAACGCTTCCACATCAAGCGAATCAAGATCTGGGAGCGATGCGCGATCCATGCACGCAGTATGCCATGAAGGTGCGTGGAAAATATGCCCAATACCCGCATGAATAAAGGAGAATCACACTTGTCACTCACACTGCAATCTCAGGCGTCCAGGTCCTCTGCGGCCGGCGCCAATCGATGCCTTCGAGTAACATCGAAAGCTGCGCACGCGACAGGCAAACAGTTCCTTCCGTAGCCTGCGGCCAGATGAATCGTCCTCGCTCCAGCCGCTTGGCAAACAGACACAGGCCATCTTCGTCCCACCACAAAAGCTTGACGATGTCGCCTCTGCGACCTCGGAATACGAAGACGTGTCCGGAGAACGGTTGCTGTTCAAGAACGGTCTGTACCTTCGCGCTCAGGCCATCGAAACCACGACGCATATCGGTCACGCCGGCGGCGATCCATATCCTCGTTCCGGTGCGCAGTTCGATCACTTGCGCAAACTCTCGAGGATCGATCTCACCAGCACCGCATCGGCACCGCTCTCCACACTGATCATGGCTCGACCGGGAAACTCGATGTGAATCGCGCCGCCAGGTGTCGGCTGTGCCTTCGCGCCAACCTCTCCTGTATCGATGGCCGCTTCGCATGCAGAAGACAACGTCACCGGAAGAAGCGCAATAGATGCCGCCGAAGGCTCGTTCAGCTCGCCCCGCTTTAGTGCCCGACGCCACTTGAACACCTGGTTCGCGTTCACACCGTGCGCACGAGCCACCAGCGACACACTCGCACCCGGCTCCAACGTCAGCTCTGCTATGCGCCGCTTCTCCGATAACGTCCGCCACCGCCGGACAGGTCGTACAGTTCCTGCTTCCGCTGCAACACTCATGACCGCATAGTCGGACTCGGAACCAGACCCATGCCAGAGGGGAACTCGGGACGCTTACGACACTCCTAGGATCATGTGCAGGGATGAAGTAGGACAGTCGTTAAAAGGGCGGGTCCGCTT
>DASUHZ010000094.1:0-60505 GCA_036273275.1 Bryocella sp.
TTGTATGCGCAGGACGAGGTCGGCTATGTCTCTGACGAAGTTGTCGCGGAGCTTGCGAAGCGGCTCGACCTGCTCGAGCTCGATGTGCGCAACGTGCTGAGCTACTACTCCATGCTGCGCACCAGGCCCGCGGGCAAATACAACGTGCAGATTTGCACCAACATCTCCTGCATGCTGCGCGGCGGCTATGAGCTGCTCGACCATTGCAAGCACCGCCTCGGCGTCGGTCACAAGGGTGTCACGCCGGACGGGCTGTTTTCGCTCGAAGAAGTCGAGTGCATCGGCGCGTGCTGCTGGGCTCCGGCCGCGCAGGTGAACTACGACTTCCACGAGTTCCTTACGCCCGAGAAGATGGACAAGGTGCTGGACGACTACGCTGCGGGCCGCGGAAAGGACGTGAAGTAATGCCGAATTCCGTCAGCCATCCCGATGAGGTGATCGTCCTGAAGCGCCGCTTCGGCCAAGGCGCGGCAAACATCGACAAGTATCTGGAGCTCGACGGCTACAAGGCCGTGCAGATGGCGCTCGACAACGGTCCTGACTGGATCATCAACACGATGAAGGCCAGCGGTCTGCGCGGGCGCGGCGGTGCAGGCTTCCCGACCGGCCTGAAGTGGAGCTTCGTACCGAAGCAGAGCGCGAAGCCGAAGTACGTGCTGGTGAACGGCGATGAATCCGAGCCCGGCACCTGCAAGGACCACGTGATCTTCCTCGATGACCCGCACGCCGTAATCGAGGGCACGATGATTGCGGGACTCGCGATCGGCGCCAAGATGGGCTTCATCTATCTGCGCGGCGAGTACCGCTATCTGCTGAAGATCATGGAGAAGGCCGTCGCGGACGCGTATGCGAAGGGCTTCCTGGGCAAGAACATCTTCGGCAAGGACGGCGTGGACTTCGAGATCGTCACGCAGACCGGAGCGGGCGCGTATGAGGTCGGCGAAGAGTCCGCGCTGATGGAGTCGCTCGAAGGCAAGCGTGGCGTGCCGCGGATCAAGCCGCCCTTCCCTGCTGTGGTCGGCCTCTACGGCGGCCCGACGGTGATCAACAACGCGGAGACCATTGCCAGCGTCCCGCATATTCTGCTGATGGGCGGCGAGGCATATGCCAAGCTCGGTACGGAGCGCAACGGCGGAACGCGACTGTTCGGAATCTCCGGTCACGTTGAACGCCCCGGTGTGTACGAGCTGCCGATGGGGTACTCGCTGCGCAAGGCGATCTACGAGGTTGCGGGTGGCATCAAGGACGGCAAGCAGTTGAAGGCGGTTGTTCCGGGCGGGTCATCGTGCCCGGTGCTCAAGGCGGATGAGATTGACGTGGGGCTGGACTTCGACCAGATGGCGAAGGCCGGAACCATGCTCGGTTCGGGCGGCATCGTCGTGCTGGATGAGACGGTGTCGATCGTCGAGTTCGCGATGCGCGTGATGAATTTCTATCAGCACGAGAGCTGCGGCTGGTGCATTCCCTGCCGTGAAGGCACGGACTGGCTGAAGAAGACGCTGGTGCGCTTCCACGCTGGCGGCGGCAACAAGAAGGACATCGACAACATTCAGTACCTGGCGGAAAACATGCTGGGCCGGACGTTCTGCCCGCTCGGCGACGCGGCCGCGATGCCGACGCTTGGCTTTGTGAAGAAGTTCCGCTCGGAGTTTGAGGAATACCTGGAAGGCAAGCGCACCGAGCCGCTGCTCATCCAGATTCAGCCGGTCGGCGAGCCGGAGCTTGCCGGAGCGCATTAATCATGAAGCCGAACACGACAGACAGGAGGATGCCAATGCGCTGGACCCAGGCAATGCGATACGCAGGTCTCGCAGCCGCGTTGTGTCTGCCCGTTGCTGCTCGCGCTCAATTCACCTCGCAGGCTCCTACGGGTGTTCTGAAGAATCTCTCGCTGCTCAAGCCACCCAGCAACAGCAAGGTCGCGATCGTCGTGTTTGAAGACCTTGGATGTCCGCACTGCGCCGCAGCTCATCCGATCGAATTGAAAGCGGCAGCAGAGACGCACGTTCCCATTGAACGTTACGACGCACCGATTCCCAGCCATGTCTGGACATTCGAAGGGGCGGTGTGCGCTCGCTACATTCAGGACCGGATCAATCCCGAGCTCGCGAATCAATTTCGAACGGATCTCTTTGCTGCGCAGATGAGGATCGCTAGCAAGGAAGACGTCCTGCAATTTACGCGGAACTGGCTCCAACGCCATGGCAAGCAGATGCCCTTCGTTATCGATCCCGACGGTTCACTGGCCAGGCAGGTCAACGCGGACGTGGATCTTGGCCGCCGCTTGAACATCGGCTGGACTCCGACAATCGTTGTTGTCACCAACCACAAACAGCAGGTGATCTGCGGTGCGAATGCGGAGAGCGGGGATCCCAGGAACATCGCGCCGGTCGTCGAAGCGGCGCTCGCCCAGGTTCAGTCGCAGCCTCACGCAAACAAACACACCGAGGCCACCCACTAGAGGAAACTCATGCCAGATGTAACGTTCACAGTAGACGGCAAGAAGCTCACCGCACCCGCGGGCACGCTGCTCATCGATGCGTGCAAGTCCGCGGGCATTGAGGTGCCGGCCTTCTGTTATTACCCCGGGCTTTCGCTGCAGGCGGCCTGCCGTATGTGCGTAGTTCGCATCGAGAAGGTGCCGAAGCTGCAGACAGCGTGCACCACGCCGGTAACTGAGGGGATGGCGGTCACAACAGAGTCGCCCGAGATTGCGCAGGCACGCAAAGCGACGATTCAGTTGCTGCTCGGCAATCATCCGCTCGACTGCCCGGTGTGCGATGCCGGCGGCGAGTGCGAATTGCAGGACATGACGTTCAAGTACGGCGCGGCGGACTCGTTCTACACCGAGCCGAAAAACCATCGCGACGAGCAGCAGTGGTCGCCGGTGGTGTTCTTCGACCGCCCGCGCTGCATTCTGTGCTACCGCTGCGTGCGCATGTGCGGCGAGGGCATGGACGTCTTCGCGTTGGGCATTCAGAACCGCGGTAGCTCGTCAGTGATTGCGCCGAATGTTCCGGCTGATCTTTCGCCGGATCATCTCGCCCGCGTGGATTGCGAACAGTGCGGAATGTGCATTGACGCGTGCCCGGTGGGCGCGCTCACCTCCGGCACGTACCGCTATAAGACGCGGCCGTGGGAGATGAACCATGTCGCGACGATTTGCACGCACTGCGGCGACGGGTGCAAAACCACGCTCGGTGTCCGCTCCGTCAACGATGGCAGCGAGATTATCCGCGGAGACAACCGCGACAAAAGCGGGATGAACGGCGACTTCCTCTGCAACAAGGGCCGCTATGCGTTCGATTTCGCGAACAACAGCGAACGACTGACGCAGCCACTGGTCCGCAAGGATGGAAAGCTGACGCCGGTCTCCTGGGAGGATGCGCTCACCTTTGCGGGCAACAAGCTGCGGGAACTTCGAGACACCCGCGGGTCGCAGTCGCTTGGCGTCATCGGCTCCAACCGCACGACGAACGAAGAAAATTATCTGCTCCAGAAGTTCGCGCGCACCGTGCTGGGGACGAACAACATCGACCATCACCGCACGGCGGATTTCGTGACTCTCGCGGCTGCTCTTCAGGGGACGACGGATCGCTTCGCTTCCCAGCGTGACGTGGCCAACGCGCCGGCGATTCTGCTCGTTGGTGGGGATCCGACCAACCAGGCTCCGCTGACGGCGTGGAACATTCGCACCAACGTACGGCTGAACAATGCTCGGGTGTACGTCGCGAACACGGACGAGATCAAGCTGCGGCGGCAGGCCCAGGCGTTCGTCCAGGTCGCGCCGTTTGCTTATGGAAACTTCGTCAGCTATCTCGCCGGAGATGACGCGTCGGCGAGCGCAGCCTCTGTGATTGCGCAAGCGGATGAGCTTTCGAACTTCCGCTCCGCCGTTCTCGGCGAGGAGAAGCTTGTCGTGCTCGTCGGCAACGAGTTGCGCGATGGCGAGCTGGCGCGGCTGGTGAACACAATACCCAATGCGAAGTTCGCCTGCATCGCGGATTACGCGAACTCGCGTGGTGCGTCAGACATGGGTCTGCTGCCGGATATGCTGCCTGGCTATCAGCCCCTGTCGGGATCGGCTTTGGGGTCGGAGTATGGCGCGCCTACTGAGGGCGGTCTCGACATGCTGGCGATGTTCGATGCAGCGAATTCCGGCAACCTGGCTGCGCTATACGTTGTCGGCTCAAACCCCGTCGCACGCTACGGCGTTACGGCTGAGGCGCTCCAGAAGACCTTTCTGATCGTGCAGGATCTCTTCCTGACGGAAACCGCGGCGATCGCAGATGTCGTGTTGCCCGCGGCGATGCTGTATGAGAAGTCCGGCACCGTTACCAACAGTTACGGTGATGTCCAGCTCGTGAACAAGGCCGCTGATAAAGCTGGTACGCGACCGGATTTTGAGCTAATTGTGCGGCTCGCGGACAAGATGGGACATCCCGTCAAGACACTCGTTCCGTTTGGCAAGCGCGGGCTGCGCGCCGACGTCGGCCAATCCCGTGGAGCGCAATCCGGCGAAGCCGACCGCCATGCCGTGTGGCTAACCGCGCAGAATCTCGAGCCGAAGCTCTCGCCATTCGATCCGTTCGCGATCCTGGATGAGATTCAGCGCCTCGTTCCGGGTTACGACAAGCTGCTGCGCCTGCAATTGTTCAGCGGAAACGATCAGCATCTCGCGCCGGCAGGCTCTGGCCTGATCCAGATTTCGAACGCGACCTCACGTAAAGATCTGGTTCTGCCGTCGTCCGACACGCTCTTTACCTCGGGCTCGCTCACGAAGTACTCGCCCATGCTCCTCGACATCCAGAAGCACCAGCAGCGCGAGGTCGCCGACCACTTCGCGGAAGCCGACTGACCGACATGACTCATTTCGAAATTTTTCTGCTGATCAGCATTATTAAGATCGCCGTTGTGCTGGGAATCACGCTCGGCGCGGTTGCCTATACCGTGCTGCTGGAGCGCAAGGTTCTCGGCCGCCTGCAGAACCGGTGGGGACCATCGCGTGTCGGCCCGTTCGGCTTGCTGCAGCCGATGGCGGACGGCATCAAGCTCTTCCTCAAGGAAGATATGATGCCGCTGGCGGTTGAGCGTCCGCTCTTCATCCTGGCGCCACTCATCGCGCTTTCGTGTGCGCTCGTCTCCATCTCAATGGTGCCGTATGCAAGGGTGACCCCGTTCACCTTCCACGGTGTCACAGTCGATCTCGGCCAGATCTCGGATGTCAACATCGGGCTTCTGGTGATCCTCGGCATTACGTCCATCGGCGTCTATGGCGTGGCGCTCTCGGGCTGGAGTTCGAACAATAAATATTCGCTCTTCGGTTCCCTGCGCGCCTCTGCCCAACTCGTCAGTTATGAGCTTGCACTTGGGCTCTCGCTCGTCGGCGTAGTGATGCGCTCCGGTTCGCTTTCGCTGCGCCACATTGTGGACGTACAGTCACCGCACGGGCTGCTGTCGTGGAACTTCTTTGGCGGCTTCCAGTTCGTCGCGTTTTTCATCTACATCATGGCGGCCTATGCGGAGACGAACCGCACGCCTTTCGATCTGCCGGAAGCTGAGAGCGAGCTCGTCGCCGGTTACCACACAGAATATTCGTCGATGAAGTTCGCGATGTTTTTCATGGCCGAGTACGCGAACATGATCACCGTTGCGTGTGTCGCTACCCTGCTCTTCTTCGGCGGCGCGACGTCGCCCTTCGGCCATATCTTCGACAGCATTTTGAATGGGCCGGCGATCAGCATGCTTCTGTCGATCTTCTGGTTTGTTGTAAAGATTCTCGCGTTTCTTCTGCTCTACATCTGGGTGCGTGGAACGCTTCCGCGCTTCCGTTATGACCAGCTTATGAACTTCGGCTGGAAGTTTCTTATGCCCGTCGCCATCCTGAATATCCTGGCGACGGCCCTGGCACTCGCATATCGCTAGCTAAAAACAGCTTGCGCGCCATCGAATCGGCCCGCATCTGTTCCGGCTGCGCGTTTTACAATCGAAGGTACACGCGTACGTAAGAAAGAGCTCAAAGACAGCAACGATGGAACTTGCCCTGTTCATCATCTTCGGTCTGCTGGCGGTCGCAGGAGCGCTCAACCTCCTGCTGCAGCGCCACCCGATTAACTCAGCGCTCTCGCTCATCGTGGTGATGATGTCGCTGGCCGTGCTCTACTGGTCGCTCGGCGCGGAGTTCCTCGCCGCCGCGCAGGTGATCGTCTACTCGGGCGCCATCATGGTGCTGTTTGTCTTCGTCATCATGCTTTTGAACGCAGGTGAAGAAGATACCAGCCCGGCCTCGAAGTTCTCGCGTGCTGCGATCATCGCAGGCTTTCCTGGCGCAGCAGCGATCTTCTGCCTGCTCACGTTCGTGTTCCTCTCCGAGCGTGACCACCTGGGCGCTGTGCCGATCGGCGGGTACCTGACGGGCGCCGTCAACAATATTGAGGTTCTCTCACACACACTTTTCACCTCACAACTGCTGCCGTTCGAGGTGACCTCCGTGCTGATTCTTGTCGCGATTCTGGGCGCAGTCGTTCTCGCCAGGAAGGAGCAGTAACGGAATGTCCCCAGTTCTCATGATGGCTCTGCTCTTCGGCGGTTCGCGAGACTCCTGGATTTCGTTCGCGCTCGGCCTGGCTGCCGGCCTTGCATTTGTGCTGATCTCCATGCGACTGCGCCGCAGGAGGGGCCGCTAAATGGTCCCCACTTCGTATTACCTCATCCTCGCTGCTGTGCTGTTCTCGATCGGTGTCTGTGCCTTTCTGATCAAGCGCAACGTGATCACGATCTTCATGTCGATTGAGCTCATGCTCAACGCCGTGAATCTAACCTTCGTCGCGTTCGCACACATGTGGCATCGCATTGAAGGCCAGATCTTTGTCTTCTTCGTCATGGTCGTTGCCGCGGCGGAGGCCGCTGTCGGTCTGGCGATCATCATCGCGCTCTTCCGCGCCCGTCAGACCTTGAACGTCGATCAGATCAACCTAATGAAAGACTAGCGAGCACCCGACTGATGAAAGCTAACGAGCCCGCACAAACCGCATGAACGATACTCTGCTCTGGCTCATTCCGACTCTTCCCTTCGCCGGCTTCCTTATCAACGGAACCATCGGCCGCAAGTTTCCGCGCGCGCTTGTTTCAACGGTCGCGTTGCTGTTCACCCTGGTACCGGCACTGATCGTCTTGAAGCTGTGGATGTACATGAAGTCGGCTGGGGCCCCGGACCACTTCACCTTGACTGGTGCACCGTGGATCGCCATCAGCGGGTACCAGGTGAACTTCGCCTTCGCGATCGACCACCTCACGCTGATCATGCTCGGCATCGTCACGGGTGTCGGCTTCCTGATTCATGTCTACTCGGTGGGCTACATGGCTGAGGAAGAGGGCTACTGGCGCTTCTTCGCGTACCTCAACCTCTTCATGTTCTTCATGCTGGTTCTGGTGCTCGCGGCCAGCTTCCAGTTGCTCTTCGTAGGATGGGAGGGCGTCGGTCTCGCCTCCTACCTGCTCATTGGCTTCTATTTCCGTCGCGACTCCGCCGCCAACGCGGGCAAGAAAGCCTTCATCGTCAACCGCATCGGCGACTTCGGCTTCCTGCTCGCGATGTTCCTGCTCATCGCGCACTTCGGCTCGCTCGATTTCGCGAACGTCTTCGGCCAGGTGAACGCTCTGCCTCACGGCCTCACGGGCGGATTCCTCACCGCCATCTGCCTCTTGCTCTTCGTTGGAGCCGCCGGCAAGTCCGCGCAGATTCCGCTCTACATCTGGCTGCCGGACGCGATGGAAGGCCCGACACCGGTGTCCGCGCTCATCCACGCCGCAACGATGGTCACGGCCGGCGTCTACATGATCGCCCGCTGTCATGTGCTGTTCGACCGCTCGCCATTCACGCTCGCAGTAGTCGCCATCATCGGCTGCGCTACAGCCTTTTTTGCTGCAACGATCGGCACCGTGCAGCACGACATCAAGCGCGTGCTTGCCTACTCCACCGTCTCGCAGCTCGGGTACATGGTTCTCGCCTGCGGCGTGGCCGCTTATTCCGCCGGCATCTTCCATCTGATGACCCACGCCTTCTTCAAGGCGCTGCTCTTCCTTGCCGCCGGCTCCGTGATCCACGCGTTGAGCGGAGAGCAGGACATGCGCAAGATGGGCGGCCTGTGGAAACGCATCCCTATCACCTTCTGGACGATGACTGCTGCGGTCTTCGCCATCTGCGGCGTCTTTCCCTTCTCCGGCTTTTACTCCAAGGACGAGATTCTCTATCAGACCTTCATCCGAGGAGGAGCGCTCGGTTACACGCTCTGGGCGGTCGGTCTTATCACCGCCGGCATCACCTCGTTCTACATGTTCCGCCTCTGGTTCAAGACGTTCTTCGGTGAGCCACGCTTCGACGAAGCCGCTCTCGCACACGGTCACGGCGCACACGCGGATCACGACGAGAATCTCGCGCCCGTTCACCTCCACCGCGATACCCACGCCGTGATGCTCGCCGAGCCCGGGCAGCCCGAGCACGACAAAGCTCAGGCCGCGCATCCGCACGGTGTCCACGAGTCGCCTGCGGTCATGTGGATACCGCTCGCGATCCTCGCCATCCTTTCCTTCATCGGCGGCTGGGTCGGCGTCCCCGCTGCACTCGGCGGCCATAACGAGTTCGAGCACTTCCTCGAGCCCGTCTTCGCCACGGGCGCGACCGCCTTGCTCCCCGCGCCCGCAACCTCGCACGCGCTCGAGCTTTTGCTCGCTGCCATCTCTCTGCTCGTAGTAGCCATCGGCTTCTTCATCGCCTACATCTTCTACTACCGCAAGCCCGGCACCGCGGCAGCACTCGCCGCACGCTTCCATGGCCTGTACAACCTGCTCGATCACAAGTATTGGGTCGACGAGATCTACGGCCGACTGATCGTTTCGCCGCTGCTGGGGTTCTCTCGCCTGGCGCTTGGCGGCCTCGTCGACGGACTGATTGTTCAGGGGACGGGCGCCACACTGGCCGGCGGCACGCGCGGTCTCGGCTGGCTTGCCCGCCGCATGCAGTCAGGAAACATCCGCTCTTATGCAGGCTGGCTGGCGTTCGGCGCCGCCGTCGTCATCGCTATCGTTCTCTTCGTTGTCCACCCAACGCACACCAACACACTGACCTTGAGCCGATGAACCTCGACCATTCCATACTCACGCTGCTCATCCTCACGCCGTTAGTCGGCGCGATCGTCGTCGCGCTCATTCCGGATCGCGAGGACGGCTCGAAGCTGCACCACATTGTCGCGCTCGTCGTCACGCTGCTGACCTTGGTCTTCACGCTGCATCTGCCGGCACACTTCGATTACGCCACCTTCGGACGCTTCCAGTTCGAGCAGAACACGGATTGGATCGCGAATCCCGCCATCCGCTATCACCTGGGCGTCGACGGCCTCTCGATGTGGCTGGTCGTGCTCGCCGGTGTCCTGGCGCCGCTCGGCGTCCTCTGCTCCTGGAACGCCATTCGTTCCCGCTCGCGCCTCTTCTTCTCGCTCTTCCTGCTCCAGCAGGTCGCGATGATCGGCATCTTCGTCTCGCTCGACCTTTTTCTCTACTACGGCTTCTGGGAGCTCTCGCTTGTTCCCATGGCGCTGCTCATCGCCACCTTCGGCCGCACCGAGAACCGCCGCCGCGCCGCAATCAAGTTCTTCCTTTACACCTTCATTCCCTCCGCCCTGCTGCTTGTCGGAATGATCTGGCTATACGCGCGCACCGGCACCTTCGATCTGCCCACGCTGCAGCAACTCGCCGCAACGCACGCCATCTCGACCAACGGGACCGCTCTCCTGCTCTGCTCACTCGCGTTCCTTTTCGCGTTCGGCGTAAAGGTGCCGATCTTCCCGCTGCACGGCTGGTTGTCCGAAGCTGTGCAGGAGGCCCCCACCGCCGCCGTCATGGTAATCGCCGGCAAGCTTGGCCTCTACTCGATCCTTCGCTTCAGCTTCAGCATCTTCCCGGAGCAATCCCGCCAGATCGCGCCGCTGCTCATCGCACTCGGAGCCATCGGCATCGTCTACGGGGCACTCATCGCGTTGGTCCAGACGGACCTGAAGAAGCTCGCCTCGTTCGCCACGCTCAGCGCCAATAGCTTCATCGTGCTCGGCATCTTCACCTTCACCATTTCCGGCCTCGACGGCGGCGCCTACCAGATCCTCAACGAGTCGCTCATCGGCGCCGCGCTCTTCATCCTCCTCGGCCTGCTCTACGAGCGCTACGGCACCTATGACATGCGCGACTACGGCGGACTCGCCGCGCGCCATCCGTGGATGGTGACCTTCTTCGTCATCACTGGACTCGCGGCCGTCGGCCTTCCGATGCTCAACGGCTTCGTCGGCGAGTTCCTGATCCTGTCCGGTGCGATGCAGACCTTCGTCGCCCACCACGTCCTCTGGACAGTCGTCGGCACCACGGGCGTCATCTTCTCCGCCGCCTACATGCTCTGGATGATTCAGCGGGTCTTCTATGGCTCGCTCGGCCTTCGCCCTGAAGAGGTCCCCGGCTGGGACATCAACCCGCGCGAGCACGTGGAGCTCTGGCCGCTGGCTGTGCTCTTCCTCGTTATGGGTGTCTTCTCGCCGTACTGGACCAAAGGAATCGAGACCTACACAACTTCGATCGCCTCTCGCCAGATTGCCTCGGCGGCGGGTACGCCTGTGGCGGACAGACCGGCGGCACAACCTACCGGCTTCGTCGATCCCAATCTCGGCGCCGCCGCGCTCGGCAAACAGGCTCCGGCCACCAATAAAGGAGCCCGTTACTGATGCCTACCTCGCTCCTGTCCATTCTTCCTGAAGTCATCATGGTTGTCGTCGGCGTGATCATCATGCTCGCCGAACCCATAATCGCCGCCGGCCGATCGCGCAAGCCGCTCGGCTGGCTCGCCATCCTCGGGACTGTCGCCGCTGCAGGAGCCGCGCTCTACCAGCACAGCCTCTTCTACCAGTTCCAGTGGCGCACAATGAGCGCCTTCTACGGCACCGTACAGATCGACGACTTCTCGGTCTTCTTCCATCTCCTCATTGCCGCCATCGTTCTCGTCATCCTGCTCGCCACACTCGACTACTTCGAAGGCACACCAAATTCGCACGCCGGCGAGTTCTACGCGCTCATGCTCTTCGGCGCCAGCGGCATGATGTTCATGACCTGCTCAGTCGAGCTCCTCATGGTCTTCATCGGCCTCGAGATCTCCTCCATCTCCACCTACATCATGGCCGGCTTCCGCAAAGGCCAGGCCACTGCGTCCGAGTCCTCGCTGAAGTACTTCCTGCTCGGCAGCTTCGCGACGGCATTCTTCCTCTATGGCATCGCGCTCTGCTTCGGCGCCACCGGTTCAACCTCCATCGCCGCCATCCACGCCGGCATCGCGACCACCACAACCCCTCACCTCGCGATCCTCGCCATCGCCATGGTGCTCATCGGTCTTGGCTTCAAAGTCTCCCTCGCTCCCTTCCACGTCTGGACGCCTGACGTCTACCAGGGCGCTCCCGCCCCGGTAGTCGGGATGATGTCCACGGCCCCCAAGGCCGCAGCCTTCGCCGTCCTTCTGCGCTTCCTCTTCAACGGCATGCCCGCCCTGCGCCCGCACTGGATCGTCCTCATCGAGATCCTCGCCATCGCCTCGATGTGCATCGGCAACCTCGGGGCCTTAGTCCAAAAGGACGTTAAGCGCCTGCTCGCTTACTCCTCCATCGCGCACGCCGGCTACCTGCTCGTCGCCTTCAGCTCCACGCGCGAGAACGCCATATCCGCCGCGCTCTTCTACACCGCCGCCTACGCCGCGATGAACGTGGGAGCCTTCCTCGTCATCACAGCCGCTTCAGGTTACGGCGAAGAGTCGCGCACCATCGACGACTACACTGGCCTCGCATTGCGTCGCCCCGGCCTCGCCGCCCTGCTCAGCTTCTTCCTCATTTCACTCATCGGGATTCCCTTCACCGGCGGATTCTTCGGCAAGTTCTATTCCTTTACGGCAGCGATGTACACGGGCCACGTGTGGCTCGCGGTCATCGGTCTCATCAACTCGGGCGTCGCCTGCTTCTACTACCTGCGCCTGCTGTCGGCGCTGTACACGCGCCCGGTAACTGCGACTGAATCGACGCTTGCCACGCGGAGGGTCGCGGTTCCCGCCGGTATCGCTCTCGCGGCAACCGCACTCGCAACGCTGTTCCTCGGCATTGCTCCCGGACGGGTGCTGCATCTCACGCAGCGCTCAACGCCTGTGACGCTGCCTGCCACGCCAGCGCCCAATCCCGAAGCTGTCCAGCCGCCGGCAACTGGGGAGTAACTTCAGAACAACATCACAGCAAAACAGAAAGGCCCCCGCATCGCGGAGGCCTTTTCTACTGCACTGTCAGGAAAAAGCTTACGGCTTGACCTTCAGGAAGATGATAACGAAGGTGAACAGCGCCAGCGACTCGATGAACGCGAGGCCCAGAATCAGGAACAGGAAGATTCCGGGACGAGCGCCGGGGTTGCGGGCCAGCGCCTCAGCCGACGACGCCGTCGCCTTGCCCTGTCCGATACCGCAGAGTCCAGCCGCCAGGGCCATTCCCAGACCGGCCGCCAGGGGAACCCACTGCGACGCCGGACTGTACTGCCCCGCCGCCTGCGCGAAGGCCGGCGTTGCAATCAGCATCGCGGCCAGTGACATAAAGAGATATTGCAGCTTACGCATTCGTACTCCATGCTCCCGTTATCTCGCCATCAGTGGGTGGTTGAGGCTCACCTGACTGGCCCCCTCACGCTGAACGGCGGAAGTACCCACCGCGAAGAGGGAGCACCCCTCCGCGGGATCCTTTATGCGGCAGGCTTCGCCGCAAATTCTTAATGCTCGTGCGCGACCGCCAGCCCGAGGTAAATCGCTCCCAGCACCGCGAACACATACGCCTGCACAATCGCTACGCCGAGGTGTAGCCCGAGAAACACCAGCGGAACGCCGATCGGCACCAGTGAGAAGAATGCGATGGTCAGCAGGTCACCGGCGAACATGTTCGCGTAAAGACGAACCGTGAGCGAGAGGATACGCGCGAAGTGCGAAATGATCTCGATCGGGAACAGCAGCCAGTACAGCCACCAAACCGGCCCGAGGAACTGCTTGATGTACGCGCCCTTATTCACGCGAACACCGTGGTAGTGGTAGTACAGAAATGTCACAACCGCAAAACCGAGCGGCACCGAGGGGTTCGCCGTCGGCGACTCCAGCCCCGGTATCAACCCCACCAGATTGCACAGCAGGATGAACAGAAAGAGCGTCGTCAGGTAGCTCGTAAAGCGCTCAAACCCGTGGCCAATGATGGCCTCGCTCTGTTCCTCGACGCCCTCGTTCAGTAACTCTGCGAGATGCTGCAGCCCATTCGGCTTCTCCACGCTCAGCGAAGCCCGCACCGCCGCGAAGTACACCAGCAGGACCAAAAACACCAGCAGCTCCATCGCTACTGCATTCGTGATCGGCGCGTTCGCATAGGCCGGCGTGACATGAAACAAACTGAGCAACGCGTTCGCCTGGTGGGCAAAAGCGTGGTTGAGCAGGCGTGTAAACAAAAGCTGAGTCGGCATAGAAACTTCAAAAACCTACGTCGAAATCTGGCTCTGGAGGCCGTTCAATTCCTGAACTTCAGATGCCGCAGCGCTTCTGACTTCGATGCCGGGAACGTCTAAACCGTCCACGACCTCACCAGCCTCAGAGCCTCGATTGTCAGGGCAATCATGCCCGACGCGAGGCCCGCGACAAGCGCGTAAACAGAACCATCCAGATACCTAAGACTAACATACAGAGCCACAAGCGCTATTCCGAGCCGCATGAAAAAACCTACCAGGACCACGCCCATAGGACGCGGGGCTGCGCCGGCATCCATGCGGCTGATCACCACCGCCATCAGCCGCATCCACTCCCACAGACCGGTCGCCGAAATCACCGCGCCCACCGCCAGCAGCACGGCGCTCTGCCAGCCCAGCTTCCACCACGTCAGCGCGAAGCCAAACACAGCAAGCACGGTAAGCAGGCGCAGCGCGCGCAGCATCGTTTGCCGAACATCCTCGTCGGTCAGTCCTGCCAGCTCCACGTTCACCCGCCCCGCTTCATAAACTTCGACGCCGTCTGAAAGATCTGCACAAACCCGGCAATCGCACCCACGATAATTCCGACAACCTGGATCCAGTCCGTATGGAAGTGATGATCCAGCAGCATCCCAATGAACCACCCGATCAGGCAGCCAGCCGGCAGCGCCAGCGCAAGCTGCACCATCGACTCCGCCTGCACCAGGCTGCCGAAAACTCCGCCGCCCTTCTTCGGGTTGTTGCCGTCACCCGCCATCGCCCAAACTTATCATCTGCCGCAGCCGTGTCGCCACTCGCCGATATACTGAAGCTTCATACGTCTCCAGCAAAGCGAGCCCTCCAGATTGTCCCAGTTTGAAAGTGAATTCGAGCGAAACCTTTTCGTGCAACGGCAGGAAAAACTGCGCGAAATCTCCGCCATCGGCCAGCGCCTCGGCCTCACTGCCGCCGAGAGCATCTACCCCAACCGTTTCCCCGCGACGGACGAGCAGATGGCCTTCGCGCACATCCCCGACCTTCTCGAGCGCTTCGACTCCGAGTCCGCACCCATCTCCGGCGAAACTCTCGAAGCTGAGCACCCCGAGTTCGCTGTCGCCGGCCGCATCATGTCCATCCGCCTGCAGGGAAAGGCCGGCTTCGCGCACCTGCAACAGGGCGGCAAGCGCCTCCAGATCTATGTCCGCAAGGACGACGTCGGGGAGGACATCTTCGCGCTCTACAAGCTTCTCGACCTCGGCGACCACATCGGCGTGCGCGGCCATCTCATGCGCACCCGCACCGGCGAGCTCACGCTCAAGGCCACGCCGGTAGCCGGCCAACCCGCCATCAGCTTCCTTTCGAAGGCGATGCTCGCATTGCCGGACAAATACCACGGCCTCGAAGACGTCGAGCTCCGCTACCGGCAGCGCTACGTTGACCTCATCATGAACTCCGGCACGCTCGCAAAAGCCGAGCAGGCCTCTACGTCTGAGGGGTCAACCGAACCGGCGTCGGAATCCATCGAGCCCCGCAACGTCCGCGACGTCTTCGTGAAGCGCGCCGCCATTCTCCGCGCCATCCGGCGCTTCTTCGACGACCGCGGCTACCTCGAAGTCGAAACGCCGATGATGCACACCATCGCCGGCGGTGCCGCCGCGCGTCCCTTCCGCACGCACCACAACGCGCTGGACATCGGCCTCTCGCTCCGCATCGCACCGGAGCTCTACCTCAAGCGCCTTGTTGTCGGTGGGCTGGATCGCGTCTACGAGATCAACCGCAACTTCCGCAACGAGGGCGTCAGCACGCAGCATAACCCCGAGTTCACCATGCTCGAGTTCTACCAGGCCTACGCCAACTATCACGACCTGATGGACCTCACGCAGGAACTCATCACCTCCATTGCCAAGGAAGTGAACGGCACCACAATCACCAACTTCAACGGCAGCGAAATCGACCTAAGCAAGTGGCAGAAGCTCAGCATGCGCGAGGCGATCATCAAGTTCTGGCCGACGGAATCACAGGCGCCGACCTTGACTGACTTTTACAGTGCCGCGCAGCTTGCGGCACGGCTTCGCGCGGCGAGCAGTGAGATGAAAGGCCACCGAGGGAAATCGGGTGACATCCAAACCGCACACTCAATCGAGGACACCAAACCGTCGACTTCGGAAGGCCGTGAACGTTCGCGGCTCGCAGACGTCGAGGTGTATTTCGAAGCAGTAGCAAACAACCTGGATGAAGGCAGCTCCCGAGCTGACATGGGCAAGATCATCGCAGAGGTCTTCGAAGCTCTCGCCGAAGAACACCTCATCCAGCCCACGATCATCTACGACTTTCCGCTCGCTGTTTCACCTCTCAGCAAGGTCAAGCCCGATGAGCCCGACTGGGTCGAGCGATTCGAGTTCTACATCGGCGGCTTCGAGGTCGGCAACGCCTTCTCCGAGCTCAACGACCCCAACGACCAGCGCCGCCGCTTCGAAGACCAACTGAAAGAACGCGACCGCGGCGACGACGAAGCCCACCAGATGGACGAGGATTACGTCCGCGCGCTCAGCTTCGGCCTGCCACCCACAGCAGGCGAAGGTATCGGCATCGACCGCCTTACCATGATCCTCACCGGCGCGCGCTCCATCCGCGACGTCATCCTCTTTCCACTCATGCGACCGCTCAACAAGACTGCAACCGATGAAGCTGGAGAGAACGACCACACCCACGGAGAGTCCGCCGAATAATCACGCGGTCCTCTTCGCGTACCCCATCTCCTGACGCTGTGCCTGCTTCATGAACCCCTCGAGCACCCCAGCCACGCGAGCCACGCCCTCAAGCGTTCGCGCGCGCTCAATCTCGCCGCCGAGCGCAAGCCGCAGCCCATGCCTGTACTCTGGCGCCGCCGCGCACCACTGCCCATTCGTCACCATGACACCTTCTGCTTTGATCGCGCCCTCGATGTCGCTTGGCTCGGCATCGTCCGGCACCCGCACCCACAGATGCCACGCCGCGGCCGCGCCCGGCGCGCACAATCGTCCAAGCGCTGCACGCGCGGCTTTGTTTCGCTCGCGTCCCTCCGCGCGCTTCGCCTTCATCAGCTCATCCAGCACGCCGTCTTCGCACATCTTCAGCGCCGCCATATTCTGCGGCACATTGGTACCCGTCGCCGTGCAGCGCAGCGCCGCCTCAATCGACGCCGCCGCATTCTCCGGCGCAATCAGAAATCCCGTCCGGACACCCGGCGCCAAACTCTTCGCCAATCCGCGCACATAATACGTGCGCTCCGGCGCGAGCTCCGCATAGCTGGGCGGCGCATTCTCCTCCATAAACCCATACGCGTCGTCTTCGACGATCGTCAGATGGAACTCGCGCGCAATCTCCACGATCTGGACGCGCCGGTTCTCCGGCGTAACAAACCCCAGCGGATTCTGCACCGTCGGCATCGTGAAGATCCCGTGCACCGGTTCCAGCTCCTGCCGCTTGCGCTCGCAGAGCTCCCGCAGTGCCTCCGGCACAATGCCCTCATCGTCCACAAGGCACGCTACCACGGAGGTCTTGGTCATCCAGCACTGATCCAGAAATCCCGGATACGTGTTGCCCTCGACCGCAACGCGCGTTCCGGCGAGGCCAGAAGCCATCAACGCATTCAGCGTTCCGTGATGCCCGCCACACGTCATCCACACACGACTCATCGGATATCCGAGCCACCGCGCCGCCCGCTCCCGCAGCTTCGGCTCAACAGTTCGAAACGATGGCCGCAACGACTCAACAGGCTGCGATCCGGACTCAGCAAACGCTGCCTCCAGATAGCGCGACCACATCTCCTGCTGACCGGGTAGAAGGGGGAAGTTCCACACCAGGTCGATCATGTCTTTAAGTTTGGCACCTTTTGACGGATCTGGATGAAAAATCGCTGACTCGCCGATCGGCTGACTCGCTGACTTGCTCCCATATAAACTCGTCCAGTGAAGATTCTGTTTGTAGGCGACATATTTGGCTCCGCCGGCCGCCACATTGCACACGAACACATTCCGCATCTGGTTGAAACAAATGCCGTTGATCTCCTCATCATCAACGGCGAAAACGCGGCCGGCGGCTTTGGCCTGACACCCGCCATCGCAGAAGAGCTTTTCGACCTCGGCGCACACGTGATCACCACCGGCAATCACATCTGGGACAAGAAAGAAATTTTCGAGTACATCGCAGTACCTGAAAATTCGCAGGCTCGTGGCCGCCGCGTCATTCGTCCTGCGAACTATGCGCACGGCACGCCGGGCTTCGGTTTCTACCAGGGCACACTGCCCAACGGCCCCGCCTACGCCGTTATCAATCTGCAGGGCCGCGTCTTCATGTCCTCCTGCGACGATCCCTTCCGCAAGGCCGACGACCTCCTCACTGAAATTCGCGAGAAGTCGGGCGCGCGCGTCATCCTCCTCGACTTCCACGCCGAAGCTACCAGCGAGAAGGTCGCACTCGGCTGGTATCTCGACGGCCGCGTCACTGCCGTGCTCGGCACGCACACCCACATTCCCACGGCGGACGAGCGCGTGCTCCCCAACGGCACCGCCTTCCAGACCGACGTGGGCATGTCCGGTCCATACGATTCTGTGATCGGTGTCGAGACCGAGATGGTTCTCAAGCGGTTTCTCACCGGCATGCCCGGCAAGTTCGAAGCGGCCAAGGGCAACCCGAAACTGTGCGCCACACTCATCGACTGCGATGGCGCCACCGGCCGCGCCCGCAGCGTGCAGCGCATCATGCTCGGCGAGTAGCCCTATAGGGCCGTCATCCTGAGGCGCAGCCGAAGGACCTCTGTATTTTGCTTTTCCCCTTGCCTTTCTTGTTGTCATTCCCGAAGGGAATCTGCGTTTTGTATTCGTTCGTCTAAACTCACCTCAACATGTCTGACAGCCTCTCCCGCCGTGCCTTCCTTCAGACCACCGCCGCACTCACCACCGCCGCCGCCATCGCACCTGCCCTCGCGCTACCCACGCACGCGCAGCCTGTAGAAGTCTCCTACCCCGAGAACGGCACGCTCATCCCCGACGAAGGCTGGCATCTCTGGATCGACGATAAAGCCGAGTGGCAGAACGACGACATCTTCCTGCCCGAAGACATCTCGTGGATCAACGGCAAGCTCTGCGCGAAAGGCCAGCCGCTGCCAGTGAACGCGCCGACCGGCGGCTGGTCCGCGCTCACACAAACGACCGGCCTCGAGGTCACACTCCCCACCTCCGTCGAGCAGCACTTCTGGGGCAAGTACGGCGCAGGCGCCGACGGAAAGCCTCGTCCGTACACACCCGAGGAGTATCGCTACGCCGCCACCGATCCTCCCAAGCCTCCCGCCGACGACGACATCCCGCAGAACGGCGCGTACTTCGGTGTCTCATGGTGGCATCGCCGCCTCAACATCCCCGCCGAGCACCGCGGCAAGCGCATCTTCCTCCACATCCGCGGCGCGCACCTCCGCGCCGAGGTCTACCTCAACCACAAGCTCGTCGGGTACTCCATCATGGAGGAGCTTCCCTTCGAGTGCGACTGCACCCACGCCGCAAACCCCGGCGGCCTCAACCACCTCGCCATCCGCATCACCAACCCCTTCGGCCGCTTCGACTGGGTCGACGGCCTCAACGCCAAGTGGGGCAAGGTCTCGCTCTATCGCTCCCACGGCTTCGGCGCACTCGATCGCGGCATCACGATCAGCGCTCACCCGAAGAATCTCCGTGTGAAAGATGTCCGGGTCTTGAATACGCCGAATCCGAAGAAGATTGTCGTGCGCGCCGAGTTCGACGGAGCATCGCCTGATGGCGCATTGATCGATTCGCTGAAATTACAGATTGTCGATCCGATCAGCGGCAAGACGCTTGATACAGACGATGTGAATATGAACCCGGGAAACTCCACCTGCTGCGATAGAGAGGTTGATCCGAAGACAGGTAAACCTGAAACAGAACCCACAATCGACGGCGAATTTCCAATGGTCTGGGAGCCTGCGGATCTGTGGGCGGTAGAGCGTTCTCGTCTCTATCACCTCAGGCTCACAATTCGCTCAAAGGATGGCCACACCGACACCCGCACCATCGCGTTCGGCTTCCGCTCCTTCACCGTCGACGGCATCGATCCCAACAACCCCAACTCCAACGCAATCTTCCGCCTCAACGGCAAGCGCACGAAAATCTACACCGCCATCTCCTGGGGCTACTGGGGACTCAACGGCATGTTCCCCGTCCCCGAGCTCGCCGAGAAAGAGGTCCGCGCCGCGCAGGCCCTCGGCCTCAACTGCCTCAACTTCCACCGCAACCTCGCCAAAGAAGACGTCCTCCGCTGGCACGACCGCCTCGGCGTCCTCCGCTACATGGAGCCCGGCGCCGGCAAGATGGCCATCGGCAAGCTGCCCCCCAAAACTGCATCCAACGCCGCCGGCACCGTGATGGAAAAACCCACCAGCGAAGCCGATAAGTTTGCGCAGCGTTACATGTTCACCAAGTGCGTCGAGATGGTCAAAGCCTTCCGCTCGCACCCCTCCGTCTTCGAATACGCTCTGCAGAACGAGCTCGGCGCCGACCTCAAAAACCCCGCCACCCTCGCCGTCCTCAAAGCCATGCACGACGAAGACCCCTCACGCTGCGTCGTCCTCAACGACGGCTTCGTCGCCCGCGGCGCCGCGCAAGCCTGGTACGAGCCATGGGATGAAAACCTGAAAGAAGGCAAACTCCATCGCTCCGACGAAGAAAAGTGGGGTGATTGGTGGAACAACCACCAAGGCGCGGGCGATCAGTGGTACGACGAGTTCTACAAATCACCCACCGATTACACCTACAACATCAACCTCCGCAACGTCCTCACCGAGTACGGCGAGATGGAGGGCTGCGCGCGCCCCGACATTCACGGCCTCATGGTCCACCAGATCACCGAGACCTACAAAAAATACGGCGGAGCCGCACCTCACGGAGCCAGCTACGACCTCACCGACCACAACGAGATCATCGCCGGCTACAACCGCTTCCTCGACAAGTGGGGCTTCCGCAAATCCTTCCCCACCCCAGACCACGTCTTCCGCGCCGTCGGCCGCACCTGCTACGAGTCCTGGCAGAACTACATGGAGAACGCGCGCATCAACGACGCGCTCGACTTCGCTGCCATCTCCGGCTGGGAGTCCACCGCCATCGAAAACCACTCCGGCATCGTCGACAACCTGCGCAACCACAAGTCCGATCCACACCTCATCGCCGACACCCTCCAACCCGTGCGACCTATCGCCAAGCAACGTGCGCTTGTAATCCGAATGGATGATTCCGCCGTGTTCGACCTTTATCTTGCCAATGACACAGGCGTACCGGTGAAGGGAACGCTCACCTTTTCGATGGTCACACCGCACGGCAAGCGCGTCGCTCTCGCAACGCTGCCCACACCTGCCGAACAGACCCCCGAGAAGTTCTGCTATCTCCTAAAGGAGGCATTCTCCACACAGCCACTCAATGAAGAAGGCCTCTACCGTTTCAGGTTCTCGCTATCGTCAGACCCGCTCGCCACGCAGACAAAGGAAATCTGGGTAAGCTCCGCCGTGGAGACGGCGTACATTCCTGAGTCGCAGAGCTCTGCCCCATACATCCTGAAGTGCGTCAGAACGATGGGAAGGATCGGCTTGTCTGGACTAAGCGCTTCTCTCCGCAAGGCGGTTGAGACTGCGAACCCTTATTGTTTCAGCGTTACCGACTTCAAACCCGGCGACCACTACGACCTCATCATCTCCTCCGGCATCACCTCCCACACCCGCGCCGACAGCCAGGTCGGCGAAAGCACCGGCCTCGAAGCCGCGCCGCCCGTCTCTGCGGCAAAGCTGAAGCCCGGCCACACTTTCGAGCCCGGCGAGGAAGCCCAGATCATCGCCCTGGGCCATCTGCAAACCGGCATCCTCGACGCCGTCTGCGCCGGCACGCCGCTCCTCGCCATCCCGCAGACCGACACCCTGTCCGAAGGCGTCGCCAAAGAACTCGCCGCGGCCGGAGCCTTCACCTACCACGGCGCTGTCGGCGACTTCCGCGCTCCCTGGATGGGCAACTGGTACTTCGTCCGCGAACACGCCCTTTTCGACGGCCTGCCGCAAAACTGCGCCCTCGGCGGCTTCTACCAATGCAAAGGCCGCCCCTCCAACGGCCTCCTCGTTGACCAATCCCCCAACGGCGCACCCGTCGAAGTCATCGTTGGCTACTCCCGCGATCACGACCGCAACGTCGGCGCCGGCACCTTCACCACACGCCTCGGCAAAGGCAAGCTGCTCTTCCACCGCTGCCCGGACTTCCACCCCGTCCTGCAGCAACGCTTCCTCGCCAACGCATTGCGCTGGCTCACGGCCTGACACGGCGATCACCCGCGATACCATAAAGTCGTGATCCCCTCGCAAGTCATCGCTGAACTCCGAGCGGCCGTCGGCGATGCAAACCTCATCGTCGATTGCACCCAACTCCAGACCTACGAGTGCGATGGCCTCACCAATTTCCGCGCGGCGCCCGGCGCCGTTGTCCTGCCGCGCGAAGCGGCGCAGGTTCAAGCCGCAGTTCAAGTCTGCGCAACGCACAACATCCCCTTCGTCGCACGCGGCGCAGGCACCGGCCTCAGCGGAGGCGCGCTTCCCACTCCTGGCTGCGTCGTTATCGGCCTTGCACGCATGAATCGCGTGCTCTCCATCGACCTTGAAAACGCGCTCATCACCGTTGAGCCCGGCGTCACCAACTCGCAGGTCACCGACCTGGTCCGCAGCGCGGGCTTCTTCTACGCGCCCGATCCCTCGTCGCAGATCGTGTGCACCATCGGCGGCAACCTTGCCGAAAATGCCGGCGGCGCGCACTGCCTCAAATACGGCTTCACCACAACGCACGTGCTCGGCTGCGAGGTCGTCCTTCCCACCGGCGAACTCGTGTGGCTTGGCTCCGCAACAGGCGTGCCCGACACACCCGGCTACGATCTGCCCGGCGTCTTCATCGGCAGCGAAGGCACGCTCGGCGTCGCCACGAAGGCAGTTCTCCGCATCGTTCGCCGGCCGCAATGCGTACAGACACTCCTCGCCGCCTTCGATTCCAGCACCGCCGCAGGCCAAACCGTCTCCGACATCATCGCTGCCGGCATGCTCCCCTCGGCGATGGAGATGATGGACCGCACCTCCATCTTCGCCGCGGAAGCTGCAGTGCATGCGGGCTACCCCGACTGCGAGTGTCTCCTCCTCGTCGAGCTCGACGGCCCCGTCGACGAAGTCAACACCCAGATGCACCGTGTCCGCGATCTCTGCACAAAAAACGGCGCGCTTGGAGGAGATAAGGCACAGCGCCTCGCCCAATCCGACGCCGAGCGCCTGCTCGTCTGGAAGGGCCGCAAAGCCGCCTTCGCCGCCATGGGTCGCGTCTCGCCCAACTACATCGTGCAGGACGGCGTCATTCCGCGCACACAACTTCCGCGCGTGCTCGACGAAATGGCCCACATGTCCGCCGAAACCGGCCTTCGCATCGCCAACGTCTTCCACGCCGGCGACGGCAACCTTCACCCCATGGTTCTCTACGACGCCTCACATCCCGGTGAAGAGGAGCGCGCACTTAATCTCTCCTACAAAATCCTCGAGCTCTGCGTCGATGCCGGCGGCTCCATCACCGGCGAGCACGGCGTCGGCCGCGAGAAGCAATGCGTGATGAGCTACATGTTTGCCGAACCCGACCTCGCCACCATGCACCGCGTGCGCCACGCCTTCGATCCGCACAACATCGCGAATCCCGAAAAGCTCTTCCCCACACCCCGTCTCTGCGGCGAGCGCTCGCGCGGCTCCTACGTCCCGCATCCCATCGAAGCCGCCGGCCTCGCGGAGGTTTTCTGATGCTAGCGACTTTGACAGACCTCAAAATCGACACACACGTGCACGACGACATCACCGTCCTCTCGCCCACGATGACCGAAGAAGTCGCCGCAATCCTGCGCTCTGCCAACGCTGAAAACCTCGCCGTCGAACCTGCCGGTGGTCGCTCCAAGCTCACTTGGGGCTCGCGCGTCACCCCGCGCCTGCAGCTCTCCACCGCACGCCTCACCGGCATCCGCGAGCACGTCTGGCAGGACATGACCGCCACCGTCGCAGCCGGCACGCCGTGGTCCACCATGCAGCGCGAACTCGCACGCCACAACCAGCGCGTTGCTCTCGACCCCGTCTTCCCCGACCGCGCCACCGTCGGCGGCGTCATCGCTACCAATGACTCTGGCGTCCTTCGCCGCCGCTATGGCAGCCTTCGCGATCTCGTCATCGGGATGACCATCGTCCTCGCCGACGGCACCATCGCTCGTTCGGGTGGCAAGGTCGTCAAGAACGTCGCCGGCTACGATCTTCCCAAGCTGCTCACCGGCTCCTTCGGCACGCTCGGGGTCATCACAGAGGTCACCTTCCGCCTGCATCCGCTTCCAACAAAAACCCTCAGCCTCACCGCACGCTCGGCCTCCATCACGCAGCTCGCCGATCTGATGCATCGCATCGCCGCCGCTCCGCTCAGCCTCGAAGCCATGCAGCTCCGCAACGAAGACGCAGACTTCGCACTCGACATTCAGCTCGCCTCCGAGCCTGACGTTCTTCGCAATCAGGAGCAACAACTCCGCAATCTGGCGCAAGACTGCACCCTCGCTCCCGCCGATCCAAACATCTGGTCCCAGCGCGAGCGACTCTTCGCCGAACCGGACGCGACCGTTCTCAAGATCAGCAGCCTCCCGGCGAAGCTCTCGGCAATCGTCGGCGCGGCCGCCGTCCTCAACACGCAACCGCACGTGCGCGCACACTGCATCGCGGAGCCGACCGGCATTCTGACCGTCGCCTTCTCCGCATTGCCGCAACATCTCGCCGTACTTACCGAAGATCTTCGCGCGCGCCTGCGCGCACATGGTGGCAGCTCTGTCGTTCTTCGTCGTGGCCTGCTCCCGCACTCCGTCAACTCCTGGGGAGACACACCTCCCGCGATCGAACTCATGCGCGCCATCAAACACGAGTTCGACCCCAACCGCATCCTCAACCCCGGCCGCTTCGTAGGAGACATCTGATGCCACGCACTCCCGAGGCCACGCCCACCGGCGACGCCAACGGCCTCGCCACGCAATCCGCGCTCACACAAATATCTACGTCAACAAAGCCCAGCGCGTTCGACTCGCACAACCCGCCCGAGCCTGCCCTCATGGACAAATGCGTCCACTGCGGCTTCTGCCTTCCTGCCTGCCCGACGTACGCGCTCTGGGGTGAAGAGATGGACTCGCCCCGCGGCCGCATCTGGCTCATGCGAAAAGCCGCCAGCGGCGAGGCTCCGCTCGACGATATCTTCCAGACCCACATCGACCGCTGCCTCGGCTGCATGGCCTGCATGACCGCCTGCCCCTCCGGCGTCGAATACAACAAGCTCATCGAAGATACACGCGGTCAGGTGGAGCGCCAGGCCGAACGCACCGGCTCGCGCTCGCTCTCAGATCGCCTCTTCCGCAAACTCCTCTTCGCCACGTTTCCGCACCCGCGCCGCCTGCGCGCTCTCGGCCTCCCACTCGCGATCTACCAGCGCACTGGTCTCCAAGATCTCGTCCGCAACAGCGGCCTCCTCAGGCTCTTTCCCGAGCGCGTGCGCTCCATGGAAGCGCTGCTCCCACCCGTGCCGCTGAATCCGTTCCACTCACTCCCGCACACCGTCAGCTCCGCGAACAAATCACGCGGCCGCGTCGGCATGCTCACTGGCTGCGTGCAGGACGCCTACTTCGCTCACGTCAACGCCGCCACCGCGCGCGTCCTGGCCGCCGAAGGCTTCGAAGTCATCATTCCCAAACCGCAAGGTTGCTGCGGCGCCCTCATGGTCCACTCCGGCCTCGAGGATCAGGCAGCCAGCTACGCCAAGGACATGATCGCCACCTTCGAAGCCGCGAACGTCGACACCATCGTCATCAACGCGGCCGGCTGCGGCAGCACCATGAAGGAGTACGCGCATCTCCTCCGCAATAACCCCGCGTGGTCCGCCCGCGCGGCAGCCTTCTCCGCAAAGTGCAAAGACATCAGCGAGGTCCTCGCCGCAGTTGAACCGATCGCCCCACGCCGCCCCATCCCACTTCGCGTTGCCTATCACGACGCCTGTCATCTCCGCCACGCGCAAGGCATCTTCACCCAGCCGCGCGCGCTCCTCGCTCAGGTCCCCGAGCTCACCGTCGAAGAAATAGCCGAAGCCAATCTCTGCTGCGGTTCCGCCGGCGTCTACAACCTGCTCAACCCGGAACCGGCAAACGAGCTCGGCGACCGAAAGGTGTCGCATCTGCTCGCCACCGGGGCCGAAGCCGTCATCAGCGCCAACCCGGGCTGCCTCCTTCAACTCATGAACGGGCTTCGCCGCCGCGGCGCCGCCGAGCTCCCCACCTTCCACATGGTCGAACTCCTCGACGCTTCCATCCGCGGCCTCGCCGTTGACCAACTCCTCCATGGGCCACGCTCACTCGACGTCGTCTGATTCGACATCACAAGATGACCCGCGCCGCTCTCATCGGCGAAACTAACGTTCGGAGCCACACCATGAGCGAAACGACACAGCAAATGCCCGGACCCGAAGAACTCCGCATCATCGACGCCACCAACGCACTTCTGAACGCACGCCGCGCTGGCCACCCACTCACCGATCTTCCCGCGAATCTCCAGCCGCAATCCCTCGACGAGGCATACGCCATCCAGGACCGCATGATCGCCGCGCTGGGCGACGTCGGCGGATGGAAGATCGGCGCTGGCTCAGCCGAAGCCACACCTGCATATGCTCCCATGCCATTCGCCTGGATAGCCGCCAGCGGCAGCACACTCGCTGGCCCCCGCTGGCGCTACCGCGGCCTCGAAGCCGAGATCGCCTTCCTTGTCGGCACCGACCTCCCTCCCCGTCTTTCCGAGACTGGTGCGCAGCCCTACACACGCGAAGAGACACTCGCCGCCATGGCCTCCTGTCATCCCGCCATCGAGATCCTCGAACCCGCCTTCGCTGATCCGTCGCATACCACGCGTCTCTCCGGCATCGCCGACCTCCAGATGCACGGCGGCTTCGTCTACGGCCCGGCTGTTGACAACTGGCAATCCATCGACTTCACCAAAGAAAAAGTCATGCTCGCCATCGACGGCATCGTGCGCGTCGAGCGCACCGGCTCCAACACAGCCGGGGATCTCCTCCGTCTTCTTCCGTGGCTGGCCAACGAAGGCGCCGCGCGCACGGGCGGCCTCCGCAAAGGCCAATGGATCACCACCGGATCGTGGACCGGCAACACCCCCGCATCCTCGCGTTGCGTCGTCGAAGTCGAATTCTCCACCGCTGGCCGCGTCGACCTCCGCTTCGAATAAGCGTTCAGGTTTTTTGTTGTCATTCCCGAAGGGAATCTGCTTTTCTGCACGAGGCACACATGACCCTCCCACCCGGCACCGAAATCCACGCCACCACCGCCGACCGCTACAGCCGCGTCCTCACCCCCGAAGCCCTGGCCTTCGCCGTTACCCTCCATCGCGAGTTCAATCCGCGCCGCAAGCAACTCCTCGCCGCGCGCATTACCCGACAGCAGCAGCTCGACTCCGGCGTCCGTCCCGACTTCCTGGCACAAACCCGCCAAATCCGCGAGACCGAATGGACCGTCGGACCCATCCCCGCCGACCTCCAGGACCGCCGCGTGGAAATCACCGGCCCAGTCGACCGCAAGATGATCATCAACGCGCTCAACTCCGGCGCCCGCGTCTTCATGGCCGACTTCGAAGACTCCACCACGCCCACCTGGGAAAATCTCCTCGACGGCCAGCTCAACCTCATCGACGCCGTCCGTCGCTCCATCACCTTCGACGACCCCTCCACCCACAAGCACTACTCGCTCATCGAAAATCCCGCCGTACTCTTCATCCGCCCGCGCGGCTGGCACCTCGAAGAGCGCCACATCGTCGTCGACGGCGAATACCTGTCCGGCTCCCTCTTCGACTTCGGCCTCTATCTCTTCCACAACGCGCTCGAGCTGATGAGCCGCGGCTCCGGCCCCTACTTCTATCTCCCCAAGCTCGAGTCGCACCTCGAAGCCCGTCTCTGGAACGAAGTCTTCCTCCGCGCGCAAGACCTCCTCGAAATCCCTCGCGGCATTATCCGCGCCACGGTGTTGATCGAAACCATCCTCGCCGCCTTCGAGATGGACGAGATCCTCTTCGAGCTCCGCGAGCACTCCGCCGGCCTCAACTGCGGGCGCTGGGACTACATCTTCTCCTTCATCAAAAAGCTCGCCGCCGACACCTCCGTCCTTCTCCCCGACCGCTCGCAGGTCACCATGACCACGCACTTCATGCGCAGCTACTCTCTGCTCTGCATCAAGACCTGCCATCGCCGCCGCATCCACGCCATGGGCGGCATGTCCGCCTTCATCCCCATCAAGTCCGACCCCGAAGCCAACGAGCGCGCCCTCACCCAGGTCCGCGCCGACAAGGAGCGCGAAGCCTCCGACGGCCACGACGGCACCTGGGTCGCGCACCCCGGCCTCGTCCCCGTCGCCACTGAAATCTTCAACCGCATCATGCCGCAGCCCAACCAGATCGACAAACAACTCCCCAACTACAACCCCTCTGCCGCCGACCTGCTTAGCATCCCCACCGGCACCATCACCGAAGCCGGCCTCCGCCAGAACATCGCCGTCGGCCTCGGCTACGTCGAAGCCTGGCTGCGCGGCATCGGCTGCGTCCCGCTCTTCAACCTCATGGAGGACGCCGCGACAGCCGAAATCTCGCGCGCGCAACTTTGGCAGTGGGTCCACCACGGCGCCACGCTCACCGACGGCCCCAACGCCGGTAGCCGCATCACCACCACCCTCTGCGACGAGTACATCGACGCCGAACTTAGCCGCGCCAAAGAAGCCGTCCCGCCCGCACGCTACGAAGCCTACGAGCACGCCGCCTTCCTCATGCGCGAGCTCATCAAAGCCCCAAAGTTCCAGGACTTCCTCACCGTCCCCGCCTACGCCCGCATCCTTGATCGCGAGATATATACGGCGTAAAGTTCCGATTGGCAGACCCCGAGCTTATGACCGATACGCTTGAATCTCTCAATGGGCCAAAAGCTGCGAAGCGCTTGAATATCGCGTTCATCCTTGCCAACGCATTTGGCATAGTGCTTTACCTTAGGCTTGCATCTCTTGGCTGGAGGATACCTGAGGAGCACGGGATGGTACCCGTCACAGGCGAACCCTTCGTGTGGGCTAATGCGCTTCCTGTCTTAGGTCTCTTCGTCCTTGCGGATATTACTTGGGGCGGCTTGCTATTACGCCATAGGGACTGGAGGGGCAGGCCATTGTGGGTTGTCACAGTATTAATGTGGCTACTTGCGATCGTCCTAGATTTCTCCCACCATTGATTAGGCGTAGCACTGCATCAAGACAAACTAGGGTAGCCTGTCTTTTCGATTTCATTTCGCCTAATCTCCCCGCTAATAGCTGACTCGCAACGATCTGGCATCCCGTCTGATTCCGGCGTAGCATCCAACTACTTGCACTCTCGATGGCTTCTTACTCGGTTGCAGAGGTGATGGATGGCACGTCCTTATTGGAGCGGACAGGTAACAATCTCGCTCGTCTCGTTCGGTGTAAAGCTCTTCGTCGCGACTGAGTCCAAGAGCGACATCAAGTTCCACCAGATCGATCGCCGCACCGGCGAGCGCGTTCGCCACCAGAAGGTGCTCGCCTCCGCCATCGAGAACGGCGCCGACGAAGCCGTCCCGGAAGAAGCCGTCGTCGGCAAAAGCGAGATCGTCAAAGGCTACGAGTACTCCAAAGGCCACTACGTCACCATCGAGCCCGAGGAACTCGCGCACCTCCGCGTCCCTTCCAAGCACACCATGGAGGTCACGCAATTCGTCAACGAAGACGAGATCGACCCCGAGTTCTTCGAGAAGCCTTACTTCGTCGTCCCCGAAAATGAATCGCAGACCGAAGCCTTTCTCACCGTCCGCAAGGCTCTGCAGGACACAAAAAAAATCGCCCTCACCAAGATCGCCTTCGGCGGCCGCGAACACGTTGTCGCACTCGCGCCCTCCGGCAACACCGGCGGCACCGACGACAAATCCGAACACGGCGGCATGATGGCTTACACCCTCCGCTACGCCGCCGAGCTCCGCAAGCCCGCCGAGTACTTCTCCGACATCAAGCACCACTCCATCGACAAGGAATCGCTCGACCTCGCCAAAGAACTCATCAAGCGCCGCACCCACAAATTCGATCCAGAAAAGTTCGTCGACGGCTACGAGGTCGCGGTCAAGGAACTCGTTGAAGCCAAGCTCAAGCATCTGCCCATCCCCAAGGACGTCGAGCCCGCCCCCACCAAGGGCAAGGTCATCAACCTCATGGATGCGCTGCGGAAGAGCGTCTCCGGCGCTGCTAGCCGCGAGGAAGCGCCAGCCAAGCGCTCGTCGAAGAAGTCCGCCGCGGCCGAGAAGAAGACCGTCTCCATCTCCTCCGGCACTAAGAAGCCGCCACGCAGCGAGAAATCCGCTTCCCGCGCCACCCACAAACGCAAGAGCGCCTAAGCAAAATTCTCGAGCATCACCGTCAACTAATTCAGCTGATCGACCATCACATCGTGCCCGCACGTTACGGTCGCGGCTCCCCACGACCTATCCGCGCGGCAATGCTCCAGCGCCTGATCGAAGCGTTCCTGCGCGAACAGCGGTGGCCGCACATAAAGCTTCTTCCAAATCGACTGATACGCTCCCGCCACCTTCAGCCTCTACGTGAAGCACTGTCTCGGATGTGCTGTCAGCTTGCTCCGCGCACTCGCGGCCGACCGCGCGGGAGTCACAGGCTCCTGCGCGAGATCACGTCGTCCCAACTCTTTGGCGGAACTCCTGCATAAGCTGCCGCCCGGCCCGGTCGTCATCCGCAACAGGGTATTTTCATCGCACCAACTCCTGAGAAACGGAGCCCAATTGACGCTCAACAAGCTCAAGTTCGCGCTCCAGCTCATCGAGCGTACGAACCGCGCCGGCCAAGTCCCCGGATCTTCCCTTGGTCTCAAGCGATGCAGCCAGCAAACAAGCCTGCGTCGCGAACAGGTTCGACAGCGCGCCCTTTAAGGCATGAGCCTCGCCACGGACCTTCTCCGAGTCAGAGAAAATGATGCCGTCTCGCAGCGCCTTGAGATGTCGTGGATAGTCTTCGCGGAAGATTTCAGCGAGTTCCGCGATAAAACCTCTATCGGCGTCCACACTCTTCAACAGCGCTTCCATGTTGACGGAATCAACGGTCCCTGCAACCTCAGCACTGCCTCGTTTTGCAGTTCCCCTCGATGTGTAGGATTCAAGCACGCGATCGAGTTCCTCGGGCCGAATCGGCTTGGACAGATAGGCGTCCATACCGGCCTGCAGGCACCGCTCCTTGTCTCCCTTCATCGCGAGTGCCGTCATAGCAACAACTGGAATGCGACCACCAGTGCCCCGCTCACGACGACGCAATTCAACCGTCGCTTGAAATCCGTCCATCTCAGGCATTTGGACGTCCATCATCACCAGGTCGAAGGCTGTCTTTTCAAGCGTGGCGAGCGCCTCGCGACCATTGTTGGCCACAGTGACAGTATGTCCGCGCTTCTGCAGCAGACGGACCGCCAGCTTCTGGTTTATGAGATTGTCTTCAGCGAGGAGGATGTTGAGGTGCTGAACGGTCGGCTTCTGCTCAGGCAAGTCATAACGTGTCAACGTGGGCTGGTCTCCCGCGCCGTTTTTCCTGCTGAGAACGCGAACGATGGCTTCGCGCAACTCTGACTGTCGTACGGGCTTGTAGAGATACGCGGCGATGCCTAGCTCCGCACATCGGGCTGCATCGCCCCGACGCCCTCCGGAGGTGAGCATCATGATCGCCGGCGCCGAAAGGTCGCGTTTCCTCTTGATCTCCTGGATCAGACCGAAGCCATCCATCTTAGGCATTTGCATATCGGTCAGGACCAGGTCGTAGCCTGCTCCACTGCGGCGCGCAGCTTCCAGCTCATGCAATGCCTGCTCGCCGTCAGCAACGCTCGTGGAAAACATGCCCCAATGCTTCATCAGGCCATCAAGAATTCGGCGGTTCGTGCGGTTGTCATCAACGATCAACACTTTGACGTCAGTGAGGCTGACGTCAGAACCTGCGACGGTAATCTCGCGCGCGGACTCCCGCGACTCTCGCAACGGGAGGGTAAAGTGAAATTTGGATCCCACCACGGGTTCGCTCTCTGCCCACAGGCTGCCGCCCATCATTTCAACCAGGCGCCGGGAGATCGTCAGCCCTAGCCCCGTGCCCCCGAACTGTCTGGTTGTGGAGCTATCCGCCTGCGAAAAAGCTTCGAAGATGGCCGTCAACTTGTTGCTCGAGATGCCGATACCCGTGTCCGAAACTACGAAATGGATTTGGGACGTGCCCTCTACGACGTCCTCAAACACTTTGACAGAGACTTCACCCTTTTCAGTGAACTTCAGGGCATTGCCCACAAGGTTCAGCAGAATCTGCCGAAGTCTACCTGGATCTCCGCGTCTCAGGTTGGCGACCTGCGGGTCAATATCGCACAGCAACTCCAGGCGCTTCTCGTCCGCGCGCAGAGCCAGGCTTTTGAGCGCGCCCTCCACGCACTCGCGAAGGTCAAAGTCAATCTCCTCCACATCCACCTTTCCGGCTTCGATCTTGGAAAAATCCAGAATGTCGTTAATCACATTCAGCAGCGCATCAGCGGAGAGCTTTACGGTTTCGAGATAGTCCTGCTGCTCGCGCGTCAGTTCCGTTTCGAGCGTCAGATCCGTCATGCCAATGATGCCGTTGAGCGGAGTGCGTATCTCATGGCTCATGTTGGCGAGAAACTCGCTCTTGGCCTGACTTGAGGCTTCCGCCGTACGAGCCCGGTCCCTCTCCGCCGCAAGCTCTTCCATGATGCGAATGCGCTGCTGGCTCAGCTCCAACTGCATGGACTGAAACATGAAGTGACGGTCGACAGTTGCCGTCAGAGAGACCGTCGCGAGCAGCAGCAATGCCGTGATCACAATGGCCGCCAAACCAACCGAAGACATCGACAGGTCGTGGCCTGGGCCCATCATTGGACCACTTCGGTAGCTGACCGCCGCCATGCCTGTGTAGTGCATCGTGGGAATCGCAAGTCCCATAAGGATCGCACTGCCGACCTTGCGCCAGCTCCACTTGGTGGAAGTCTCATCACGCAGCGCAAAGAAGAACCATAGTGCGACAAAGGAGATCACCACCGCCAAAATGTGCGAAAGCGCAACGAGGCCGCGTGAGTAGTGGCACATCGCCGGCAGGCGCATGGCCTCCATGCCGGTATAGTGCATCGTTGCAATGCCGGTTCCCATGAACAGAGAGGCGACACCGGCAGTAAGGAGACTCATCGATTTGCGGCTGACGACGAATAGGGCAATACCCGAAGCCAGCACACCAGCTGCCAGCGATAGAAGCACCACTGGCCAGGAATAGAGCACCGGGACGGGCAGTCGAAAGGCTGCCATTCCCACGTAGTGCATGGACCAGATTCCAAAACCGAACGCAAACGCTCCGCCGCACAACCAAGCAGCACGTATTCTGCCGCGCGCCGCAGTCACGCGTCCCGCTAGATCCAGCCCGGCGTATGCTGCGAGAACCGCAATAACAACGGAGAGAATGACCAGGCGCGGATCGTAGCTGCCGGTCAAGACAACACCACTCATGCAGACCCCGATTCTTGATTCGGCTCACGAGTCTACTAACCACGGGTCGATACTGGATGTAACACTTCGGAGTAGTGCTCCTGACCGTTCAGATCAATCTCGCCAGATCAGGAGAATGGCAATTGAATGGGAGCGAGGAATGAACGCAAGAGATAGGCGCCACATACGCCAGTCTGTCCCCCGACAAGCAAAACCCGCTATCCGCGCACACCGGGTACGAAGCTGGCGTGAATACGCCGCTCGCGGCATCTCCTGCCGACGAACTCAATTCTCAGGTGATTCCGCTACCACGCTCGAAATCTCCATCCGTTGCGCGAGTTGGAGCACAGAGCAGTCAGGTATATGCCAGCCGGCCAAAGGCAGCGGCGGCGCTGGTATTGCCAGGCGCAGAGCTCTTGCATTTTGTTGGGGTGTAACCAAAAACACCGGCAGCGAGGAGCCTTTGGCTCAGAACTCACTAGGGTTCGTCTTCGGATGGTTGCGGGGGCAGGATTTGAACCTGCGACCTTTGGGTTATGAGCCCAACGAGCTACCGGGCTGCTCCACCCCGCATCCTTATGATGCCACTCCTCGCCGCCGCCGGTCAAACTGGCGCTCACCGCATCAGGGTTTAAAGACCTAAGTGTCCGCGCAGTCACTGGAATGCTTAGCTCCCAGCGGAACTTTTCCTTCAAAGTAGCGTCTGATTTGATGGACGGCGCCTGCCCGAAGTGTCTGCAAACCGCTCGCTAGACCTCGGCGCCCCCAGGAGCACACAGACTATGAGCCTCAAAGGCTTTTCTCGCATCGGCCACCCCATTCTGGTTGGCTGCTTGATTTTGGGCACTGCCGCCTTCGCCCAGAATCAGCCAGCCCAGGGCAACATGACGGACGCCCAGGTCGAAGCCAACGTCCTCCGGGCACTGGCCAGCGCCCCCGAGCTTTCGACCCAGAACATCCAGTCCGCCACTATATATGGCACCGTCACGCTCAGCGGCAACGTGCATGACGAGGCGATGCGCACCAAGGCTGAGAATCTGGTCGCGCGCGCTGTCGGTGTCAAGAAGGTCGTTGACGAACTGTCTCTCGACTCCCCGGCTCCCTCCGACCAGGCCTCAGCCGATCAGCCGAACCCAGCCGATCAATCCGCTCAGCAACCACCCTCTGGCGGTCAGTTGCAGTCGGACGGCACCTACGCTCCGGCCCCGCCACCATCCGAGCAAGCCGAAAACGGCGCGCCTCCGACACCGAATCAGCCACAGCCGGACTACAACCAGCAGCCGCAACCGCCCAACGGCACCACGCAGTCCCCGGACCGCAGCCAATACCCGGGCGGCTATGGCCCTCCTCAAGACCAGTCTCAAGCTCCTGATAGCGCACCTCAGGCTAATCAGCAGTATCCCGGTGGCTATGGTCCTCCACAGGGTCAGCCTCAGCAGCCGAACAGCGCACCGGGGAACCAGCAGTATCCCGGCGGCTACGGCCCTCCGCAGGACCAAAGCCAGGGCCAGCCATATCCCGGCCAGCCGCAGCAGTACCCCGGCCAGCCGCAGCAGTACCCTGGTCAGGCTCAACAGTATCCCGGCCAGGCGCAGCCCTACGGTCAACAGCAGCCTTATCCTGGCCAGCCGCAACCCTACGGTCCTCCGCCGCGTCGCCCGCTATATAACAACGGTCCCGACCAGGCGTACGCCCCTCCCGGAGGACAGCAGGCTGGCCTTCAGGTCACCATTCCCGAAGGAGCGATGCTGCGCATCCGCATTAATCGCGGCCTTGATTCCAACCACATCAAACCTGGCACGCCCTTTGACGGTACCGTGATCAACGACGTAGCCGCCGACGGCGCAATCGCGATCCCGCGCGGAGCCTCCGTCCAGGGAACCGTCGTCGATGCCGCCAAAGCCGGTACGCTCAGCGGCCGCGGCCAGCTCAGCCTCGCAATCAACAGCGTCACACTCGCAGGCGTCAACTATCCGCTCCAGACACAACTCTGGGAGCAGCACGGTCGCGACAAATCAACCACCACCGCGAACAGCGCCCTTGGGCTCGGCGCCCTCGGAGCCATCATCGGCGGCATCGCCGGAGGTGGCGCAGGAGCTGCCGTCGGGGCCGTTGCCGGTGCGGGCGTAGGTGTGGCCGGCTCTGCCTCGTCCCCCAGCGGACGCGTCATCGTTCCGCCCGAGGCGGTCATCACCTTTCAACTTGCTCAACCGGCCGTGGTGAAGACCGTTTCAGAACAGGAGATGGCTCGACTTGCCTACGCGGCCGGTCCCAACCGGCAGCAGCCGCAAATGCGCCGTTACTACAACCCGTATTACGGCTACTACTACGCTCCGTACTACGGCCGCTGAGCTCGGGTGCCTGACCACAGAAGGGCTGCGTAACCGCAGCCCTTTCTCTTTTTGAATCAGTGTCCACGCCGCTGGTACACTCCCCGGCCGAATGTTGCGTGCCCCGCTGATTTATACTCAGGGACGAAGCCCCTGCAAGCAGGCGTAATCCGTCTCGGCAGCGAGACCGCCATTATCCTGCGCAAAAATCCCCGGGCACACGAGACCACCCTTTGTCTCGTTTTGAAGTGAAGGTCGTCAACCAGGCATGATCCGCATCTTTCAGCAGGACAACAAAGCCACCAAGATTCTCTTCGGTGTCATCATCGCTGCCGCCAGCGTCGCCATGGTCATCACCTTGGTCCCTGGCATCTTCAGTGGTGACGACACGTCGAACAATACCGCGCTCTTCGCGACCGTTCACGCTCCCGGACTCTGGGGCCGCCTCTTCGGCGGCAGCGACGCCATTACGATGCAGGAGGTCACGCAGCAAACCGAGCGGCAGATGCAGCAACAGCATTATCCCGACTTCGCGCGCCCCATCCTCATGAACAAGGTCGGTCAGGAGCAGGTCGAGCGTGCTGTTCTCGTTCGCGAAGCCGACCGCCTCGGGCTGCAGGTCTCTGACGACGACCTGCGCCGCGAGCTCAGCACAGGTCCGCTCTCGCAATATCTCTTTCCCGGTGGCAAATTCATCGGCGACCAGCAGTACATGAACTTTGTCGAACAATTCTTCGGCGTCGGCGTGTCGCAGTTTGAGAAGGAAGTCAAAGAGGATCTCGAACTTCAACGCCTCCAATCGCTCGTGACCGGCAGCGTCACTATCTCCGACAGCGCCGTTCGCACTGCCTATCTCCAGCAAGGCCAGAAAGTGAAGTTCAACTACGCGGTCATCTCCGCTGAGGACATCAAGAAGACCATCAATCCTTCTGACGCTGAACTGCAGGCTTTCTTCAAACAGAACTCCGCTCGCTACGCCAGCGCCATTCCTGAAACTCGCAAGATCACCTTCATCGCCTTCGACGACGCCAGCCTTCCCGGTGGCAAGCCGCAGGTCAGCGAATCCGAGATCCAAGCCTACTACGCCGGTCATCAGGATCAGTTCAAGGTTCCTGCCCAGGTGAAGACGCGTCACATCCTCATCTCCGCACCCAAGGGCGCCGACGCTAAGACCGACGCAGCCGCCAAAGCGAAGGCACAGGACGTTCTGAAGCAGGTTCAGGCCGGCGGAAACTTCGCGGAGCTCGCCAGGAAGTACTCCGATGATCCCGGTTCGAAGGACCAGGGCGGCGAACTTCCCCTGATGCCCACCAGCAACCTCGACCCCGCTTACGCGCAGGCCGCGATGGCCCTCAACCCCGGCCAGACCTCCGGTCTCGTTCGCTCGCAGTTCGGCTATCACATCATTCAGACAGAGCAGAAGGACGTCGCGCACACCAAGTCGCTCGCCGAGGTGCACGACTCCATCGTTGCCGCGCTTGAGAGCCAGAAGGCTGCTTCCGTCGCAGAGAACTATGCCAACCAGCTCGTCGCCGAAGCCCACAAGGATGGGCTTGAGAAGACCGCGCAGGCACATAATCTCCACGTCGTAACCACGGATTACATCGCACACGACGCCACAATCCCCAGCCTGCCCGATTCCACTTCGCTTCTGACGGCAGCGTTCGCTGCCACAAAGAACGCCGCGCCCCAGAGCGCATCCACCGGCGAAGGCTACGCAATCTTCCAGGTACTCGACGTGAAGCCTGCGCACGCTCCAGACTTCGCTTCCTGGAAGTCGCACGTTCTCGACGACTACCGCGAGCAGAAAGCGCCCGAGCTCTTGAACGCGCAGCTCATCAGGCTCGCCGACCGCGCCAAGGTCCTCAACGATCTCTCCAAAGCCGCTGCCGAGATGAAACTCCCCGTCAAGGCCAGCGACCTTGTCGGCCGCGATGCCCAGGTCCCTGATATCGGCTCCATGACCGGCGCCGCCTCCGTGCTCTTCTCACTCTCGAAGGGCGGCATCTCGGGCCCGATCAACGAAGGGCCGAACGGCTCTGTGGCTCAGGTAACGGACAAGCAGGAGCCCACCCCCGAGGACATCGCCAAGAACCTCCCTGCAACCCGTGAGAAGTTGCTCGACGATCAGCGCCAGGAGGCCTTTGGCCTCTTTGCTACCTCGCTCATGCAGCGCTATCAACAGGGCGGCGCCATCGTCTACAGCCGCAAGCAACCCGGCGGCCTTCCGTAAACACACCGCCCTTGCGCAATGGGAAGTCCCTGTCGGCATCCCGCCTGCGCGCGCACACGTCCTACGCTTCAGGTCACAAGCGGGTGAAGGAGCGCAATGACGTCAGAGCGGGTTTCCGGAGTTTTGCTGCACATAACCTCGCTTCCTTCCTACGGCGGCATCGGCGACTTCGGGCCGGCCGCCTTTGCCTTTGTCGACTTCCTCGCCGCAGCCAAGCAACGACTCTGGCAGGTCCTTCCGCTTAATCCCACCGGCTACGGCAGCTCGCCCTACTCTGCACTTTCTGCATTCGCCGGCAACCCCCTCTTAATCTCTCTCGAGCGCCTCGTCGATGCCGGCTGGCTTTCTCCCGACCGCATCGAAGGTCTCCCCGGCCATAACGGCCCCTGCCTCTTCGACCGCGCCTTCGATGCCAAGCGCCCCCTCGTCGAAGAGGCCGCCGCCAACTTCCTCGACAACGCAAATGCCGACGACCGCGCCCGCTTCCAGCGCTTCGCCCAGGACAACATCTCTTGGCTCACCGACTGGGCCATGTTCGCCGTCCTTCGCCGTCGTTTCAACTATTCCGGCTGGATCTCCTGGCCGTCCGAGTACGCGCTGCGTCAGCCCGACGCTATGACCGCGCTCCTCAACGACTCCGGCCGCGACATTGCCCTCGAACAGGTCATCCAATTCTTCTTCGCCGAACAGTGGAACGCTCTCCGTTCCTTCTGCGCCGAGCGCAAAATCAAAGTACTCGGCGACATCGCCATCTTCGTCAGCTACGACTCCGCCGACGTCTGGACCCACCCGGAAATCTTCGAACTCGACGACGAGCGCAGGCCCACGCGCGTCTCCGGTGTCCCACCTGACTACTTCTCCGCCACCGGACAGCGCTGGGGAAACCCGCTCTACAAGTGGGGTCTCCTTCAGGAGCGAGGCTTCGACTGGTGGGTCGCGCGCGTTCGCCGCTCGCTCGCCCTGTACGATCTCATCCGCCTCGATCACTTCCGCGGCTTCGAAGCCTTCTGGTCCATTGCCGCCGATGAAGAGACCGCGATGAACGGTCACTGGGTGAAGGCTCCCGGCCAGACCTTCTTCAATCGCCTCAAAGAAATCTTCGGCGATCTCCCCTTCATCGCCGAAGACCTCGGCCTCATTACGCCCGAGGTCGACGAGCTGCGCGAATACTTCGGCATGCCCGGCATGCGCATCCTGCAGTTCGGCTTCGCCGAGCGCGGCGGCCACACCTACCTCCCTCACCGTTACATTGCCAACACGGTTGTCTACACCGGCACGCACGACAACAACACCACACTCGGCTGGTGGCGTGAAGACACAACTCCCGACGAACGCAACAACGTGCAGATCTATCTCGGTCCCGTCGACGAGCACAACGATTGCGAGATCGTCTGGGAAATGATCCGCGCCGCCGCCGATTCCGTCGCCAACATCGCCATCTATCCCCTGCAAGACGTCCTCGAGCTCGGAAGCGAAGCCCGCATGAACCGCCCCGCCGCCGCCGACGGCAACTGGTCCTGGCGCTTCGGTCTCGACGACCTCAAGCCCGAGTTCGCCTTCCGCCTCTGCTCCATCACCGAGATGTCCGACCGCGATGGCTACCAGAAACCCATCGAGGGCGAATCCGCCGGCAGTCCCACCGACTCCGCCTCCCTCCGCGTCCAGGAAGGCTCCGACCGTTAGCCGCACGCTCCCACACCCGAACCGCGTAAACTAACAACAGACCACACAGGAGATTCTGCAGTGCCTCTTTCCGGTGAAGCCATCCGCACCATGAACTACGTTGACGACATCTCCGTCACTCTGCGCCGCATCCTCTCCGTGCTGCCCATGCTCTCCGATGAGGAGAAGTCCCGCGTCGTCGACCACATCCGCCACTCCGAACCCAGCTACGAGTCCGTCCTCGCCGCACTCACCTCAAAGTAGCTCCTCACCAGTGCACACCTCCTGCCCTCTGCGCCGCCTCGCGGTCATCGGTGCAGGAGCAGCCGGCCGCGACCTCGCTCTCCGCTGCGTTCGCGCCGGCTTCAGCGTCGTCCTCGAAGACGTGATGCCGTCGCGCCTTCGTAGCGCCCACCATGCAATCGCCTCGGAAGCGTCCGCAGGCGACCTTCACCTCGCTTCCACCGTTGAAGAAGCCGTCCGCGACGCCGACCTCGCTATCGACTTCGTTCCCGATGAGCTCGAGTCCAAACTCGAGATCTTCTCGATGCTCGATCGCATGGCGCCTCCGCGCACCATCCTCTGCACGCCAACATCCGCGCTCAGCATCGCCGACCTCGCCTCCTGCACCTACCGCCCGCATCTGTGCCTCGGCCTTCGCTTCCCCGCCCCAGGTTCCGCCGAGCTCATCCACACTTCTCGCACCTCGCCCGACACTCTCTCAGCCGTCACAAGCTGGCTCGCCGCAATCGGCTTCGCCGTGACGCCCCTGCGCGATACAGCCGAAGCCTCACTCTCTTCAAATTGAAACCTGCACAAATCCTGCTCACAGCGCACACCCCGGGATTCGCGTCCTATCACCCCAGGTGATTCTTCTCAAGGCAATCGTCGCTGTGATCCACGCGATCCTGCAGACTGCGGCATCCGTTCTGCTCGCGGGCGCTTCTCTCCTGATCGTTGTGGTCATCGCCATCGCCGTCGTCGCCGCGCTCATCGTCACGCTCGCCGGGGGCCTCGGCTTCGGAGGCGTTCACTGGCTGCGCCGCCGCTCGCGCGACCGCCACAACCCCGGCTCCCGCGATGATCCACCCTCCTCCTGACTCCCGCCGCTCTGTATAGTGAGGCCATGCACCGTCGGGTCCTCGCAGGTGTCCTTTGCCTTTTGCCCTGCGGCCTCGCCGCGGCCCCGCAGTCTTCCACGCCACCCGCATCCGTAGCCAGCGCAACCGACTCCGCACCTTCGGACCCCTCCGCTCCCCTGCCCGATATCCAGACCCTCCTCGCCCGCGTTCGCGCCCGCTACGATGCCCTCGAAAGCCTCCGCAAAACCTACGTCTGCACCATGTCCCAGGTCGCCGACGAGTTCTCCTCCAGCGGCAGCAAAAAAACTCACAGCGACACCTACCAGGCCTTCTACATCGCCAACACTGAAGTCCTCCAGCACATCTCCCACGACGGCAAGCCGCTCTCCACCGACGATGCCCAAAAGGAACAGGAACGCGTCGACAAGCAGGTTGCCAAACTGAAGTCGAAGCAGACCAAGTCTGCCAAAGACGAAGTCCACCTCAGCGCCAGCAGGCTTCTAAAACTGGCAACATTCAGCAATCCTCGCCGCGAGTTACTCAACGGCCGCCCCACTCTCGTCTTCGATTACGTAGGAAATCCCCACGCGGCCGCCAAAGATCTCAGCGATCAAATCATGCGCGAACTCGCCGGCAGCATCTGGGTCGACGAACGTGACGATGCCATCGTCCACCTCACCGGTCGCCTGCAGGAAAACTTCCACGTAGCCGGCGGCCTGCTCGTCAACATCAAAAAAGGGAGCTGGTTCGACTTCACCCAGGCCCCCGTCAACGGCGAAATATGGTTTCCCCGGCAATTCACGGCGCATGTCGACGGCCGCTTCCTGCTCCTGAAAGGTTTCAACGGTGACGCCCGTGACACCTTCTCCGATTACCGGAAGCTCAAAACCTCGATGACCATCCTGCCCGGAACCAGGCTGGTCAACGATTCCAGTGCAGCACCATCCAGCTCAGCTCCAGCCGCTGCTGAACCCACGGCCCCACAGCCCCGGTAACCTCATCGTGCGACGCGCATTAACGGAGACAGGGACAGCCTTCGCTGTCCCTGTCTCACATCTCGTAGCGTCCCTACCAGCCTCAATAAAGTTGAATCTGTGGGGTGCCGACTGATCGATGACTACAGCGGCTGAACGTCAGACGCCTGCCAGCCCTTGGGCCCCTTGACCACGTTGAACTGAACCGCCTGACCTTCCTGGAGGCTCTTGAAACCGTTTGTATTGATTGCGGAATAATGTACGAAGACGTCCTCGCCGTTCTGCCTACTGATGAAGCCAAAACCCTTGGCGTCGTTGAACCACTTCACTGTTCCCTGTTCCATGTCTCGCAAATCCTTCGTGTTGTGACTTTGACGCTGAATCCAAATCGGGGCTTCGGCCGGTTGAAACCTGCGGAAAACCAATCTGTTTCAAACGATGTGGGAATGGTAGCACGACCGACAAATTTTCCAGAAAAAAATTCGCTCATCCTCTTCTGCACTGTGTTTAGTGCAACTTACCCTGCAATTTACCAGCCTCCACATGGCTCCGAACGACCTCTTCCGCAGCCGCCAGGACCTCCTCCAGCGTCATCGCCGTCGAGTCCAGAATCACCGCGTCGGCCGCGGGCCGCAGCGGCGATTCCACCCGGTTCCGGTCCCGCGCATCCCGCTCCCTTAGCTCTTTTAGCACCGACTCTTCAGTAACCTTGGCCTGCTCCGGGGCGCGCTGCCGGTAACGCCGGCTCCCCCGAACCTCCGGCGCCGCGTCCAGAAAAATCTTCACTTCGGCATCCGGAAAAACCGCCGTCCCAATGTCCCGGCCCTCCATCACCACGCCGCCGCGCTCGCCCAGCTTCCGCTGCTGCATTACCATCCACGCCCGCAGCGCCGGATGAACAGACACCTTCGAGGCCGCCTCCGTCACGTCCGCATCTCGTACGCGCCGCGAGACATCCACCCCATCCAGAATCACGCGATTTCCCTCAGCCTGCGGCTCCAGCGCAATCCGCGTGTACTCCGCCAGATCCATCAAGGCCGCTTCATCCTCAAAGGCCAGATCGCTTTCAATCGCCTTCAGTGCCAGCGCGCGGTACATCGCGCCCGTCTCCAGGTTCAAAAAACCGAACCTTCTCGCCAGATGCGCTGCCAGCGTGCTCTTTCCAGCCCCCGCTGGCCCGTCAATCGCAATCACCGGCCGCTCGCGAACCTTGTCTGTCGCTGCTGTCTCACTCATGCGTCGCCGCTACTCCTCCGTCTCTTTCCGCGGCCCGCGCGCTTTCTCACCCTTATTCCTGGCCCTCATATCCTTCGCCCTCACATCTCTCGCTCGCGGTGGCTTCGACTCACCTTCAGGTTTCCTCTTGCTGCCGGCGCCCTCACCGGCAGACCGTCCCGCCGGTCCACGCTTCGCGCCAAACTTTGGTTTGCCGCCAAACTTCGGCTTGCCGCCAAATCCAGGCTTGCCGCCAAACCTCGGCTTGCCTCCTGGGCCACCACCAAATTTCCGTTCACCAGTCGGACGCGAACGCTCTCCGCTCTCTGCCGAACGGAATGGCCGCTTGCCGCCTTCGCGCGCGCCTTCCTCTCTTCTGCGAAACGGCTTTGCAGATCCTGCACCACTCCGTTCGCCGACACCTTCAGTTCGCGGACGAAACGGGCGTTCCCCACGCTCACCCTCGGGCCGCGGACGATACGGCCGCTCGCCTCCACTGCCTTCGCCACGCGGACGGAACGGCCGCTCTCCGCCTCCACCCGCAGGCCGGGCACGGAATGGCCGCTTTTTCGCACTACCTTCGCGGCGCGGGGTGAATGGCCGTTCTCCGCTCGCGCCGCGATCCGATTCAGCTCTGCGCGGACGTGTAGCACCGAAATCTTTCTTCGGTCCCCTACCAAACTGTGGCTTCCTGCCAAACGCTGGCTTCCCGCGGAACTCTCCCCCCGCGCGCTCGCCTGGCTTCCGGAGCGGCCGCCCACCTTCGCTCCGCTCACCCTCGCCTCGCGCCGGACGACTCTTCCGCTCCTCATCCCACGGCCGCGCAAAACTCTTCCGCTCGCGATCTCCGCCGGCCGCCGCCGCGCGATCCCGCTGGAACGGACGCCGCTCGCGCTCGCCGAAACTCTTGCCCTCCGCTCCGCGTGCAGGCCTGCGCTCCCCGAATGGCTTCGCCGGCCCTCGACGCACTTCACCTTCTCTGCGAACCGGACGATCGCCGCGCGGTGCGCCTTCTCTGCGAACCGGCCGCTCACCACGTCGTGCACTTTCTCTGCGAGCCGGCCGCTCACCACGCTGTCCGCCCGTTGTACGGGGACGATCAAACCGCCGAATGCGCTCTTCTCCCGCCGGTGCTGGAGCAGCCTCCGCCTCGCCTTCCGCCGCCACAGCTTCAACCGCAATTTGCGGAAACTCCGGCAGCGCCCCCGGAATGTACATCAGCGTCTTGCCCTCCAGCACCACCGGCTCGAGCTGTCTCGCCGCCGTCAGCCCATGCAGCGCATCGCGCACCCGCGATCGGGCCGCCAGCGGCGATAGAAAGATCTCAATGTCCTCTTCCGTCGCTGCGAAGACCTGCGACAGGTACGCCGAGATCAGCGCGGACAACGCCGTCGGCTGCCCGGCATTCCCTCCCGCCTTCATCTGCTTCGTGAACCGGCGCGACGCCAGCTCCCACATCGTCGCTGCACCATCCTGCTGCAACAGCGGAATCACCCGCATCTGCCCCCACAGCTCCACCAGCGCACGCGCAATCGCGTTCTCCGTCACCTCGCGCCCCAGCTCCGCCACCAGCTCCGCCGCCGTCATCGCCGTGCCCTGCGCCAGCGCCTCATACACCTTCAGCGCCAGCGGCGATACCTTCACTGACCCCGAGGTCGCCGGAGCCTGCTTCCAGTTCTTGTCGCCGCGCAATGTGAACACAAACCCAAACATCTGCGCCGAAACAACAAAGTCCGGCACATCGCCCGGGCCGCCCAGCAGATTCAGCGGCAGCACAGATCCCTCCGCCACCATCCGCGCCACCAGCCCGCGCGCGGTCTCGCTCTCTGCCGGCGTCGGCGCATTCACACTCTTTCCCAGCGTCGCCTCCACCAGCGACGGCGCCGCCATCGGCAGTTGCTGTCCACGCGGAGCAAATAACACCAGCCCAGCCTCGCTCACCCACTCGCGCGCTGACTCAATCGTCAGCAGCGCGTCGCCACCCTGGTGCCAGTGTTCACTTCGCGCGGCAGTCAACTGCGCCACATCAAACTGCGGTGTAGAACTCAAAACAAACTCTCTCAGACTGCGGAGTTTCCTCCGCTTGAACGGCACTCGCGCCGCGTACTCATGGCCTCGAACAGGCCCCCGGATGGTATCCAGACAGCATCAACCTCCGCCTAAAGCGGAGGTCCTCAAAACCTTTCCTGCACTAAGATGCGCGGCGTCAAATCCGCTGAAAGGCGCGCTGAATCTCTTTTAAAGAATACCGCAACGCAATCGGCCGCCCATGCGGACAACTCGTCGGGTGCTCCGTCTTCGCCAGCTCCCGCAGCAGCCAGTCGATCTTCGCCGCCTCCAGCGGCATATTCACCTTGATTGCCGCGTGGCACGCAATCGACGCCGCGATCCGCGTCCGCCGCAGCTCCCCATTCTCCACCTGCGCCGACTTCTCCGTCACCCCCAGCACCTCCTCCAGCATCCGTTCCAGCTCCCTGCCCTCCAAGCCCACCGGCGCCGCCTTGATCGCCAGCGTCCGCGGCCCGAACGGCTCCGCCTCAAACCCGTTCCGCTCCAACTCCTCCGCAATCTCCGCAAACGTCACCATCTGCTCCGGCAGCAGATCCACCAGCACCGGCATCAGCAGCCGCTGCCGCTGCACCTTCTCCACCTCGCGCTCGCGCAGAATCCTCTCAAACAGCACGCGCTCGTGCGCCACATGCTGGTCGATAATCCACAACCCCTCCTCATTCACCGCCAGGATGAACGAGTCCCGCAACTGCCCCAGCGGCCGCAACGACGCCAGCGAATTCAGCGTCGGCCTGGCCTCCTCACCACCACCATGGGTGCCCCATTCACCACTCTGGGTGCCCCATCCACCACCCTGGGTGCCCCATTCATGCGCGGTTTCACCGCGCCTGAGTGGGTTTGCACTATCCTCATACCCCACCGCCATCCCCGCGCCCTCAAACCCCAGCCTCCCCGGCGAAGCCGCCACCACCCTCTGCCTCAACTCGAACCCCGCCACATCACCGGGCTCAATCACACCCTCGCTCTGCGACACCATCTGCTCGCCCGGCGCATACACCGGCTGTTCAATACCCGGCAGCGGACTCACATCCACCATCAGCGACTCCCCCGCCGTCGGAGCCCCATGCAATGCCTGCAGAAAACTCGCCGCCGGCCTTGCCTGCATCAGCGTCGTCCGCACCGAATCCCTTACGAAATCATGCACAAACGCACCCTGCCGGAACCGCACCTCCGTCTTCGCCGGATGCACATTCACATCAATCTCCTGCGGCGGCATCTCCAGAAACAGCAGCACCACCGGAAATGACGTTGGCGGAATAATGTTCCTGTACGCCTCCGTGAGCGCATGCAGCACCAGCCGGTCGCGAATCAACCGCCCATTCGCAAACACATAAATCGAATTCCGATTCAGCTTCTGCAGCTCCGGCTTCGAACAAAATCCCGTCGTCCGCAAAAACCCCGGCTCCGGCGGCTCCCAATCCTCCGCGCGCCTCCACGGCGGAGGTTCCGGCAGCCCCGCCCGCGAAAAATCAATCTCCGCCGCCACCGGAATCAAGCTCTCAAACGTCTCGCGCCCGAAGATCTGAAACAGCCGCTCCCCGGCATCCGCCACTGCCGGAGCCATCACCAACGCCTGCGTCGACGTATGCAGCTCAAAATGTTTCGTCGGATGCGCCAGCGCATAATGCGTCACCAGCGCCGCCACATGCCCCAGCTCGGTCTGCTCGCTGCGCAGAAACTTCCGCCGCGCCGGCGTATTGAAAAACAAATCCCTTACCGCAATCGTCGTCCCCGCCGGCAGCCCCGCATCGTCCACGCGCAGCAGATTTCCGCCAGCAATCTCCAGCGACGTGCCCACCGCATCTTCTGGCGCCCGCGTCTCCAGCGTCACCCGCGCCACACTCGCAATCGACGGCAACGCCTCGCCGCGAAACCCCAGCGTCGCAATGCTCAGCAGATCATCGCTCGACCGCAGCTTCGACGTCGCATGCCTTTCAAACGCCAGCAGCGCATCATCGCGCCCCATCCCATGCCCGTTATCCACAATCCGAATCAGCTTCCGCCCGCCGCCCTCAACCTCCAGACGAATCCTTGTCGCCCCCGCATCCAGCGAGTTCTCCAGCAACTCCTTCACCACCGACGCAGGACGCTCCACCACCTCACCGGCAGCAATCTGGTTCGCGACTTGATCAGACAGAACGTGGATGCGGCCCATGGGTGAAATTAAAAATCAGAGATCAGAGAATTGTCTTGGTTGCCGTCTCGCGCTGTTTGGACCGCAATGTTGAGAGTGTTGCGAAGAGCATCCTTCCGACCTCATCGCAAAGACATTCGCATCTTGAGATCGCTCCGGTATCCGCCAAGCCCAGATCCGATGCCAGTATCAGTTGTGACTGGACCTCGAACGTTGACCCTCTCGCGATCAATAAGAAATGCATCAATTGCGGCACCGAGCCACGGCCATGGCCCTCGGCAATATTGCTCATGATCGATACTGCTGCTCTGCGCAACTGACTGCTCAGCCCATAAAGCTCGTCTCGGGGAAACTGTCGTGTCAATTCGTAAATCGCAAGCGAAAGTTCTCTCGCTCGCTGCCAAACTATTAGGTCACGAAATGTGGGAACCTTTGCGGCGCTCAAAATTGGGGGCCCTTGATCTCTGTTCTCTGTTCTCTGTTCTCTCGCTTCACCTGTCCCCAATCAAATGCAGCCTCATAAAATTCGTCGCCCCAGTCCGCGTGGCCGTCCCCGCCACGATGCCCACAACATCCTTGTCTTTCACAAATCCGCCCTGCTCCAATACATCCTCGGCCATGCCGACGAGCTTATCCGTATCCCGGAATCGGTCGCACTGAATCGGCCACGTTCCCCACAGCAGCATGCACCGATTCACAACGTCCATAAACGGACTCATCGCATAGATCGGCGCCTCTGGCCGGTACTTCGACAGCAGCCGCGCCGTATTCCCCGTCTCCGTAAAAATCGCAATCGCCGCCAAATCCAGATCCTGCGCCGAGTGCGCCATGCACTCGCAAATCGTCTCCGGAATATTCAGCGACTTCCTGTGCGCACCCATCGACATAGCCCGCGGCAGCAGAGCCATCTGCGTCTCCGTCTCCACCACAATCTTGGCCATCATCGCCACCGACTCCACCGGATACTTGCCCGCCGCGCTCTCCGCGCTCAGCATCACCGCATCCGATCCGTCATAAATCGCATTCGCCACATCCGACGCCTCCGCCCGCGTCGGCCGCGGGTTCTCAATCATCGACTCCAGCATCTGCGTCGCCGTAATCACCGGCTTCTTGTACTCCGATGCCCTCCGAATCAAATGCTTCTGAATCGCCGGCACCTTCTCCGGCGGAACCTCCACACCCAGATCGCCGCGCGCCACCATGATTCCGTCCGCCGCCTCCAGGATCGAATCCAGATGGTCCACCGCCTGCGGCTTCTCCAGCTTCGCAATCACCCACGCCTCGCTGCCCAGCGCCGCCACTCTACGCTTCACATACAGCACGTCTTCCGCGGTCTGCACAAACGACACCGCAATCGTGTCCACACCCTGCTTGATCGCGAACTCCAGGTCCGCCTCATCCTTTTCCGTCAGCGACGGCACCTTTACCGGAATGCCCGGCAGGTTGATGCCCTTCTTCTCGCCCAGCATCCCGCCGTTGATGATCTCCGTCACCACATCCGCGCCGCGCAGCTCCACCACGCGCAACTCAATCAACCCATCTGAAAGCAGAATCCGATTACCCGGCTTCAGGTTCTCCGCCAGCGTCTTGAAGACCGTGCTCACGCGCTCCGCCGTGCCCTCCACCGCGTCCGGGGTAATGACCAGTTGCTTTCCGGTCTCCAGCATCACCGGCTTGTGGTCCACTAGCACGCCCGTGCGAATCTTCGGCCCCTGCAGATCGGCCAGAATGCAGATCGGCTTCGCCTCTTCCTCCGCAACCTTCCGCACCATCGCAATCAGCTCTGCCTTCTGCTCATGCGATCCGTGCGAAAAGTTCAGCCGCGCTACATCCAGTCCTGCCCGCACCAGCTGCCGGAACATCTCTTCCGTGCTGGATACCGGTCCCAGTGTCGCTACAATCTTCGCTTTGCGGGCCGTACCCAGGCCCGCGCCGTTGTCTCTGGCGTCCATCAAATTCTCTCTTTTCACTCAGGCGTCAGAGCCCGTGAGCATTTCTCCTGACAATATCAAACGAAGTCGAATCTGCTCGGGCCGTTTTCCTGCTAAGAAAACGGTATTCGCAGATATTTCCGATGCAACGTATCAGGAGAAATGCTCTGGTCGATCTCCACCTGATCAATCAGTCATTCTACCCGCACGGACGGTCGACGGTTCTTCCACAACGGCGCTGCCGCGTCCCCGCCGCGCCGCTCCCGCGCATATTGCGCATTGAACTCCGCTCCAATCAGCACCGTCAGGGCAATGATGTACAGCCAGACCATCAACGCAATCGCCGCACCCAGCGATCCATACACCCGTCCGTAGTTCGCAAACCGCGTCACATAAAATCCGAACGAAAGGGTCGACGCAAACCACAGCACCGTCGCCAGCGCCGCTCCCGGCAGACTCGCCCGCCACGTCCACTCTCGCTTCAGCACCACCCACGGCTCACGCACCATTGGCTCCAGTTGCGCGCGCACATGCTGGCTCAAGTCTGTCCCCAGGTGATACACAACCGCAAGAATTCCAGCGCTTGTCCCCAGCGCGATCGTCCACCGCAATATCACGGACGCCGCAAAGAACCCCGGCCTCACAAACGCCGGGATCTCCGCCGCCAGCCAATGCGTGAACAAATGTCCAAAGACAACCAGCGCGCTCGCGGCCGTCATCGGCAGCATGGACAATGGCACCAGCGCCAGCGCACGTCCGCGCCTGCTCCAGAAACTCCCCCGCGCAAGGGGCAGATGATGCGCCCGCCTGAATCCTTCCATCAGCGTCGCCATCACGTTCCCTGCGCCCAGCAGGCTCACCACGCCCGAACTCAGCAGCGCGCCCGCCGTCTGTGATGTCCGGTGGGTCGTCGCAAAGTACCAGTCCATCAGCGGACTGATATTCGACGGCAGCAACCGCTCAAAAAAATCCGCCATCTGCATCTTCAGCGGCAGCCACGGCGGCAGCAGCGCCACAAAGGCCGCGATCACCACCAGCGCCGGAAACAGCGCCACCATCGCCGAGTACGCGGTCGCCTGCGCCACCGTGAATGCATCGTGCTCAATTGCCGCAAAGAATGTCCGGCGCAGCAGCCGGCCAAAGCCGACCGCACGCCTTGCCGGCGCAATCACCACGCGTTCCATTGCGGCCTGCCCTGTCATGGCGCCCTCATACAGGGCTTATCCCTTCCACTTGTTCAAGAATTCCGTCACCGACTGCGGATCCATATTCCGCATATCGGCGAACTCCTTGTTCTGCGAGTAAATCACCTTCCCACTCGGGCTCAGCACCGCCAGCGCGGGCACCCCCTGCACCGGCACGCCGTACTTGTGCGCAATATCAAGGTTTTGATCCATTCGCCCGATATTCACATCCACAAGTACAAAGTTCTTCTCCAGCAGTTCCGCATTGGGGCTCTGATGGAAGTAAATGTTCAACACCTGGCAGTCACCGCACCAATCTCCGCCAAAGTCCAGAATCACGCGCTTGTGCTCCGCACGCGCCTTCACCAGCGCCGTCTGAGTCTCTGAGTGCGCCGCCTGGACGTCCGGATAGATATGCTCATGCGGAATCGGCGCCGGTTGCGCCGTCGTCACGGGAGTTGCTGGAACTGCGGGTTGCTCAGACGGCGGCGCAGGAGCCGGCGCGCTCTTGCATCCGCCCGTAAGCAGCATCCCGCCAAGCAGCATCGCGCTTGCCCCCAGCACCGCATTCGTGGCAACCACCCGCATGCCATTTCCGATCCATCTCGTCTGCATCACCCGAACTCCCTTCACAGTGCACTCCAATGATGCGCGAAAGACGCTCCCGATTCCAACTCACTTCGCGTCCGCCCAGGGTGCCGCATCTAAACCTACATGACAGACCAACACGATCACCCGGAGCATCCCCATCGGTTGACGGAGGAACTTCATAAGCACCTGCACGACATTCCCCAGCGGCTGAAGGAGATTCCCTCTCACATCGAGCAGCAACCGCCGAACAAGCCCAGCTTTCTAACGGTCGTCATTCTCTCCAGCGTTGTCATCATCATCGCCTTCATCATTGCGCTGATCGTTCTCCACGTCGCCCACGGCCGAATAGATAATCCATTCCGGGCCCATCCAGCCTCCCAACTGGTTCTGCCGGCAGCCTCTCCCGCATCCCTCGCCTGATCCATTGCAAACTGGGAAACTGGCACCCCTCTCCTTTTGGGGGCACGGCTTCCCCTGAGGTACTTGACAAACCGTGGCCGCAGACACCCCGCCTTCGATCCCAGGGCGCCGCCTTCCCACACACCTAAGTCCAAGCCTAAATTATTTGCTTTGAAGACTTTGCGAAAAAAGGGGGGAGGGGGGTACCACCTCCTACTGCCCCATGTAATACCCGTCGCGGGTCTGCACGTCCATCTTCTTCTTTGAGTCGTCACCTGTCAGCGCCAGCGAGATCTGGTGATACCGATCTTTCGCCGCATCGCCCGCCGGGGTAAAGCCCAGCCGGTACTGCGCCCGCAGCTCCTCGCCAATCTGCTTGTAGATGTCATCTACCGTCTGCTTCTTGCTCAGCTCGAAGACCCGTCCGCCGGTCTCCCCGCAGATCCGCTCCAGCACATGCTTCCCGTCCACGTACGGCTTGTGGTCCCCACCACGACCCGGAGGATTCTGCCCCCCGCCCTGCGGATACCCGCCGCCCGGATACCCTCCACCTGGATAGCCGCCACCTGGATAGCCGCCACCCGGATAGCCGCCGCCGGGATATCCACCCGGATACCCCCCGCCATACCCTCCCCGACGCTGGTCAGCCCGATTCCATTCCTGCTTTGGCTGTTGGCCTTTCACATAAATTCCATAGACAATCGTGTCCGCGCGCTGTGCTGCTTCAATTGCGTCGCCCAGAGATTCCTTGCTGCCGCGGTCGATGCCGTCGGTCAGCACCACCAGCGCGCGCCGTTTCCCCGTCTGCTTGGACATGACCTCCTCGCCGGAAAGATAGATCGCGTCGTACAGCGCCGTTCCTCCGTGTCGAATGTATCTTCCTTCGCTGTCCTGGGTTGGTCCCGAGGTGTCATCCGTATTGTGAAAGCTCGGGCTGGACGTGCCCAGTTCCTTCAACGCGCGCTGCAGGCGAGGCTTCGCGTCGGTAACGTCCTGCAACAGCTCGACCTCTTTGGCAAACTGCACGACAAACGCCTTGTCCGCAGCTCGACTGCCTGCTGCCGGCGCGAGCATTGTGTCCAGGAAAGATTGGCTCGCCGTGCGTTCCGAATCCGTTTCGTTCTGCATGCTTCTGCTCACGTCGACCAGCAAGCCAAGCGTCAGCGGCACGTCTGTGTCATGGTCGAAGTAGCGGATGGGCTGCGCTTGGCCATCCACCTGCAACGAGAAATCCTCTTTCTTCAGATCGTTGACCAGCGCACCCTTCTTGTCGCGCACAATCGTCGGGATCAGCACCAGGTTGGCATTCACGGCCATGGTGCTGGCCGCGCCGTTCGCTGGAGTATCATCCGCCGGTTTGGCGTTACTCGTGGTTGTCGCCTGCGTGCGCGCAGACTTGGCATCCTGTGCGCACGCATATCCACTCGCCACGCATAACAGCGCAGCCAAACCCGCACTCCAGAGACCGGACTTCATAACCGTGTAGACGTGCCTTTCCTGCGGCGGTTTCGGCCTGCTACTCCTCGTTCTCCTTCAGCTTCGCCAGGAAGCTGAAGTCTTCGAGCGTGGTCGTATCGCCCTTGACTTCGCCGGTCGTCGCCAGTTCCCGCAGCAGGCGCCGCATAATCTTGCCGGAGCGCGTCTTAGGCAGGAACTGGGTGAAGCGCAGGTCATCCGGACGCGCCAGCGCGCCGATCTCCTTCGCCACCCATTGCCGCAGCTCCTGCTTCAGCTCCGGCGACGGTTCATGCCCCTGCTCCAGCGAGACAAACGCGGCAATCGCCTGCCCCTTCATCTCGTCCGGCCGCCCAACCACTGCAGCCTCGGCGACCTTCGGATGCGCGACCAGCGCCGACTCGATCTCCATCGTCCCGAGACGGTGGCCGCTGACGTTGATCACGTCGTCGACCCGGCCCATCAGCCAGAAGTAGCCATCGGCATCACGCCGCGCACCGTCGCCGGTGAAGTAACAACCCGGCACATCAGAAAAATATGTCTTCACAAAGCGCTCGTGGTCGCCCCAGATGGTGCGTGCACGTGAGGGCCACGGCTTGCGAATCACAAGCAGGCCGCCATGTCCCGCAGGAACGCTGCGGCCGTCGCGCGTTACCACTTCGGGAGTGATGCCGAAAAACGGCTTCGTCGCGGAGCCAGGCTTTGTCGCAATCGCACCGGGCAGCGGCGAGATCATGATCGATCCCGTCTCGGTCTGCCACCATGTGTCGACGATTGGGCAGCGCTCTTTGCCTATCTCGCGGTGATACCACATCCACGCCTCAGGATTGATCGGCTCGCCCACGGTACCCAGCAGACGCAGGCTGCTCAGGTCATGCTTGCGCACCCATTCGTTGCCCCACTTCACAAACGCGCGGATCGCCGTCGGCGCAGTGTAGAAAACCGTCACCTTGTGATCGTCGATGATCTTCCAGAAGCGGTCATTCTCCGGCCAGTTCGGCGCACCTTCGTACATCATCACGGTCACGCCGGTCTGCAACGGACCATAAACGACATAGCTGTGCCCGGTCACCCAACCGATGTCCGCCGTACACCAATACACATCGTCTTCACGCAGATCGAAGACGAACTTCGATGTGAGATAGGTCTGCACTGCGTAGCCGCCGGTTGTGTGCACCAGCCCCTTGGGCTTGCCGGTCGTTCCGCTCGTGTACAGGATGTACAGCGGGTCCTCGGCATCCATTTGCTCGCACGCGCACTCGGCCGCAGCCTTCGCCATCTCATCGTGCCACCACACATCGCGGCCGACCTTCATCGCAACAGTCTTATCGGGCGCCCGTTGATAGACGATAACCTTGCGCACACCCGCGCATTTCTCCAATGCCTCGTCGACGATCTGCTTCAGCTTTACCTCGCCGCCGCGACGATAGCTCAGGTCTTGCGTGACCACGATCTGGCAGTCCGAATCGTTCACACGATCGGCAATCGCGTGCGCGGCGAAGCCGCCGAAGATGACCGAGTGCACCGCGCCGATTCGCGCACAGGCGAGCAGCGCAATCGCGAGCTCCGGGCTCATGCCCATGTAAATCGCAACGCGATCGCCCTTTTTCAATCCCTGCGCCTTGAGCACATTCGCGAAGCGCTGGACCTCTGCGTGAAGGTCCGCATAGGTGAGCTTGCGAATCTCGCTGGCTTTGCCATCGACGCTGGGTTCGCCTTCCCACAACAGCGCCACCTTGTCGCGCCGCGAACCCTGCGCATGGCGGTCAACGCAGTTGTGCGAAAGATTGAGTCTGCCGCCCGCAAACCACTTCGTCTCCGGTCCCTCGCCTTCAATCACCTTGGTCCATGGCCGGAACCACTCAAGCTGGCCGGCAGCTTCCGCCCAAAAACCCTCCGGGTCCTCCACGCTGCGACGGTACACGTTTTCGTACTCCGCCTCCGAGCCAATCCAGGCCTTGGCTGCGAACTGCGCGGGTGGCGGAAAAAGGCGGTTTTCGCGCAGCGTGGATTCCAGTGCACTCTCGTTTTTTGTCTGCGCGGCGGCGCCGTTCTGCTGGCTCTCTGTTTCAGTAGGCATCTTGCGAGGACAATCTCCCTGATCTTCCGGTTTGGCGGCAGAGATGCATCTGCATCGCCGCAGAATCCGAAGCTACGCCATCCCTTCAAGCACTTGCAACAGCATCGGACTGAAGAGAAGAAGATTGGCGGCAGCGAAGAAAAATCAACTTTTCTCACAGACATCGATGCCCAATACCCCAAACGGGGCAGCAGGGACTTGTAACGTTACTATGCTGGCTCCGCCGAAGTGCTATGGTCACATGACCTTGCGGGCTCGAAACTCATCTCAACCACGATGCTGTCCGGGCTGCGTATAGCGCATGTACACGCCTCTCCGAACGGCATCGTCCATAACAACTGAGCTTCTGGAGGCCGCCGAAGTTACGATCGACGGCTTCATTATGAGGATGAAAGAGACTGGCGTGACGTGCCATCCTACAAACTGTGACCTTAGAGTGGGGAGCCATCATCGGTCTGTTCCTGGGCTTCGTCTTCGGGGTCGGCTGCGCCCTGGCAGTGATGCACTCGATCTACATGGGTGGCTACCGGGCGGCAGTGAAGGACGCCACAATGTCCGCTCCTCCCGAGCGCCTTACAAGGGAACGCGACAAACTCCGCCGGCGCCTGCCGGTCTAACTGCGGCCGGTAATCTCCTCGCGCAGCGCAATCACCTCCGCGCGCAAGCCTTCGAGAGCCTTCATCAGCTCGGACCGCTCCACCGCGTCGCTGCTGGGCTGCTTGCCCTTGACGTAAAACGTCCCGTTCGGCTGGAGGATGCAGGTTTCCACGTCGCCAAGGTCGCTGAAGTTGTTCTTGTTGAGCACCGAGATCAGCTCTTCGTGGGTCATGGATTCACGCTTGAGCGCCGCCTCGTCGACCTCACCATTCTGGATCAACGTGGTCGGCTCCCCTTCGAGCGCTGCGTTCACTTTGGGCGTCCGGTAGAGAAACCACATCAGCGCCCAGTTGATTGTGAGAAGCGCGAAGGCGCCAATGATCCCTCCCGTGACGGAATTGTCATCTCCAATGATGGCGTTTTGCACGGTATTGGACAGGCTCAGCAGGACGACCAGATCGAACGGATTGAGCTGAGCGAGCTCCCGCTTGCCAAAAAGGCGAAGAAAAACAATCAGACAGAGATACACAATCACCGGCCTGACGATCTTTTCCACAATCGGCACGGGCAGGTGAAACATATCAGTCGAAAGAGTTTGCAGCAGTTGGTGGGTCATCAGCGCCTCCGCAAAGCCGCCGGGCGCGCCTGCTTCGTGACCCACCCGGCCGGTGCAGCCATCTTACGGGCATCCCCCGGAAAGGCACGGGGAGGTCCGGTACAGCCCGAAACCGGGTTTTAGGAGTCTAAGTGAGTGCAGTTTGGGGACAGACCCAGGTGCACTTTTCTACCGAAATCTGCCGGGAAATTGCGAGGCCTCTGGTATCGTTTGAGTAACCAGATCAACCGCCGCAAAGCATCGGCTAACCTGAACGACAGCGATAAGGATCGACCAGAGATGCCCAAGCCACTTCGCAGCGACGACCCGAATCCGCAGCCGGTGCAATTCGCCCACTTCGGCGTGCTGAACGACGGAACCCGGAGCAAAGGTGCCACCGTCACCGCCGTTATCGTCAATTGCACGATTGCCGCATTGATCGTGATTCTCGGTATGGTCATCAAGACCAATCCGATTGTCGCCAAGCGGGTCACGGAGCTCATGCTTCCGCCTCAACCGAAGGTTGAGCCGGCGCCGAAGCCGCCACCACCGCCTCCGCCACCCAAGATTAAGCTGCCGCCGCCGCCCAAGATCGAAACACCGAAGATCAAGATGCCGGAGCCGGTGAAGCTTCCTGAGATCAAGCCTGTTGAGGTGCCGACGCCGAAGCCGGTGGTCGAGCCTCCCATGGCGAAGCGGGTTGTTCCGCCCCCAGCCCCGGTGAAGGTCAACCTGGGCGTGGCGATGGCCGCTTCGGTCCCGAACCATGATGCGACTCCGTCGGCTGTACGTCTGGGCTCGTCCACCAACCCGATGAAGCCGCTGACCGGACCCGCCGTCTCGCCCGTGAACATGGGCGCCGCCGGTATGCCGGGCATGAACCGCTCGAACACGGGCAGCGGCGCACATGCCGTTGCCGTGAATATGGGTTCGGGCTCGCCGGACGGCAGAATGGGCGGCCGCGACAATGCCCCGCGTGCAATCAGCGGATCCGCGTTCGGCGTTGCCGGTGGAACTGGCCACGCACGTCCGGCCGGACCGGTCCAGGTCGCCATCCAGACGCAGATGCAGCCCCAGCAGGTTGTGAGGCGCGTGGAGCAGTCCTCGATGGCGTCAGCCCCCAAGGTTACGTATAAGCCCACCCCGGTGTACACGGAGGAGGCTAAGGCAATGCATCTGGAAGGCAACGTCTCGCTACGCATCCGAGTTACGGCCAGCGGCGCAGTCCAGGTCTTAGGTGTCGTTCATGGTCTGGGCCATGGCCTTGATCAGTCCGCAATTCAGGCAACGGAGGCGACCCGCTTCAAGCCCGCCCTGGATACGGCGGGGCGCGCCATCGACTGGGAGGGTGTCGTATTAGTGAACTTCCAGATGAGCTAAATTCTGCTGAACTTTACGAAATCGCTTATCGTGTCTATAAACCCGTGAAACGCGACGTCCCCGCGTCGTGCCCAATGTAGAAGTTCGCCTTCGGCACCGCACCCAAGGAGCACCCCCGCACTATGAACCTTCCCAACCGGCTCACCACAGCCCTCACCGCAGCACTCCTGGCGGCGACTGCCCTGCCGGCAACCGCTTCCATCTTCGGGAAAAACAAGAAGAGGGCTGAGGCCGCCAACGAGACGCGCAAGCTCACGCCTGCGCAGAGTGCCCTGATCGACAAGTCCATCGCTCGCGAGCAGGTGGTGATCAAGACGCTTCGGCAACGCGCTCCGATCGTGGAGACCTACATCCAGAACATGCGTCCGGATCCCGTCATGGGCCAGGTCCCGGATTCTGACGTTCACTTCCTCGCTCGAGTGAACTTCGGCAAAGTCATCAATGACGAGGGGTATGTTCAGGAGAAGCAGGACAACCACGGCTTCTTCCGTCATTCGCTGGGGTATCTGACGTCGCTGTCCGGCAGCCTGCACCTGACCTACCATGAGTCCGGCTTCGTGCAGATGCTGCTGGTCGACTCCAACAGCTACAACCGGCAGATGTACACCTTCAACTTCCTGCGCAACGACTTCCTCGGGACAATCCCGACGGTCGTCTTCGACGTGCAGCCGACCAAGAAGTCGGCGGTGGGACGGTTCGCGGGACGCATCTGGATCGACCGCAACAGCGGCAATATCGTCAGGTTCAACGGAAGCTTCTCGGGTGGCGAGAAGGACGTCCGCGAGTACTACCACTTCGATTCCTGGCGGACCAATGTGCAGGATGGTCTGTGGCTCCCCACCTCGGTCTACATCGAGGAGAGCGATCCAAAGAGCCCGCAGGGCACTCTCAAGTTCAAGGCGGTTAACCACATCTGGGGTTACTCCCTGAAGGTTCCGCAGTCCGACGCCGATCAGACCGATCTACAGGTCGTGGGCGCCACGGACGAGAGCCAGCAGGCCTCTGATATCTCGCCCCTCCAGGCGCAGCGTCAGTGGGTCGAGCAGGCTGAGGACAACGTCATCGACCGGCTCTACACGGCCGGGTTGATCGATGCACCGAGCGATTTCGACAAGATTCTCGAGGCGCTCGCGAACAACATCCTCGCGTACAACAACATTCCTCTGGATCGTCCGATCAAGGTTCGCACGCTGCTCACTGAGCCGCTCGAATCGCTCTCGGTCGGCGACACCATCCTGCTCTCGAAGGGCCTGCTGGATACTACTGCGGTGCCGACGTCCGACGGTGCACAGCAGATGGGTAACCTGAATGCGCTGCTCGCCTTCCAGGTTGCACATATCGTGCTCGGTCATCACATCGATACCAAGTACGCCTTCAGCGATCGTCTGATGTTCCCCACGGAGTCAGCGTTCGAGAAGCTTCCGATGCACCACACGGATGCCGAAAACGCCGAGGCCGCCAAGAAAGCGATCGAGCTTCTCGGCGCCAAGGAACTCGAGGGTGGAGAGCAATACTTCAGCCTCTACCTGCAGCAACTCCAGGCTCGCGAAAAGGGCCTGAAAGCGCTGACCGATCCGCAAATCGGCGACGGTCTGCTCCGCCCCGACGGCACCTTCTGGCTACAGGGTCTCGTAGCCAAGGGACCCAAGCTCAACAACAGCGACCTGAAACAACAGGCCGCCATGCCTCTCTCCCAGTTCCTCCGGAGAGACCCGTGGACGGATCAGGTGATCAAGCTGAACACAGCCTACGAGCCGCTGCTTAGCGCCCGCGATAAGCTGCCGTTCGAGATTACCCCGGTCTACCTGAGGCTTGCCTACTGGACGCCTCCCGCAGCTCCTGCCGGAGCCCCAGCACCTGCTCCCGGTACAGGATCAACCCCACCAGCGCAACCTGCTCCTTCGGAAAGCTCCAATCCTCCGGCACAACCCGCAGCTGACAACGCCAGCGCGGCTCCGGCATCGGCGCCTGCCACTCAACCTCAGAATTAGGGCAGCACCTACCGGGCCCCGAAAATCAGACCCCCGCAGCGTCCCTGAGTTGCATCCTTAACTCAGGGACGCCCGCGCAAAGGAGAGTCTCCTGTGATGAAGAAGACCTGTCTGCTGTTCCTCTCTCTTTCCCTCGTCTCCATGCTTCCCTCGACCTTGCACGCTCAGGCGACGGCTGCGGCGACCAGGGGAGGTATGGCACAAGTTGGCGCCGGATATACGTACTCGAATGAAGATGAATACCCGGGAAAACACCTCCAGGGTGCGAGCATCTACGGCACATTCGACCTCAACAACCATCTCGGGGTTGAGGGCGATGTTCATATGGCTTCCGTCTTCAAGTCCTATTTCAACTACAAGGAGACCAGCTACGACGCCGGTCTGCGTTGGGCCGAGCATTATCGCAAGTTCTCTCCTTACGGGAAGGCCCTTGTTGGATTCGGCCATTCCAGCGCCGTCACGCCGCAGCAGATCGTTGGCGGAAGCACTCCGGGGAGCTACTTCCTCTTCGGCCTTGGTGGCGGGCTCGACTACAGCCTGAGCGACAAGATCAACGTGCGGGTCATCGACTTCGAATACCAGAGATGGCCGAACTTTCCGCCCCACGGCCTGACGCCTCCGCTATTCACGTTCGGCGTTGCTTACCGAATCCGCTAAGTTCACCTAAGTTAGGCAACCTACAATGCCCTGAGAGACCTCAGGGCATTTTTGCGCGTCCAAAAGGGTTCAGGGATACACACTCTCGCGGTTCTACCGAGCCCCACGGAGCCTTTTCTGTTGAAGCACTTACCTCTTCTTGCTTTGTTAGCGGCCTTGGCGATCTCGCCTTCCGCCCACGCCCAGGCCCCCGCCACTGCGAGCCGCCTGGCTGATCTGCAAATCGGTGGCGGCTACAGCCTGACGCACTCGGATTACGTGCCGAACAATATCGGCGGTTTCGCCTTCTACGCTGACTATGATCTGTTGGGCCACTATGGTCTGGAAGGCAATTTCCACTATGCGAAGGATCCCACCCCAGATCCACTCATTCCCAGCAACCACTTCTCCGAACACACGTACGAGATTGGCGGCCGCTATCTGCGCCACTATTACCGTGGCCGGGTCGTGCCGTACGGCAAAGGGCTCTACGGCCGTGGTGTGGTCAATTTCCCGGCGCATCAGCGCTTTGTCCCCGGCGGAATCGAAACCTACATCGACAACATCGCCTACAATCTCGTCGCGCTCGGCGGCGGACTGGATTACCGGTTCAACAATCGCATCAACCTGCGCGCTGATTTCGAATATCAACACTGGCTCGCTCACGACCAGGAGCTGCCGGAGGGCCTGGCGCCTTATTTCTTTACGTTCGGCGCGGCTTACCACTTCCCTGCAAAGGGTCCGTTCAAGATGAGCC
>DASUHZ010000095.1:0-31308 GCA_036273275.1 Bryocella sp.
CGCCGGCCAAAACCCCATCCCCCTCTGGTGGACCCTCTTCGCGATCACCCTCTTTTTTCTCGCAACGTTCGAGCGCCCCCAGGACACCATCACCGCCGTCGTCTTCTCCACGCTGCTGCTGTTTGCCTGGAACACCTTCACTACGCCGCTCGCCCGCGTCCTGCAGGAGACCGCCGCAGGCCTGCTCCTGCTCATCTACATCGCCTATCCCCTCACACTGATTCCCCTGATCTGGAACCGCGTCGAGGGTGACGGTCTTGTGCTCGTCATCTTCCTCTTCCTCTGCGTCTGGTCCGGCGATATCGCCGCGCTCTACGTCGGCAAGCGCCTCGGCCGCCGCAAGCTTGCGCCTGAACTCTCGCCCAACAAGACCTGGGAAGGCGCAATCGCCTCCGTCGTCGCCTCGGTTATCTTTGGCGTCGGTCTGATCCTGTACGGCGACTGGCTCAGCCTTCATGGCTCCAGCTTCACCCGTCTGCACACCGACGCTCCCTGGTGGCAGTTCGTCCTCCTGGCCATCCTCCTCAACTGTGCCGCGCAGTTCGGTGACCTGCTCGAGTCCGCCCTGAAGCGCGGCGCCGGTGTGAAGGACTCCGGCACCATGCTCCCCGGCCACGGCGGCATCCTCGACCGCATCGACGCCCTCCTCCTGGCGGCCCCGGTGCTCTGGTTCGTCCTCGTCATCCGCGAGTTCTATTCGCTGGGCAGCTTTTAGCTGCAACTGAGAAAATAGCCATGTGAAGAAGATCGCCATTCTCGGCTCGACCGGCTCGATAGGTCAGTCAACCCTTAGTATTTGCGAGTCTTACCCGGACCGATTCCAGCCAGTCGCCCTGGCCGCGGGCTCGAACGTCGATGTCGCCTTCGAACAGTGCCGGCGCTGGCACCCACAAGTCATCTCCATAGGCACCGAAGCCCTCGCCGACCAACTCCGCGCACGTCTGAACGCCGCCGGAGTTAGCACGGAAGTCATCTACGGCACCGCCGGAAGCGTCCGCGTCGCCACGCTGCCAGAGGCTGATTTCGTCGTCTCAGCCATCGTCGGCGTAGCCGGGCTGGAGGCCACCTACGCGGCCGTGCTCGCCGGCAAGACAGTCGGCCTCGCCAACAAGGAGTGCCTCGTCGCCGCCGGCGACCTGATCCTTGCCGCTGCACGCGAACGCGGCGTGAACCTTCTGCCCATCGACAGTGAACATAACGCAATTCATCAGTGCCTTCGCGGCGGAGAAGCCAACGAAGTTAAGCAGATCTGGCTGACCGCGTCAGGCGGTCCATTCCGGAATACACCGCTCGCCGAGTTCGAGCACATCACCCCTGCGCAGGCGCTCAAGCACCCGACGTGGGTGATGGGCCAGCGCATCACCATCGACTCCGCGACGATGCTCAATAAAGGGCTGGAAATCATCGAGGCCTGTCGGCTCTTCAACCTGCCCCCCGCGCAGGTGAGGGTCACGGTGCATCCGCAGTCCACCATTCACTCGCTCGTTGAGTACGTCGACGGCTCGATCCTCGCGCAGATCTCCGTGACCGACATGCGTCTGCCGATCCTGTACGCGCTCTCCTGGCCTGAGCGCATCCCGAGCGACCTCACATTCGACATGACCGCGCTGAAACAGCTCGACTTCCAGACGCCGGATCTCGAGCGTTTTCCGTGCTTACGCCTCGCATACGAAGCCGCGGCCGCTTCGCAGGCGCACTGCATTGCGCTCAATGCGGCCGACGAAATTGCTGTGGCGGCCTTCCTCGAAGGTCGCCTTCCCTTCCTCGGCATTCCACGTACAATTGAGTCAGTGCTCTCGTTAACTCGCGCTGCCTCACCCGCGTCCATCCGCGAGGTCCTCGAACTGGATCAAACTGCAAGAGCGCTCGCTGAGCAGGTGATCGAGCAGCATCACCCGCATCTCATCACGCACTGAGGTTTTCGCAAGTCCCCTATGCATCTTCTATTGGTCCTCGTTGAGTTCGGCATCGTGCTCGGCATCATGGTGCTGGTGCACGAGTTCGGACATTTTGCCGTCGCCAAGCTCTGCGGTGTGCGTGTCGAAACCTTCTCGATCGGCTTCGGCCCACGACTTTTCGGCTGGCGGCGAGGCGAAACGGACTATCGGCTCTCACTGCTTCCGCTGGGCGGCTACGTCAAGATGTCAGGCGACGTCCCCGGCGAGCAGCCCACGGGGGATCCCGGCGAGTTCAACGCGCATTCGCGGTGGCAGCGCGTGCTCATCGCGCTCGCGGGACCTGTCGCAAACTTCCTGCTCTCGTTTGTTCTCCTGGTGTTCGTCGGCCTCTTCCATCATGAGGTGGCTCAGTACCTCGACGGTCCCGCGGTTGTCGACTACATCTCGCAAAACTCGCAGGCGGCGACGCTCGGCCTTGCTCCCGGCGACGTAATTACGCAATTCGCACAAGACCGGAACCCGACATGGGAACGGATTCTGATCGACTGCAATCTGCACATCAACGGCACTGTGCCGATCACGTTCTCACATAATGGCCAGGAGACTTCAGCGACGCTACACCTGACGTCCAGTGGCAGCGACGGCGAGTTCGGCCTGGACGATCTGCAGGCGCTTGGCATCGACCCCGCGATGCAGCCTAATCTGGGCGTGCTCAGCGTCTCGGCCGGCGATCCGGCAGCTCGCGCCGGTCTGGAAGCGGGCGATCAGGTTACGCAGATTGACAACCTGAAACTGCACTCCGTCTACACGCTGCTCGCATACCTGAAAGACCGTAACGGCCAGCCTTCGACAGTCTATGTGACCCGCAACGGCCGGCCGGTGACGTTGCACATCACGCCGGTGAAACTGGACAACGGCGCGGGTGATGTCCAGTACCGGCTCGGTTTCCAGAACGAAAATCCACCGGTCAAGGTGGTGCAGCTGCCGCTGGGCGCCGCAATCGTGCAGTCGTTCAAGGACAACAAAGACGACTCGACGCTCATCATCCGCGTGCTGAAGGGCATGTTTACGCGGCAGGTCTCGGTGCGTTCGCTGTCCGGTCCGATTGGCATTGCGCAGCAGATTGACATCGCCACCAAGCTCGGCTTCTGGACGCTGGTCCAGTTCATGGCCACGATCTCGCTGAACCTCGGCATCTTCAACCTGCTGCCGATTCCGATCCTCGACGGTGGAATGATTCTGTTCCTCGCCATCGAGTCAATCATGCGCCGCGACCTCAACCAGGAGATCAAAGAAAGGGTGTATCAGGTCGCTTTCGTCTGCCTGATCGTGTTCGCGGTGTTCGTGATCTTCAACGACATCACGAAGCTGCGCCACCCTTAACTCGCGCGAGCTGTGGCGACCAAGGTTAAGTCTCGCGCCGCCGCAGCTTTTCCGCAATCTCCTTCGCCGCAGCGCGCGCAGCATCTTCCTTTTCGACCGGAAAGCTGATGGCGCCGACACGTGCGTGCCCGCCGCCGCCGTAGCGCTCACATATCTCCGCGAGATTCGCAAGCTCGTTCACCGGCTTTTTGGTCCATGGATTCGTGCCAACCGAGACCTTGGTGCGAAAGCTCGACTTCGACAGGCCGACGTTGTACGTTCCCTCAGGATGCAGATAGTACGGAATGAACTTGTTATAGCCTTCGGTCGGCTGATCCGTGATGTCGAAGGTGATCACGCCTCGATCGCAGATTGAGCGCTCGCGAATCAGGTCGATGTCGCGGCGGTGTTTTGCAAGCAGCGGACCAAGCAGCTCCTGCACGAACGGCTGGGCCAAAACATCCTCCAGCGGCATTGCCGTGAGCAGCGGAATAATGCGCTGCACAAGCGCGGAATCCTGCGCGCTCTCGATGACCATTGTCAGCTTCATCGCCGGCGCCGCCATCCCGACGGCGGAGTCGGCGCTCTCGTACTTTGCACCGTCCACAATGTCCGCCCAATAGATGAGCTCTCTCAAGGGCGTGACATCCATGCCGAATTTCGTGCTCGCAATGTGCGCGATCCAACTCGTGCAGCTCGTGTATTTCGGATCGAAGAACTGGCGATTTGCAAGCGGTCCAGGAGTGCCATCGGCATTTCTCTGCCCACTGCGGAAGCGCTCCTCGTCCTGAGTCGTCAAAAATGCAGACAGATGATGATCGAACCACCACGTGATGCGTGGCGAGGGAGAGTACTTGAAGTCCACAATCGCGTTTTCGGCTGCCTTTTCGAACCAGCTTTCGTCATACAGCGAGCCGGCGCGGTGCACGAGTCCCTGGTACTCGAATGCGTCGGCCGTGCGGATGCACTCGCGATGAAAGCGCGTGAACAGCGAAGCGGAGCATGCGCCATCGAAGCAATTGTCGTGATAAAAGACGCGGCAGTTCAAGTAATGAAGACCTCCGGATGAGCGAGCAAGCCTTCAGGATAGCGGAAGCTGCGGAGGAACAGGGACACTGCGGCGGACCGTATCATCTGATGAGCATCATTGAAAGAGAGTTTGATGTCGTATCCGCTGAGAGAGCCGCCTCCGGAAGAACCGACGACCACACCGGAATCTGTCTTCACGAATGATCCCGGTCTGCGTCCGTGGTGGCGTTTGTTGCTGTATCTGGCGATTGTGCTGACGCCGTGGCTGCTGATGAGCCTTGCCGAGCATCTCGGGGGCGCGGCCGGGCGGCCGGCAGCCATCCAGGAGCTCTCTCCAATGATCGAGGGCATAGGAGAATGGGTCCAGTTCGGGTACGTCTTCTTCGCGACATGGATTATGTCGCGAATTGAAGATCGCGATGTCCTGGATTACGGACTGCAGCCGTCACGCTCGGCTGCGCGAAGTCTGCTAGTGGGCGCCGGCTGGGGTCTGCTGTGCATGTCAGTTCTCATCGTTACCCTGTGGAGCACGCATCATCTGGTGTTTGCCGGACTGCTGCAGCACGGGGCAGGCGCCGTACTCAACGGCGTTGCATGGGCATTTGCACTTCTCGCGGTCGCGCTGTTCGAGGAGTTTTTCTTTCGCGGATACATCTTGTACATCGTTACACTGTGCTGCGCTGATCTGCTGCGCAGGCGCTTCAAACGAAATGCGACCGCCGATGCTGCGGCGTTCTGGTGCGCCGCCGTTGTCATCTCCGTTACGTTCGGTTTCGTGCACTTCTCCAATCCCGGCGAGTCTGCGATAGGGCTTACGTGCGCCGGTCTCGCGGGTCTGGTCTTCGCGTTCACGTTGTGGCGCACGGGCTCGTTGTGGTGGGCGATTGGATTCCATGCGGCCTGGGATTGGGCGCAGTCGTTCCTGTTCGGCGTCGCGGACAGTGGAGGAGTCAGCGCAGGCCGGTTGCTTTCGTCTCACCCACAGGGCTCGGTGCTGACGAGCGGAGGATCGACGGGACCTGAGGGCAGCCTGTTCATTCTGCCCATCATGCTGCTGATTACGCTGATCGTGATCACAACTCTTCCACGGTCCAGGACATCCGTATTGCCGTGGCCCCACATGGAGAAGGACCTCGCGCCAGAGGTAGACTGAGCCGGAAAATGAGTTTCGAAGATGATGTGTCCAGAACGCCGCAGAAGCGGGAGTGGGATCGGCTCGGGGCGTTACGGCCGGAGTTCGACGATGAGCCGCGCCTGCTGACGCGGGACATCGACGATCCGCACCGACCGGCGAATTCAAGAGCGCCGCGTCGCAGAAGAGTGCTGCGCGGATTTTTGATCGCCCTGGCGGTTCTTGTGATCGTTGCGGTGGGCCTGACGATCGCCGGCACAATTTGGGCGCGCCACGTAATGCGTGCAGCGCTGCCTGCGATCGACGGCACGGTCTCTGTCGATGGACTCCACGCGCCAGTGAGCGTCACGCGGAACGCGCAGGGAGTGCCTTCAATTCGCGCATCCAGCCAGGATGATTTGCTCTTTGCGCAAGGCTATGTGACCGCGCAGGATCGGCTATGGCAGATGGATACGCTGCGGCGTCACGCAGCAGGAGAGCTTGCCGAAATTCTCGGGCCGGGGATGGTCGAGCACGACAAACTGCAGAGATATTTGCGGCTCCGGGCGGCGGCAGATCGCGGCGCGGCATCGCTCCCCGCCGATCAGCGGCGTGAACTCGAGGCGTACGCGCGTGGTGTGAACTCGTTCATCGACAGCCACCGCAATAATCTTCCGCTCGAGTTTCACCTGCTGCACTATGCGCCGCGGCCTTGGACGCCACGTGATTCATTGCTCGTGTCGCTCGTGATGTGGCAGGACTTGTCGACGAGCTTCACCACGAAACTGGACCGCGAGGCACTGTCGCGCCATCTTCCAGCATCGCTCTTGCCCGATCTTTATCCAGTGGGATCCTGGCGCGATCATCCGCCGACGAAGCCTCCTACTGATCTCACAACCCCGCATGAAATCGAAGAGATTCCGCTGGATAAGACACAGTCACGCGTTGCTCGACCGTCTCCGCTGGAGAGTCCGCGGGATCTGCTTGCGCTCACGGCGGCGCTCGATTCGGCCGTCTGCCAGGATTGCCGCTCGGGGTCAAACAACTGGGCGTTGTCGGGGGAGCACTCCGCGTCGGGGAAGCCGCTTGTCTCGAACGATATGCACCTCGGGCTACGTGTACCGGACATATGGTACGAAGCGTCGTTGCACCTCGCGGCGAACGGCAGCGCGTCGCCGGTTGACGTACTCGGGTTCACGCTGCCTGGCTTGCCCTGGGTTGTCGTAGGCCGCAATGCGCATGTGGCGTGGAGTTTTACAAACCTGGGCGGCGATGTGCAGGACGTGCGGATTGAGCACTTCCGCGGCTCGGGGCCGGACATGCAGTTTGAGCAGCCCGGCGGCACGTGGTCGCCGGTGCAGCACCGCACGGAGCAGATCGTTGTGCGCGGCGGCCGTAATGTGTCTCTGGATGTGCTCACCGTTCGGCACGCAGCCGGCACGGGAATGATGGAGAGCCCAATCATCTCTCCTACAATTCCGTCGGAGCATCGCATGCTGTCGCTTGCCTGGGCGATCTATGATCCCGCGTGCGTGGACAACTCGATGTTTGCCGCAAACAGTGCGGCGGATGGCGCCTCGCTCGTTGCGGGCTTCGCGAATTTCGGCGGACCGTCGCTGAACCTTATCTACGGCGACGATCAGGGCCACATCGGGTATCACGCGATCGGGCGCATCCCAATCCGCGGGCCTGCAGTTCAACGTCCGCGCGCTCAGCAGCAGTTCGTGCTGCCCTCACCTGAGCCAGAGTCGGACGAGGACGACGATAGCGACGCTGCTGCGCAAGCGAATCAACCGGCGGAGGAACCGCAGCCGCAACCGCAGCCGCAACTGAAACCGAAGACTAACGGTTCACAGCCGCAGATTCCATTCGAGTCGACGCAAAGCTACACGATTGGCTCGCCCATATCGATGGCTCCGGTGGATTCCCTCGACGCATCCCAGATCTGGTCCGGTTACGTGCCGTACAACGAGCTGCCGTCCATACAGGACCCGGCCGGAGGCATCGTGGCCACGGCGAATGCACGCGTCACGCCGGACGATTATCCGTATGCGCTAACTGACGACTGGGTCGATCCGTATCGCGTCGAGCGGGTCTACCGTCTGCTTAATGCACGCCCCATATGGAAGCCGGAGCAGATGCTGCACGTTGAGACGGATCAGCACTCGGAGTTTGATCTCGTGCTCGCACACAGGCTCGCTTACGCGATCGATCATGCATCGGCGAAAGCGCGGAGCGGTGACTCACGGCGGCTGCAACAGGCTGCGGATCTTCTCCGCACATGGAATGGCGCGATGAGCGCGGGCTCGCCGGCTGCGGCGGTTGTTGCCGCGACGCGTGGCGATCTCTGGATCGCGCTGCTCGTTCCGCAGATCATCGCGCATGACGGCGCCTCCCATACGGACGCGGTTCGCATATCGCGGCTCTACACGTGGCACGAAGACAACACTGCGCTCGAAGACCTACTGGAGCACATGCCCCGGCGCTGGCTGCCCAGCGGAGTTGCGAACTGGAGCGACTTCCTGACCTCTGTAGTCGAGCAGGGACTTCACGATGGGCACGCGCCCGGCAATCTCGCCGGGTGGCAGTACGGCTCCATCCATCCGATCGTCATCGATCATCCGCTGTTCGGCGGCCGCCCGTACCTCAATTGGTTGCTTGGCACACCGACGGGAAGCGGCCGGCAACCCGCAGGCGGTGACATGACCACGATTGACGCCATCGGTCCCAGCTTTGGCCCCAGCGAACGCTACACCGCCGATCTCTCCGACGCATCTGCGACCCTCGCCAACATTGTGACGGGCGAGTCCGGCAATCTCAGTTCGCCGTGGTACCTCGACCAGCTTCAGCCGTGGCTTCGCGGCACAACGTTCTCTCTGCCGCTAGAAGGCGATAACGCGGAGCACTCGCTTACACTCGTCCCGGGGCACTGATGAAGAGGATGGCGCTTCGGCTGGGACGGGTCGGTTAAGCTGGACAGCATGCTCCGTTCTTCGGCGGGCTTTGCGCGAGCATGGCCTGCAATCCTGCTTCCGCTGCTGGCGCTGATGATCGTTGTACCACTCATCGCACACGGCGTCTCGTGCGGACACGATTTCGAGTTCCACCTGCAGAGCTGGCTAGACGCCGCCGCGCAGATGAGGCACGGCACGCTGGATCCGGCGTGGACCATCTCCGCCGCATGGAATGCCGGCGAGCCCCGGTTCCTCTTCTATCCGCCTGTTTCGTGGATGATTGGCGCGCTGCTTTCGCTCGCGATGCCGCTTTCCGCAGTTCCTGTCGTCTTCACCGCTGTCGCGCTTCTAGGTGCGGGCGCGACGATGTACTTGCTGGCGCGCGACTATGCCTCGCAAGCCGTCGCGATCGTCGCAGTCGCTGTCTACATGGGCAGTCCTTACATGCTCTTTACCGCGTTTGAGCGCACTGCTTACGGAGAACTGCTGGCAGCGGCATGGATTCCGTTGCTGATCCGTGCCGCACTTCGCGCGAAGCCGAGCATTCCTGGTATCGCGATCCCGACCGCTCTGCTGTGGCTCACAAACGCGCCGGCTGCCGTAATCGGCGTCTATACGCTTCTGCTGATCGGGCTTCTGCGAATTGCGTTGGCCCTGTTCCCGAGAGCCCGGAGATCCAAAGCCGTCGTGCAGATGCTGATCATCCGGTTCAGCGCCGGAGGTCTGCTCGGGCTCGCAGTGGCAGCGTTCTATCTGTTGCCCGCTGCTTACGAACGCCGTTACGTCCAGGTTGCGATGGCGATTATCGCGAATATGCGCGTGGAAGATAATTTCCTGTTTGGACATACGGGTGACGGCCCGCACGACGCGGTCCTGCACACCGCGAGCCTGATCGCCCTTTGGATGCTTATCGCTGCCGCCATTGCACTCGCGACTGCGTTCTTCTTGCGCAGGCGAGGTCGCGCGCAAGGTCAATCGCAAGACAATCGGTCCAGTGCGCTTCCAATCCTCGCTACCCTCACAATCTGCATCGCCTTTCTGCTCACGCCTATCTCGGTGCCGGCCTGGCATCACGTGCCGGAGCTGGCGTTTCTTCAATTTCCCTGGCGACTTCTATGCGTGCTCGGAGCGACGCTGGCGCTCACGATTGCCTTGGCTCTCCGTTGGATTCCGGACTCCAAAACATCGATCCCGCTGCTCTCAGTCGCTACGGTTGCGTTTGTGGCCATGATGACCGCACGCGAAATCGTCGCCTTCCGCCAGCCTTGCGAGGTGCTCGATGTTCCCTCTACACGCGCACAACTTTTCAGCACCCACCACGGCGTCGAACCAACCGACGAGTACACGCCCAGCGACGCCGACAACGACGTGCTGCGCTGGGACGACCCGGGCTATTGGCTGTCGACAAATCCAACCGCCTTCGCGCCCGGCACAATGCCGAATCCCGCGGCGACTATCGTCAACTACGACGTCCCTCCGCCAGTGAATCAGACGATCAGCGGAGTCGCACCACGGCATCTTCAGCTCACGCTCTCCCAGCCCGAGGTACTCGTGCTTAATTTGCGCGACTTCCCCGAGTGGCAACTCTTCCGCAATGGAACATTATTGCCGACACACCTGCAGCGCGACGACGGTCTGCTCGCCATCGCACTGCCTGGCGGAAGCTCTACCATTGACGTACGCTGGCATCGGCGATGGGATGAATGGCTTGGCGATGCGATAACACTCCTGGCGCTGGGCATGCTTGGAGCACTCCTTGTACGGTCGCGTACAATCAAGCGTGACGCATGACCGCCGATGTGCACTCGCTTTTGAAGACAGGCGCCGCGATCGCTGACGACGCTCTGGAGCGTCTGCTGCCGGCCCCGACTGTTGAACCTCATTCCATCCACCGGGCGATGCGGCACTCCACGTTCGCCGGCGGCAAGCGCCTTCGTCCCATTCTCTGCATGGAAGCGGCGCGCTGCGTAGCGCATGAGCTGCCCATGGCTTCCCCGAAGATGGGGGCGGCGATTGAGATGGTGCATACGTATTCGCTGATCCACGACGATCTTCCGGCGCTGGACGATGACGACCTCCGACGCGGGAAGCCGACATGCCACGTCGCGTTTGGCGAAGCGATTGCGATCCTCGCAGGAGATGCGCTGCAGACGCTTGCGTTTCAAACTATCTCGCAGCTCGAGGCCGGGCCGGCGACGATCGTCGAGATCCTGCGAGAATTTTCCATGGCCATCGGCACGGGGGTTGGCGCTCCAACGCCGCTTGCACCGGGTATGATCGGCGGGCAGGTGATGGACATTGAGGGCGAGGGCCGCAAGCCGACCGCAGAGCTCGTCGAACGCATTCACCGGGCGAAGACCGGAGCGCTCATCACCACATCCATCGTCTGCGGAGGTCTGCTCGGTCTCGACCACTGCCTTTCTACGAACCAAGGTACCGCGCGCCTCGCGTGCTCCGCGCAGGACACCGTGGCGCGGCTGAGAACGTTTGGAGAAAGCGCAGGTCTCGCGTTCCAGATCATCGACGATGTGCTGGATATGACTCAAACTTCGGCCCAGCTAGGCAAGACGGCAGGCAAGGACACAGAGTCAGACAAAGCAACGTGGCCGGCCGTCTTCGGCATAGACCGCTCGCGACAAGACGCTAATGCACTCATCCAGGACGCGTTCGCCGCCCTTGCACCGTTCGGTGAAGCAGCCGACCCGCTTAAATCACTGGCACTCTATCTCGTCGAGCGCACACATTAGCCCGGAGCTCACCATGCGCTTTCGCCCACGCCACTACGTTCTCATCGCCATCATCGTCGCGCTCGGCGTATACAACTTCGTGCGCATGCATCGCGCATCACAGCGCGTGGTCGCGCCAACGACCGTTCCGGTCAACGTCGGGCCAGTGCCACAATCGCCCGCCTGGCAGGCCTTCGATCAAGCGGCCCGACTTCGCGACGCTGCGGACGATCAGTTCCAACCGGCATTGTCCGCGCTGAAGCAGCAGATCGACACTGCTTCCGAAAAGGAGAAAGCGGACCTCGATGGCTGCCAGACATGGCTCCTGTTTTACCGCCAGAACGCACACGCCTCCGCGCGAGACGCATGGCGACAGCGCAGCATCCAACATCTGGACAACTGCGCCCGCTACCATCGCGACATCAGCAGCTAACATCAATGACAGACGCCGATCTCGTGCACGCACTCCGCGACTGCTATGACACACAGCAGCAACGCAACGTCGTGGATCTTGGGCTCGTGCAGTCCGCCTCACTCACACGCGACGCGGAAGCTCCCGGTGCGAAAGTGCGCGGCGTCGGACCCCGCTACGTCGCCAAAATCGTTCTGCGCGCGCCCAGCTCGGACGACACTCGCAACGCGCAGCTCTGCGCGCAGATTGAAAATCGTCTCGCCGGGTTGCCGGAGATCTCGCACACAGAAGTCAGGATGCTTCCTGCACTCTTCCCGATCCTGACCGAACGGCACTCCTGATGCCTGCACGCAAGCCAGCGGTTCATCCTTTCGATGTCGCGCATGGCACTGAGACGTCGGGCCTGCTCAGCGGCAAGATCATCGCGCGCGGCACGGCGGTGCAGCACACCGACCTCACCGCCTACTACGGCATAGCACCCAGCATCCTCCGTGCATTGCTCGATCTTTGGCTACGCGAATTGCACCCATTAGCGCCCATCGAGCGCACCGTCTTCCTCGATGTCGGTGCAGGCAAAGGCCGCGCAATGCTGGTCGCGTCGCATTACCCCTTCCTGCGCGTGGAAGGGATTGAGCTAAATCCAATGCTCGCTGACATCGCACGAAGGAATTTTTCAGTGTGCGAGAACGCGCCCCAATCAGCGATGCTGGCGCCCATCGTGCTACACCAAGCGGATGCAACGCGGGCGCCGTTACCGACAGAGCCAACCCTCGCGCATCTCTTTCATCCATTTGAAGACCGACTGCTTCGCCGGTTTCTTAGCCACGTTGAAAGGGACCTCATCGAGAAACCCAGGCCCTTCGACCTTGTCTACGTGAATGCCGAGCACGACTCGCTTCTCGATCAGCACCCCGCCTTGCAACGCCTGTGGCTGGGACGAGTGCCGATGTCCGCAGAGGACCATCTCGCGGATCTCGCGGCCATCGCACAGCAGAAAGAGTATGGCTCAACCGGCGATGAACTTTGCGCAATCTATAGATTCAGAAAACCGGGAACGAATCGGCGCAAGTGATCGTATTAATAGAATTCCCTAAGAAATCAGATAATAGTCGTGCCGATTATCGGCACGACTGTGCGAAATATACTAATCTTACGGAACTCTCTGCCGATCTGCTCCGTATGGGTATGTGTACACGGCGCTGACATGCAGCATCCGCAGGATAAGCATTCAGCGCACGGGCCACTGCAGTTATGCCAGTGAATGTGACGGCTGAGTCAGGACCTCATCACCGCCCGCACTGATGAACATCACGACAACCCCAAATCGGGTTCAGCGCCGCAGCATTCGCGAGCGCCATGAGGAGACACGTGTGTACGAACTTTTGATCGCAACCTTCGCCGCTCTCACCGTCTTTGTTCCGACCTTCATCGGCATCCGTGCAAGTACGAATGCCGACTGGAGACACAGCGCCTAACGGACCACATAGCACCGCTATCAGGAGCGCCGGCGGCGATGCACTTTCCGCCTCGGCGCTCGGCGTGTTTAACAGCTCAGCCGATCAATCGTGCCAGCGAACCATCAGCAGACGCTCTGTCTCGTTCTCACCGATCTCGATCGTCACCTCGGCGCCGGCACGCGCCACCAACGACGGAAAGCGCTCGCCCCACTCGGCCAGCACCAGCGCATCCTGCCGCTCCAGCATCTCTGAGATCCCGAGCGCCTCGAGCTGAGAATCGTTTTCGAGCCGATACAGGTCCAGGTGATAGACGGTAAGCTTGCGGCCGTTGTACTCGTGCACCAGGGTGAATGTGGGACTGGCAACATCGTCTGGTTCTCCCGCGCCGAGCGAGGACACGATACCCTTCACCAGCGTCGTTTTGCCTGCGCCGAGATCGCCGCGCAGCAGCACCAGCTTCGGCGGCCGCAGCAGTTCGGTCATCATCTCGCCCAAGGCAATCGTCCCGTCGACGCTGCGGGTGCGCAGGCGCTTCTCGCGTGTGAAATCAGGCATGCCGGCGGATCTCCGGCGCAGCGAGTCCCGCGATCCATGTGCATCCATCGTCGTCTTCGACACGCGCGCGAAATGCCTTCCAGAGATGATCGATCGTGTCCGTTGCAAGCACCGTATGCTCATCCTGGGCGAGCGTTGCGTAATCTGCCGCCAACCCATGTAGAAACACCGCAGCCTCCACTGCCTCCGCCACGCGCTCCGGATACTGGGCAATCATCGCCGCGACAATTCCAGTGAGGATGTCGCCGCTTCCGCCCTTCGCCATTGCTGGATTTCCGGTGGTGTTTACCGCAACGCGGCCGTCGGGATGCGCTACCAGCGTGCGCCATCCTTTCAGCACCAGCGTGACTCCGTTCTCCCTCGCGAATCGACGCGCCAAATCCACGCGGTCCGCTTCGACATCCTTCACGCTCGAGCCGACCAGCCGCGCCATCTCGCCCGGATGCGGTGTCAGCACAATCGTGCGCCGTTTGCCCCGTTCATCGAGAGTCGTCGCGCGCTTCAACAGTTCTGTCCTGTCCGCAAGCGCATTCAGCGCATCCGCGTCGAGCACCATTGGAAGCGCGATCTTCTGCACAAACGCACGAACGAACTCCGGCGTCGTTCCTTCCTGTCCGAGACCAGGCCCAAGGCCGACAACAGTTATTCCCTTCAGCAGTTTCTGCAGCGGCTCTTCCTGAAGTTGGTCAAGGGTCAACCCATCGTTCTCCCCTAACGGCGTGCACATCAGCTCGGACGCAACTCCGGCGACGGTCGGCAGAATCGAGCGAGGCACCGCAGCGGTCGTCAGCCCAGCGCCTGTGCGCATCGCCGCCAGGCTCGCCATCGAAGGCGCACCAGCCTTGCCGAGACTTCCGCCAACGATGAGCACGTGCCCAAAGCGTCCCTTGTTGCCATTCACGTCGCGCGGCCGCTCAGCGATCCGCTTCGATGTTCCCGTCCAGCTGAGCTCCGTGTGGGCCGGCATCGATTCGAGCGGTGTTCCAATCGGCGCGACATTGACTGGACCGAACGTCTTGCCCGGAGTCAAGTGCCCAAATACATGCGCCATCTTGGGCGCGACGAACGTCACGACTGCGTCCGCGCGGAAGGCCTGCGCTTTTCCGCTCTCATCGGCTGACGTCTGTTTGGTTGAATCGGCGTCCCATCCGCTCGGCAAATCGACCGCGACGACCGGCGTTTTCATTCCAGCGATCAAATCTCTCGCTGCGGCAGCCAGCCCGCGCAGCGGAGGCTTGAACCCCGTTCCCACGACGGCATCCAGAATCAGCTTGGCACCATTAAGCGCGGCGCGCAGTGCGGCCTCGTCCTTCGCTTCGATGAAGTCGAGCCCCTGCGTTTCTTTCGCGCGCGCAAACGCGGCCGCCGCTTCGTCTCGCGTGTCCTCCAATGAGCCGAGCAGAACCACCCGCACAGGCGTCTGTATCTCCGCCAGGATCCTTGCCGCAACGGCTCCATCGCCGCCGTTGTTCCCCTTGCCGCAAAGCGCGACAACCGCAAGTCCGGTGTAATAGTCGTGACAGAACCGCGCTACAGCCTCGCCCGCGTTTTCCATCAGCACGCGCACCGGAACGCCGCGATCGTTCGAGTCGCGGTCAACAGCACTCATCTGCGCTGCGGTTAAAATCTCCATCCTCGTCATTGTCCCTCAGATGCAGGCAATAACGGAACGAAGCAGATTCTCAGATTGGACCAGCGGACTAATTCCCTGTCGCAGTCGTCATCGCAGACTGCGCAGGCTCAACCGGCTTTGGGGCGAAGTAATTCCGCTCGTACATCGCACGATAGAACTCGCCTGTCAGCTCCGCGGCCTTCGGTCCGAAGGTCGGGCGTCCGCCCTCCAGGAAGATTACGGTTACGATGGGCCCCGTCGGCGCCTGGCCATACGAGACAAACCATCCGAAACGTGTGCCATTGTTCGAGCACGTGCCCGTCTTGCCGAAGACGGGAAACTGCTCAAAGTTTTCATGCAGCGATCGCGCTGTTCCATTCGAGAAGTCCACCGCTCCGCGCATGCCAGGCAGAATCTCCGGAATGACATTCTGGATGTCGAGCTCGCGCTTGACCTTTGGCTCAAACGCCGCAACCTCTTCGGGCGTGGTGGGGTGCTGCAGGTAGTACAGCGTGCCGCCGTTCGCAATCGCCGAAACCAGCGCGCCGAGCTGCAGCGGTGTCATCGAAATGCTCTCGCCGAACGAGCACATCCTGCCCACGCCGCCTTCCGACTGTGGCAGCTCCACATCCGGATAAACCCCCAGTTGCTCGCCGGGAATGTTGTATCCGGCCAGTTCGCCAAGCCCAAATTCGTTCGCATAGTGCTTCACGCGCTCAAATCCCATCGCGCGGCCCAGCACCTCGAAGTACAGATTGACCGATTTCGCAAGCGCGTGCGTCAGGTCGAGCGAATAATGGCCGCCCAGGTTCACCGGCGTATCCGCCTTGACCAGCCCTTCCTTCAGCGCGGCGAGCGCGACAGCGACCTTGATCGTCGAGCACGGCTCCGCGCCCGCGCTCAGCGCCAGCCTCTGGTTCACCATCGCCAGGATGCGCCCGTTGGACGGGTCGATTGCCAGCACCGTGCCGTTCATGTTGCCCAGCGCCTCGACGGCCGCGGCGCGCACCGTCGGGTCTTCACCGCCGGTCACGTCGCCCATCGTCAGGTCTTCAGCGAAGCTGCTGGTCGTGAACCGTTCTGCCGGTCGGTACACCAGCGTGCGCCGGTAATAGTGCACGTGCCCGTGGATCACAACTCGCTGCACCACTGTATGCGAACGGCGAGTGTGCACGGCGGCCCGCACTGCATGTGTTCTCGACTTGTGGTGAACAACGCGATGCTGCGTAGATGCGAGCGCCACGCCCGCGCCGGCCAGCAGACTAAGAGTTAGCCCTGTGATTCTCTGATTCATGAACTCTCGCCCGCTCCCTCATCCTTCTTAACTGCTGAAACTGTGCAACTACCGGCTCCGCCGAAGGAATGCTGGGATATCAAGCTCGTCTTCATCAGATGACGAGGAGCTTCCTCCAGCATACCCCGCAAAGCTCGGGATCCTTGCCTCCGGCCAGTGCGTCTCGGTCTTCGGCTGCGCACCGACAGTCTCCATCTCCTGCGAATTATCGGCTTCCCGGCCTTGGAAAGGCTCTCTCGTCTCGCGAGGTGTCTCCCGTGGCGTTTCCCACGACCGTGGCTCGGGCGCTGGCCTGAGTTCGTCATTGGACTTGCGGAAGAAGTCGTCATCGAACACCGACGCTGGCACCGGCACCAACTCCGGCTTCGGCTCGGCAGAGGCAGCGGGCACATAGGCTCCATGCACGCGCTCCGGCTCCGGCTCGCGCGGCGGGGTTATCCGCAGCGGCTCCTTGGATTTCAACCGGGCCGGCTCTGGCAGTGGCTCGGCTGGCGGAGTGATCCGCAACGGCTCTTCCGTGCGCGGCGTAATGCGTAACGGCTCGTCATCGTGTGGCGTGATGCGCAGCGGTTCTTCTACACGCGACGTCGCACGCGATCGCTCCTCGGCGCGCGCAGCCGGCGCCGGCGCTGGAGGAGGAGGTGGTGGTGGCGGCTGAACCGCGACCGGTTCCGGCGGCGGCACGACCGACATCACAGACTCTCGCTTCTCTTCACGACCCTTCTTGCGCGCAGCCTTCTCCTGCACTGCGGGCGGCGCTTCCTGCTCCTCAACAGAGGCATAGATCTCGCTCGCAAACGGAGCCGGCGTAGGCTGGGGGCGCTGTGCGATCCGCGGGGGCGCGGGCGGCGCGACTGGCTCCACTCGCGATGCCGGTAGTGCTGCGCCCTGCAGCATGCGCTCACGCCGCTGCGGCATCTCCTCGCGGAACCCCGTCGCAATCACCGTAATCTTCACGTCGTCGCCCATCGACTCGTCCTGCACTGCGCCGAAGATGATGTTCGCGTCCTCGTGCGCGGCGTTCTGGATGATCGTCGATGCTTCAAACACCTCATTCAGCTTCAGGTTGCTCGAACCCGTAATGTTGATCAGAATGCCCTTGGCGCCATCGATCGCACCGGACTCCAGCAGCGGGCTGGCCATCGCAGCAGCCGCAGCCTCCTTGGCACGCTCCGCTCCGCTGCGCACCGCGGTGCCCATCACCGAGTAGCCCATCCCGGCCATCGTCGTGCGCACGTCCGCGAAGTCGCGGTTGATCACGCCCGGAATCGTGATGATGTCCGAAATTCCCTGCACGCCCTGCCGCAGCACATCGTCGGCAATGCGGAAGCTCTCGAAGAAGCCCGCATCCCGCGCAACGGCCAGCAGCTTCTCGTTGGGAATGACGATCAGAGTGTCCACCGACTCCAGCAGCTCCTGCATGCCGCGCTCGGCCTGCTTCATGCGCCGCTTGCCTTCGAAACTGAACGGCTGCGTCACAACCGCCACGGTCAGCGCGCCCATCTCGCTCGCCAGTGAGGCAATCACCGGTGCTGCACCCGTGCCTGTTCCGCCTCCGAGGCCGGCGGTCACAAACACCATGTCCGCGCCCTCGAGCGCCTCAATAATCTTGTCCGAATCCTCCAGGGCGGCGCGGCGGCCGATGTCCGGGTTTGCACCCGCTCCCAGGCCGCTCGTCAGCTTCACGCCGAGCTGCAGCTTCACGGGCGCCTGCGAGCTCTCCAGGGCCTGAACGTCGGTGTTGGCCGCGATAAACTCCACGCCCTCCACGTTCGCTGCAATCATTCGGTTTACGGCGTTGCCGCCGCCGCCGCCCACGCCGATCACCTTGATGCGCGCATTCCGCTGCGCTTCATCGTGGTAGTGGATGCGAATTGCATCCTCAGGCTGATTGGACATACGCGGGCCTCCTCAGGCGTTGGGGGTCGCCTGTTGTGATTCTGCATGAGGGAAAGGAAAACGCCCGAACAAAGCGCGTTGCCTCGTATCTTGCTGGATTCGTACCTGCCGGCTCGCTGAGTCTCTTACCGGCTGGCGCGCGCCGTGTGGAACACGACGCCAATCCCAATACTTTGGATGCTGTGGCTGGGAGGGCCGAACGCTTCGCTCGCTCCGAGCTCAATCGCACGCAGGTTGACGACCAGCCGAGTGCGCCTGTTGACGTGACCGCGCGATTCACCGAGCGGCCCGCACAGGAGTAGACAATCGACACTCGAAATAGACGTAGTCGCACCTTTGTTAGAGTTCAGGACACTGACTTTAAGGTCAACACCCATGCAGACGGAACCCATCGAACGAAAGTCGTATTATCCGAAGCTCGCACCGCATTCCGCCCAGCTATTTGCCGACCGGGAAGGTAAACACGATGCCCGCTCCAATCGACTGAATCCCGTGCGTATCCGGGCTGCGCGTGTTGATCACGGTGGTGGACGTCGTCGTTGACCCCGAAGTCGTGATGGTCGTCGTCTGCAAGGTCGGAGTCGATCCAAAGGCCTCGCCCTCACCAAGCTCGATCGCGCGGATGCTCAGGTACGGCAGCAGAGGAACGTCCACGCCCGCAAATCCCTTGACGAGCCCGTACCTGGCGTAGGTCGCTGGGTTAAAGGTGCTCTGCGTAAGGGGCGATACCACGTTGTTGTTAATCGTGATTGTGTTCGTGTAGAGCCCGCTTGCGTTGTTGCGGGCGAATCCCCCGGCAAGCTCGACATAAGGATGAAGCCAGTGAATCGGCGTATGAAACGACGCACGCACCCCGCCAAGCGCCTCGTAGTTCTTCACAATACCGGGTCCGCCCGCCGAGCTGTCGGCACGCTTGTTCGAGCTCTCGACCGCTCCGCGCGCATCCACACCGAGCCGGATGGGACCTAGCGTGCGGAAGTCATAATAGGCCCCGAAGTTGCTGCCAAAGGGCTTCACCTTGCCATCGGTTTCCGCGCAGGGGCGGGCAAAGGACGGGCAGGTCACCCCTCCGAACCATGCACCGTTCGCCGTAGCGTAAACGCCAACCTGAGCGTGGGTTGCAACAGAGCTGAGCAGAAAAAGAACGAGGGCAATGCCAAAGGCAGTCCTGCAACGAAACATGAACGTTATTCTACCTGCCTGATCGCTGGAAGCACGAACCGGGTGGCCCATCCCTTTCACCGCCTCATCGTGAAAGGTGGGAGATCACGCGTTAAGACGCGCGACTGCTCTTCGCCCCAACGCCGGACTATAGAATCCACCCATGTTCCGACTCACTTTGCTTATTTTGCTAGCAGCTGCGCCACTGCTCGCTCAGACTCCAACCGCGCCAAAACATAGCAAGACCCCGGCCGATAGCATCGACGACAAGTGGCTCGCCCAGGTCTCCCCGCTCGAGAACCGCGCCCGCCAAATCCTCAAAGTCGAACTGTCCCGGAAGCCAGGCCCAGCATGCGATGACGCGAAGTATCTTGTTAAGTTCTCAAACGCAGAGTACACGCGCTGCCACGAAGCCGACGAAGCAATCACACAACACAACTACGAAGCTTTCGTTGATGCCCTCAGCGCTTCCCTTTCCATTCTGCCATCCGATGAAGATCCCAGTGTCTACCCTTTGCCATCGAGGAACTTCACCACGGCTGAGGCCGCATGGCGCACATATCTCGACAAAACCTGCTTAGCTTTGGGCGATACTTTCGGCGGAGGAACCGGCGCAGGGGCCGCAATAGCGCGATGCCAGCAAAGCCTCACACGCGAGCACATGAAAGACCTGAATGAAATATTCCTGGAGCGGAAGTTTTCCTAAAGCGTTAACTGCAGGCGTACCGGGCACCACACCCGTCCTGAGCAGGGCCGAACAATCTCGATCCTGAGACGTGGGCCCGCTAACTCGCTGACCTGTGACTCGGCCTCAAAAACTTCCCGCAAAGATCGACTTCAGCTTCTGCCGGAGCCCCTGCTCCTCGCTCGCCTTCCTCACCTGCGTGCGATGCGTGTACAGCAGCATCCCGATAGCCGTCGAAAACTCCGGCCGCGCCAGCTCTGCAGGCATTCTGCTCAGCGGCACCGGGTAGCCAATCCGGGCCGGAACGCGCAACAGGCTCTCCGCGTGATCGAGCAATCCGACCATGTGTGCTCCGCCGCCGGTAAACACGCAGCCCGCGCCCATGGCCTCCAGCACTCCGCCAGCGCGCAGGTTGTCGCGCATCATCATCAGCAGTTCGCGCGCCCGCGGCTCCAGAATTTCTGCCAGGAAGCGTTGCCGGACCACTCGCGCCGCGGCTCCGCCGGTCGCCAGATCACCGCCAATTTCAATCTCGTTCAACTGCGGCACAGCCGTCACCACGCAATTGCCGCACGTCCGCTTCAAATGCTCGGCCTCTTCCACGCTTACATGCAGGCCAACGGCTAGATCATTCGTAAAGTGATCGCCGCCAATCGGCAGTACCGCCGTGTGCGCCACCGAGCCCTCAAAGAACACCACCAGCTCCGTCGAGCTCGCGCCGATGTCCGCCAGGCACACACCCAGCTCGCGCTCATCCGCACTCAGCACGGCCTCGGCCGACGCCAAACCCTCGAACACTGTATCCACAACCTCGAGCCCTGCGCGGTTTGCGCACGTAATCACGCTCTGCGCGGCGCTGCCCGAGCAGGTCGACATATGCAGGCAGACTTCAAGTCGATTGCCGACCATGCCCACCGGATCATGGATCCCCGCCTGGTCGTCCAGGATGAACTGTTGCGGCAGCAGGTGCAGGACCTCGCGGTCCGGCGCGAGCCCAATCGACCGCGCCCGGTCAATCGCCGACCTCACATCCTCGCGCGTAATCTCCTTCATCCGCGAGCCCATCGTGATGCCGCCCTGCGAGTTCATCCCGCGGATATGCGGCCCTCCAACGCCCACCACCGCTGTCTCAATCGGGGCCTTCGTCGCCCGCTCTGCGGTCAGCGCGGCGTCATTGATCGCCGCCGCCGCCGGCCCAAGGTCCGAGATCACGCCCTTTCGCATCCCGCGCGAAGGCTCAATCCCGTGCCCCCGATAGCGAAGCACCCCATCCGCCAACTCAGCCACCATCACGCAGCTCTTTGAGCTGCCGGCGTCCAGCACCGTGATGATGCTCTCGTTTTTCGGATTCATTGGGCCGTAACCCCCGATGCCGCGGCCGGTTTCCCTCGGGCCATTCGGGCTCGCCGCGCCGCAGCCAGATCAGCAAATATCTTGCCATTGCCGGTCTTCGCTTTTCCAGCGGAAGTTGTAGCCGTCGCCTTCGCCGCTGCAGCAGAAGTATGAGAAACCCGTTTAGGCATCGGTTTCACTGCCGCCTTCGTGGGATGGACACGGGCCTTGGGAGCTGCCGTAACCGTGGGCGGAGCCGCGGGTGCGCTCGAAGCGCTCACCGGCGTGGCATTCCCCGAAGCGGCCGCGCCCCCCGCGTCTCCATTCAGCGGAACGCCCGTCCCCGGCTGCATCTCCAGCACCACCTGCCGCTCATAGCGCATGTCCGCCGCGGCCAGCTTCGGATACTGTTGCTTCCAGTCCGGCAGGTGCTGCTCAAACTCCTGGTAACGATGGAGAAACTCCTCGTCCCCAAAGTGCACCAGAATGTCACTGCCGCCGCCGGACACCACCGCCTTCACATCTTCCGGGTTCGAGACATCCACCTCGCTGATCGTGCTCGAGTTCTTCTGTCCCGCCGAATCCAGCTCCTGCATAAAGCGTCGATAAATCGCCATCCGCGCCGCACGCGTCGACAGCGGATCGCTCACCGACAGCCCGGTGAGCACCGGGAACGAATAGTGTGGATCCCCCGCCGCATCCTGGGGCATGTCCAGCAGGACCCCACCCGCATCCACCAGACCAATCTGGCTGCCATGCCGCACAAACGCTACCGGAGTTCGTTCGGTCACCGCGATGCGAATGCGGTTCGGTAGCAGTCGCATCACCGTCGCATGCGACACCCACGGCAGCCGTTCCAGATCCGCCCGGCGCTCGTTCAGCGGCACGCGGAAGATGTTCCGCTCCAGGTCCGCGCCAAATACACTCAGGACCTCCTGCCGCGTGACATTGTGATTGCCGACAATCTGAATATCCTCTGAGGTCGTCATCACGAACCGGCTGTCGTGCAGCAGCGCACTGCGGGCCATGGCAAAAGCGGCGAAAAACGCCCCGATGACGATTAGCAGCCCGAGCGCGAACAGCCCGCGTCCGATCCAGCTTTTGGGCAGCCCCTTGCGGACCCTTAGCCGGAACCCGCCCTTGAATCCGCCCTGGCGTTTAAACGCCGGCTCGTCATACTCGTCTGCGTAATCGTCCGGGACCGGGTCTTCTTGCTGCCTGTAACTGGCCTTCCGCGCGACCCGTGCAGCCCGACGACGCGGCGTTTCCACCTCGTTGGTGGACTCCTCCTCGGGCGTATCCAGCACCCCCGCACCGCGTTTTGACCCCATCTTTAACTCCGGCCGGCCCCAGCTCAAGCAGTCTTCCTGAAGGGCCGCGGACAAATCGCCTTCCCAACTATAACGGCGCAACCCGCTCGGAAAACGCGTCCTTCGCCCCGGGTACCCCCGCAGGAACTGCAACCCTCGGGTCAGAGTAGTGAAACGCGCCCCCGCAATCTTTCGTAAGACGAAAAATCCGGCCCGCTGACCACTTTCGCTGGAGATTTCCCTACCGCACCACTCCTGGCGCCACCGCGGTGTTCAGATACGTCACCAGTAAATCTCTGTGGGACGCCCTGTACGCCGGATAGCCATGCCTCAGACCAGCATCATGGAAGTTCAACATCACGAACGGTTCCAGGAGCCCATGTTTCTGCAGGATCAGCATTGCCCTGATTCCCGAATCCAGCCTGGCCTCGGCTACCGTTCCTGCCGCCATGTTCTTCTGCACATCGGCCAGCATGGCATTCAGCGCATCCATCTCCTCCGTCAGCGTATGCACATACCCATTCGGTGTGAACTGTCCGTTCGCGCCCGACGCGCCGGCCATTCGCAACTGTCCAGCCGCCGCAGCCCCGTGCGACACCCTCACCCGCTGATACACCAGCCATGACGACCGTCCATCGCCAGCCTCTTTCTCCAGTGCCGTGTCCACCTTCAGCTTCCCGCTTGGCGTGGTGAATTCCGGCCGGTTCACCCGCGGGATCACAAACGGGGTCCGCATCACCCGCGCCCACTCCTCGAGCTTCGACCACGTAGTTCCCGTGAACGGCTCTGCAATGATCGCGCCGACGTATTTCGACTTCGCCCCCATTCTGTCGCCCGCGGCAAAGAGTTCGTCACCCCAGTACCGGTATGCCGTTTCGCGGTCCGGGTCGATTGTGACGGCCTTTCCAAACCACAAATTTGCGTTTTTCCAATCCTTCAGGTGAAAGTACGCATCACCCGCGTTCAGCGCCGGCATATACCATTGCGGATCCGCCTCGCTCGCCTTCGCATACAGCGGAGCCGCCGCCGCATAATTCTTCTGGTCAAACGCCTGCTGCGCCTGCGCGTACAACGCCTGTGCCTTCTGTGAAGCCACATGCGTGTACCCCACCGTCAGCGGAGGCATGCCCAGTGGCGCATTCATAGCCGCCGCTTCGGGCGTCTTCGAAGCCGCGTTCAGCACCGATACAACATACGGGCTGTTGTCGCCCAGCGACTGCGCCCTGCCAATCTCCGCCAGCCCCGCATCGATCAGCGCACTCTTCTCCTTGGCGTCGGTCGTGATGTCCGCCTTGGCCAGCAGCCCGCTCCCATGCCTCTCCGCGAACACCGCAACGGTCTGGTCCTGCCTGCAGAGGTCCTCGTATAGCGGCAGAGCGTCCAGCGTTTTCCCCGCAAGATACAGCGCATCCGCCTGCACCCGTTCTTGATCGAAGTTCGCCTGATGCTGTGGGGCGGGCACCCCCTGCGCTGAAACGGATCCAGCCTGCGGAGATACCGGCGCTGCCTGCTGGCCCACCGCACTCACGCCCAACGAAAGCAGAAACACCACACTCCACCGCATTGAGCACGCTCCCGCAATCACCTGCTTTTTAGTTGCGGCAAGAGTCTAGCACTACTTCACTAACTGCTAACCACTAACTACCGACCACTCGCCTTTCCCAACCTCTCCAGCACCACCGGCCCGGTCTGCGACACACTTCCGGCCCCTAGCGTCATGATCAAATCCCCTTCGCCTGCCTGAGCCACCAACCGGCCCACCGCCTCATCCGCACTGGCCGCATACTCAACTCTCTCCCCGCGAACCGCCCGCGCCAGCGCCTCACCCGTCACCCCTGGGATCGGCTCCTCGCTTGCCGCGTAAATATCCAGGACCTCCACCGCATCCGCGTCTCCAAACGCGCCCGCAAACTCGTCCATCAAATCTCGGGTTCGCGTGTACCGATGCGGCTGAAAAAGCACCAGCACGCGCTTATACCCGCACTCCCTGGCGGCCTGCAGCGTCGCCTTGATCTCCGTAGGATGATGCCCGTAATCGTCAACCACCGTCACGCCGCGCACCTTGCCCTTAATCTGAAATCGGCGGTCGACGCCGCGAAATCCACGCAGCGCCTCCGCGATCGCCTTGGGCGCAATGCCCAGTTGCACTCCGATCGCCACCGCTGCCGTCGCATTTAGCAGATTATGCTTCCCCGGGACGTTCAGATCGAACGGCCCCAGCAACAACCCCTGCGCACTGACCTCAAATGTCGCATGCGGATCTGAAGAAGTCTCAGCCAGGTGCCCCACATCTCGCGGAGATGTGGGTTTACGGACGATCGGATTCACTTCTCTCGCCATCAAGCGAAAGTCCACGCCCTCACTCACCCCGTACGTGTAGACCTTCCGCGTCACCCGCGGCAGAATCGCCCTCAACCTCGCATCATCGGCACACGCCGTCACTGCGCCATAGAACGGCAGCTTGTCAATAAACTCCACAAACGCCGCCTCCACATCCTCCATATCGCGGTACGCCTCCATGTGCTCGCGATCCAGGTTCGTTACCACCGCCAGCACCGGACTGAGCTTCAAGAACGAGCGATCACTCTCATCCGCCTCCGCAACAAGATATTGCGAACGTCCCAGCCGCGCATTCGACCCCATAGAGTCCACGCGTCCGCCTACCACCACCGTCGGGTCCAGCCCTCCGCCTGCCAGCACCGCCGCGATCATGCTCGTTGTTGTCGTCTTCCCATGCATGCCGGCCACAGCGATCCCGTACTTCAGCCGCATCAGCTCCGCCAGCATCTCCGCCCGCGGAATCACCGGCGTCTTCCTTGCGCGCGCCTCCAACACCTCCGGGTTATCCCGTGCCACGGCTGAGCTCGTCACCACCACATCGCACGCCCGCGCATTTTCCGCCGCGTGCCCCACATAGATCGTCGCGCCCAGCGCGGCAAGCCTCTCCGTGACCGCACTCGCCTTCAAATCCGATCCCGAAACCGCATACCCCATCGTCAGCAAAATCTCCGCAATCCCGCTCATCCCAATCCCACCGATCCCGATAAAGTGAATCCGGTGCGACGGCGCAAACATTGCATGTTCCGGCAAACTCATCCTCTTGAATTCTCCAGTTCATTCTGCACGAGGACATCTCGGCTCTGACTTACCGGCTCTTTGCCGGCGATGCCAATCTAGTTGGCCGACGGCTTTTCGACATGATCAATGGCAAGCACATCGACCTGCGCCTTCTCTGGGGTAAGTTTCAATCCCAACTGCTCCTGGATGGCCTCGAACAGGTTCGGTGAAGGCTCAACACCAGCCGCCGGCTTGGGAAAAGCTGGCGGGTCGCCGTTGAACATGGAGTCATCCATCGTGAAGGTAACGTTCAAATCGTACCTTCCGGTCAGGCCAGTTTGATCCACCACAGGCCGGTCCAGAACGAGTGATTGCAGAAAATTTGTAAAGTCCGAAATGGGTGCGTTGTATGCAAACAGCATGACGCCGGTCTCGGCAGCCTGCATGCCGACACCATGCAAATTACCGTTCGGTTGCGTCGGCTGTAGCTTTGCACCATCCTTTCCAACGGTGAGGACGAAGGCCGAAAGCTCCCTTTTCTCATGATGAAACTTCAACTGAAAACGGTCCGCGAGCAGCTTCCGGATCATGATGCGCACCTGATCGGCTGTAGGTGTCCCTTCCACATCGGGCGTCGCGTCAACATCGTATCGATCCTTCTCTATCCAGTCCGGAGCGCCTGCGATCTGCTTCAGCTGCACGCTATACGCAAACATCGTCAGGTCAGCCAACGACGAGTTGACGGTGATCAGATGGCGTCCTCGAAACGTAAGCACCTGCATTGTTCCGCCGTCTTTGTCGTTGGGCTTAATCGTGGCGACTTCGATCCCAGGCTCAGCGTCAGCGGCCATTGGCTTGCGCGGGGGCGGCGGAGCCGGAATCTCCCATGCCGTCTCCCTCGTCGGACGCGACAGGATTAAAGGCAGTGACGTAACGCCCTGTGTCCATGTACCGGTAATGGTGTCATCGGCCGCATTCAACTTGCCTTCGTAGGTCGTCCCGTTGAGCTCGTTCGCGAACTTCACCGTCGAGCCATCCTCCGAGATGGAGGACACCCTGAACGGCTGTGCACTTTCGTCAATGCTGTAGAGCTTGGCCTGCAAACTGCCATTCTCTTTCGTCACGACCAGGATCATTCGCAAATCCTTGTCTGCCTTCAGCGTTCCCTGCCAGTTGCCGGTAAGGTCCTGGGCATGCAGAGCTGCGCCCATCAGCACTGACATCAAAACTCCCAGCCCCACAGCCAACCGCATCAACTTCTTCACGAAAAATCCCCTTCGCAGCCTGTCTGGAGTTTAAGGCAGGGCGACATGGCATTCACCCAAAAGAGTTCAACAATGGATTTGTCGATCTCTCCTGTGCAAAATGAAAAAGAGCCGGCCCCTGACGGGAACCGGCTCCTTGACTTTCAGTTCGTTGTTACGACGCGCGGCGAAGTACCGTCGGGTCAGAGGAAGCCGCCGCTGTAGTTCCAAGCAGCTCATCAAACAGCGACCGGTAATACACCATCGCCTGGCGGAGGTCTTCCGTCGATGCGCGGCCGCCGGTGTGGCGCACCGCAATTTCGCGTGCCGACCTGTAGTTCTGAACCACGGTCGGGTAGTTCACCGAGATATCCTCGGCGCGCTGATCGAAATCGCCCATCGGATACCCGCGCGCCGTCATCACGCGGTTCACAAGACGATCGGCTTCATTCACCGCCATGGACGGGTCGTCTACGAACCGCCGCTGCACAGCCGCCCATTCATCGGCATAAGCGGCGCGCTCTGAGGCGGGCAGTTCACGAATCGTCAGCTTATGAACACGTTCCTCACGCTCGGCCAGCGCAGCCTCTGCCTTGGAGGCATCGCCATGCTGCTGCAACGCACGTTCATACTCCGGTCCGAAGTGTTGTTTGAGATGTGTAGATCTATGCCGGCGGCGGGAGATCACAATAGCCGCTATCACAATAATCGCCAGCACAACAATGATGGCTATAAGAACCTTGGGATCCATCGATCTTTGTCCCTCCAGTCATTCTTCGATGCAGGTTCAGGCGTAATGCGTGGCACGCACACACACAGAATTGCGCACAACTCCAGCTAATGAGTTGCGAAAGACTGAGATGGAGGTGCAGTGCGGCCGGCGCGGGAACGGGCCTGCCGCACCGCAGCTATAGATTGGACGATCTGTTGCCGGTGATAAGACGAAGAATCAACGTGAGAACCACAGCCCCGATCACGGCAATGATGATCGACATCACCAAACCATGATCTCCGCCAAATCCGAGATGCGTTGCGATGAATCCACCGATCAGCGCGCCCACAATGCCGACGATGATGTCCATCAGCGCACCGTAACCCGAGCCCTTCATTAGCTTTCCGGTGATCCAGCCGGCAAGCAGACCGATAATGATCCACACAATAATCCCGTGCCCCATAGTGAACACCTCCAGACTGTTTTTTAACACCGCCGGAAGCCTATCAGAGCGCGGTGAAATCTGCACAGAAGACAACCCGCATGAACGGAACATGACGGGGCAGATCAGGCATCTCATCTGCATGTGCCGATCGACGGCGACGCGCAGAGCCCTCCCGCCTTTCGCATGAATTCCCCCAAATGGAGTGTTCCATGAGCCAGACCGTAACGGATGAACGTCTCACTACCGCCGACATCGCGAACTCTCCGCGGCCGACGCAGATTTCAAATGCAAACGATGCAGGACCGGATGCAAACGATGAAGGACGGGATCCCAACTTCCCTGACCTGCGGACAGGGGCGACGGCTCTCCCGGCCGTGACCAGCTCGTCCTCCAACACTGAGGCGCATCCAGCCCTCTTCCCGGAAAATGAGACGCGCGACCTGCGCACCCGCTGGGACAAAGCGCAGGGGATGTTTGTCGACGAACCGCGCAAGGCAGTCGAAGAAGCGGATGCACTGGTTGCAAGCGCGGTGAAGCGTATCGCAGAGCTCTTCGCCGACGAGCGCGCGAAGCTTGAGCAGCAGTGGGATCGCGGTGACAACGTCTCCACCGAAGATCTTCGCCAGGCGCTCCGTCGCTACCGCTCCTTCTTCGACCGGCTTCTCAACTTCCAGTAAATAAAACGGGGGAGCATCGACTCCCCCTTCTTTCCCTCAGACCTGTCCTCAATTCACGCATTCGCGTCCGTGTTGCGTGAACGAGTGTTACGCAGGGAGACGCTGCGCTGCTGGAGCAGCGACATCGCAGGCATCAGGCCGTATATAGCAGGCATCAGGCCGTAACGACACACAAGCGCAGCGCCATCGCACGCGCCTGAAGGCGACGACAGCTCGCCTCGTCCGGCGGCAAGCAGGCAACGTGGTCAGCCTTCTTGAGCGCTGAATACTTCTCTGCGTAACCGAACAACAGACTATTTGACAGACTTGATGGTCAATGTGCCGTTGTCCATGGTCGCGTCAACCGTGACCTTCTCGCCGGCATGGTCCTTCAGCATGTCAGGATTCGACACCTGATAGACCTTGCCGTCGACGACAAGCACAGCAGGTGATCCGCCTTCGATGCACTTCTTCGCGCAGGCAGCGTGGTCAGCACTGGAGACCTTGTCCGGATTCTTGGCGCACATGGCGTCAGAAACCCATCCGGTAAACGCCTCGGCGAATGCGGACCCGGCAGTAAAGGTAAGAGCAAGTGTAGCGAGCACAGCGATCCGTTTCACTTCAAGCCTCCTGCGAGTTAAGGAACGTTCGCGATTATAGCTCCGCAAAGCTCACCGGTTGTCACGCCGCACACGAAAGAAACAGACGAAAATCGATCTGGCTCAATAAGTCTGAATTCTGCTGACCGCCTGCTGCATCACGCGCGAAACCGTATTCGTGAACTTGCCCTTGATATCGCGATACGCACCATTCGCACACGGAACCGCCGCGACGTCGTCCAGGTCCGAAAACCGGACTGTCTGAAAGCGCTGCCGGTTTCCAGCCAAAAACTGGCAGAGCCGCTCGAAACGCTCAACAACATCCCATCGGATCACCGGCGGCTTCGTCGGATGGCGTCGTCTCGTAAGCATCTCGAACGAGTGCGAAACGATGACGAAATACTCCCAGCCCGAGGCCTCCGCCGTATGCAGTGCATGAATCATCTCCGCCGTGCTGCACGCGCATAGCTGCGCCGGCCTGAAGTGCCCGACGAAATCTTCAAACACCGCCACCGGCAGCTCCTGCACGCCGTTATAGTTCGTCAGATGACCCGCGGATCTAGGTGCCGGAGACATGCGCCGTTTCTGCCCATACGTCCGATTGAAGCTGGAGTCATAGCGGATGCCGCAATGTGAAAGCGCAACAAGAGTGTCCGCGTTCGCCGCAAATCCACCCGCCCGGAACGCCACTGGACGAGGAGCTCCGGCCTGCTCCAATTGCGCGCCCGCAAATCGGATAATCGCCTCCTGCTCTCCAGCCGAATACGCGCTGAGCAGATGGCTCCGGGCAGGGACCCCGATACCGGGAACGTTCGACACCCACTCGGTATGAGGATGAATCTGGATATCGTGTCCGCCAGAAGAGATCGCCCGCACGATGTCTCGGAGCGGCTGCTCGCCAATCTCAGGAACCGCGGCAAACAGGCTCTCCACCATGAAACTGGCTTTCAGCTCATGTTGCGATAACGTCTTCAGCTGGTACTCAAGTCCTACCTCGTGGCCGTCTACCCGACCGTACAAATCGCGCTGCATGTCAGCGGCAAGATGGTCTTCTCTCCATTTGCGGCTGATAGGATGCGCTTCGGTGTCGATCGTGATCAGGACCTTGAGCATGTTGTCGTCCCAGCTTACTTGTGCGCCACAAAGTAGCCAAATGCTACAAAGTAGCCAAACCATAGACGCGTCGTAGCTGGATGTAATGTGGCATTCGAAGAACTATGAAACTCCAAAACCCGGCTGGCGCCGGGTTGGAGAAGTTTCGTAATACGAGTGTCGGGATCCCTGCAGTTATTCAGGAGGCTGCGTGGTCGAGGATGGCGATGTCGGGGTCGTGCCCGGTGCGCCAGACGGAGGCCGCTGCGTGTTCGAGTTCCCTTTCGTGTTGCCGCTCGTGCCCGTTGTGGAGGGGCTTGTTGTTTCAGGGTAAGTGCCCGGGGTTGCCGGGTTTGTGCCCGGGGTCGTTGGTGTGACCGGCGAGACCGGAGTTGTCGGCGTTGTAGGTGTAATGGGTGACGTTGGAGTGGTGGGCGTAATCGGTGAGGTGGGAGTGGTTGGGCTGGTTGGCATTGTGGGCGTTGTGGGAGATCTCGGCACGGTGGTCGTGTCCGGCATGCTCGGGGTTGTGGGATTTTGCTGCGGTGTGCTCTGGGCGACGGCCAGGCCGGCGAAGCCACCCACGATAAAGATGGCCGCAAGTTGATAAACCTTCATAGGCCCTCCTACAGGCAATCGGATGCCATGCGGGGCCGCGCCGGAGGATTGTGTTGTTCACGCCGCAAAGCTATTTGCGTCGTCGGGT
>DASUHZ010000096.1:0-5426 GCA_036273275.1 Bryocella sp.
AACGGAAGCTGTTCTTCGGGTTGTGCTTGGACAACACCTTCGTGATCGCCGCCGTCAACGTCGTCTTGCCGTGATCAATATGGCCAATCGTTCCCACGTTCACATGCGGCTTGCTGCGATCAAATTTTTCCTTCGCCATGACTAACTTCTCCTGTATCCAGCCGGACTCCCGGCGAATTCAACTAAATCTTCAGAAATCTCGCTGATTTTTCCATGCCTCAGTAATAGGCGTAGAGCTTGAAATACTTCTCGCGCAGCGACGGTTCAACTTGCTCGAGCGACGCAAGATAGAACTCGCGGATCTGTCCCTGGTCGCCGTCCGTCAGTTTGTTGTACTCAACCGCTGTGCTGACGCCGAGCTTGCCGCCCGTCAGCACCGACTCGAAGTCGCGGATACGAAGGCCCGCGCGATCCAGCGAGCGCAGAAACTTCTCCACATTGTGCGCGGCAAATGAGCTCTCAATCGCCGACTTCACGGTACGGAAGGTCGGCTCATCGGCAATAATCACCGGGGGACGCTCATAGAGTGCGTGCGAGCGATCCACCTGACTGAAATCTGTGTGTTGTGGTTGCGACATTCGTCTCCGGACTGCCTATTCAAAATCTGGAGCGGGAGACGGGAATCGAACCCGCGACCAACAGCTTGGAAGGCTGTGACTCTACCACTGAGTTACTCCCGCCCTTGCGGGCTGTGACTCTATCCCGGACTGAAGTCCGGGACTACCGTTACTCCCGCCTGAAAACCTGGAGCTGATGATGGGGCTTGAACCCATGACCTCTCCCTTACCAAGGGAGTGCTCTACCACTGAGCTACATCAGCTTATGAATCGATGTCGCGATTCACCTTGGACTAAACCCGAGGCTACCGCTACATCACTCCATCTTACGCGCGCGCTGCCAACCGATCAGCACACGAGCCGCGAAAAACCCGAGCAGCAGAAAACAAAGCTGCTGAATCTTTCCCGGGTCGATCGTGCGCCACACCAGCAGCGCCAGAACGCCCAGAACCACCAGCGCGACCACCAAGCGGCCGGTGCTGGCGGGTGCCATCTTCGAAGGACCCTTGCTCATCTGGTCCTCCGCCCTACGAAACTGGTGCACAGGGGAGGATTCGAACCTCCGTAGCGCGTTGCGCGGCAGATTTACAGTCTGCTGCCATTAACCACTCGGCCACCTGTGCCCTGTTGTCTGCCTGCCCTGATCTTCCCTGAGAATCCTGCCCGGCGCGCCGGTTGTTCACGCGAGCCAAACGCGCGCTGACTACCGGAAGGCTGTGGGCTAAGGACACTCTGAGAGGAGAAATCCTGACAAGCAGTACAACCAAACTCTTCTCTGCACCGTTTTCGCGATCGTAGTCGCTCCGGAGGACTGGAGCTGGCGAAGGGATTCGAACCCCCGACCGCCTGATTACAAATCAGGAGCTCTACCAGCTGAGCTACGCCAGCCTGATTCCACAAACCCATACGGCAGATACCCGAACGGGCGCAAACAGCACAGCGCGCTGCCAGAATGCGCAGCGCTGAATATGACTTTACCATAGCCGTCCGGCTGCGGAAAGCGGTAACCACTTCACCCACGTCGCCTCGCAACTAGTCCACGTCGCGAGTCTCGCCGGGAGGAATATGTCCGCAATCCGAGCTGATCCAGTGCGCATCCGTCGACATCGAGCCCTGCATCGTCTGCCCCTGTACGGAACTGGTGTAGGTTATCGAGGTGTGCGCCGTTCCGGGATCAAGCAACTGCGCCTGAATGTGGCCGCTTCCGCTGACACCTTGCATGGAACAGCTCAGGTCCGCAGCGATCGTGTTGCCCGACTGTTTCACGTTGCTGACGGTGCAGCCCGGCGGCATCTTGCCGAACGTGCTCTGATAGCTCTGCTCTGTAACACAGGAGCGGGTCTTCATCGTCGAAGAGTTAGGGATGGTTAGAGTCTCCTCCCACAGGCCTGGCTTGATGGTTGGCAGCGAGATGCCCGGAATGGGGACGGGAGCAGCTTCGTGCTTTTGCGAGGCGGCAGGGACGAATATGCAGGTGACGAATGCTGCGGCGAGGATCGAGTTCAAGAACACAGCACGAGCTCCTTTGGAGAGATCGCATACAGCCCAGCCCGGCCTTCGATCGAAACAGCTTTGCTTGTGTACCACACCGCGCGGACGCTGCGGAAGAGCGCGCCGCCACGGAAGTAGAGGAGTGATAGGATGAGCCGCATGATGGCGGGTTGTTGCTGGCGTCGTTTCAGGTATTTGACCGCTTTTGCCCTGCTTCTGGGCACAATCTGCCTGGCAGCCCGCTCCCTGGAGGCACAGGCGGCTTCCACCGAAGACGGACCCACTCAGCCCTCCAACGACGTCTCCAAGCCCCATTTCCTCGACAACGACACCATCGTCAAGATGAGCAAGGCCGGCCTCGATGACACCGTCATCATTCAGACCATCCAGACCCAGCCCGGCCGTTATGACACCACACCCGACGACCTCATCTCTCTCAAGAATGCCGGCGTGTCGCAACAGGTCATCGCCGCGATGCAGGCCCGCAGCGCCGGTCTGGTCTTCCACGCCAGGGAAAAGATCGCTCCTGCGCCGCTCGCCGCGGGCATCGACGAAATCGGGGTCTACTACCAGGACAAGAAGACCGGCGAGTGGCTGCCGCTGAAAACTGAGCGCGTCGAATTCAAGTCCAGCGGCTGGCTCAAAAATGCCGCTACCGACGGCCTCGTGAAGCAGGACATGAACGGTCACCTCGACGGGCCGCAGTCGCCGCTCAGCCTGCCCACCGGCGTCAACATTCTCATTTACGCGCCCGCCGGCACACAGGCGGAGGAGTATGACTTTCTTCGCTTTGAGCAGCACTCGCACAGCCGCGACTTCCGCGTAAAGACCGGCGGACTCTTCCATTCCACCACCGGCTCCGACCGCGACGAGGTTGAGTTCACGGCGCACAAAGTCGCACCGCAGATGTACGAGTTCACCGTCCCCGTCGACATCATCAAGGGCGAATACGGCGTGCTTCCGCCCGGCTCCTCCAACGTTCCGGGCATCTCCAACGCAGGCAAAATCTTCACCTTCTCCATTCGCGAGTAGACTTAATCTCAACTGCTGATGCGTCGACGCACCTGGATCTCTCTCGTCATCGCGCTCGCCGTTCTGGGCGCGCTTGTCCTTGCGCTCTACCTCCGCGCCAAAGCTCCGCCCGAGGCCGCCCGTCTTCTGCCCGAGAGCGACGCGATCATCTACGTCAATCTCAAGCCTCTGCGTGCAGCCACGCACTTCGACGAATCCCAGGTCCCGCGCAGCGCTGACCTCGAGCGCTTCATCGACCAGACCGGGATCGTCCCCGAGCACGACCTCGAGGCGGCTGCCTTTGCACTTCACCGCATGCCCAACCCGCACGGCCCCAATGGCGCCGTCGCCTACTCCGAGGTCTTCGTCGGCCACTTCGATGGCGGCCGTCTCGCGCAATATCTCTCCAGCATCGCCAGGTCGCAGGAGACCTACGCCGGCCAGATCATCTACACCATTCCCATTGAAGGCCGGCTGCTTCGTGTAGCGCAGCTCGGCTTCGATATGGTCGCAGCCTCGAACATGCCCACGCCTGAGCAGATTCACTCGATGATCGATCGCTCTCGCGCCTCGGCCGTGAGCTCGCCCGGCTCGTCGTTGCTCGCGGCGCGCTTTCACAATGTTCCGCTGCTCGCACAGGCCTGGGGCATTGGACACATCGGCTTGCCCTTCGCACACAACGGACAAATCTCTTTTCTCGGAGTGCAGCTTCCCGTCTCGTCCGAGAGCGACCTCGTCGCCAGCATCCGCTGGATCACTGCCGTTCCGCTGCACGGAGGCTCCGCCGAGCTTCGCGTGGAGGAGTTCGCCGGTGATCCCATGGACGCCGAGCGCACCGTCAACGCGCTCAACGCTCTGCTCGCGATTGTTCGCGGCATCGCCACCGCCGAACCGCCACGCGGGCCCGCCGACATCGCCCTTCGCCAGGTGCTCGACTCCGCCACGCTGCAACATCGAGACGGCCGCGCCCTGCTCCACGCCTCCGCTACGCTCGATCAGCTCAAAGCTATCCTCTCCGCGCACGATCCAGCGTCAGCAGCCTCCGCGTCTACGGCTTTGGATCCTGAGTCCACATCTAATTCCACAACGTCGAAGCAGTAGGTCCGTTCTCAAACCTGTTTCCGAAGAAAACCAGCGAGGTCCTGGATGTTCCGGTTGAATCGTCTTGTCTTCGTCTCCGCGCTCTGCTCTGCGCTCTGCAGCGCTGCTCTCACCGCGTTCGCCCAGCAGCAGCCGCTTCTCACCGGCCAGGCGGCATTCACTGACTACGCCCACCAGCAGCCCGGCGTTCGGCACAAGATCACCCTCGCCGACCTGCCCACGCCTGACCCCGCGGAAGCCGTCGACAACGGGCCCAGCGTCGTTCCGCGTCCGCATGACGCCTGGCCCACCGCTCCCGCCGGCTTCAAGGTCACGCTCTACGCCGGGGGAGATTCCACACCTATGCAGCGCAGCGAAAGCCGGCGCGAAACCCATCAGGCCGCCGAAGGCACCTTTGTTCAGCCGCGCCTCATCCGGTTTGCGCCCAACGGCGATCTCTTCCTCGCCGACTCGCAGGCCGGCACAGTCTTCGTCCTGCGGGGCCTCAGCCCGGACGGCAAGGCCCAGACCATCGAAAAATTCGCTACCGGGCTCGACCATCCCTTCGGCATCGCCTTCTACCCGCTCGGCGCGAACCCACAGTGGGTCTACGTCGGTACCGCGACTACGATTGCACGCTTCCCGTACCACTCCGGAGACCTCCACGCGAGCGGCGGCCCGCAGACCATCGTCCCTGACATCCCCGGTTACGCGCAGCTTCGCGGCGGCGGCCACTGGACCCGTGACGTCGTCTTCACCGCCGACGGCAAGCACATGCTCGTCAGCGTCGGCTCAGGCTCCAACGTCGACGATGCCGACACCCACCCCCGCGAATTCCACCGCGCCGACGTTCTCGAGTACACGCCCGATGGCAAATTCGAGCAGGTCTACGCGCACGGCATCCGCAACTGCGTTGGCGAGGCCATCAATCCCGACACGCACGAGCTCTGGTGTTCCGTCAACGAGCGCGACAATCTCGGCAACCACCTCGTCCCCGACTACGTGACCAGCGTCCCCGAAGGCAGCTTCTTCGGTTGGCCCTGGTACTACATGGGCGGCCATCGCGACCCACGGCGCCGGGATCCCTGTGCCAACGGCACCGGCCCCAACCCGCAGCTTCCGAAGCCACTCGACCCATCACAGGCCGCCAACTGCAAACGCGCCGACATCCACGCGCAGGTCCGCACGCCTGACGTCCTCGTGCAGCCGCACATGGCTTCACTGGAGATGAACTTCTACCCAGATCACGGCGGCTCATTCCCCGCTGCATTCTCCGGCGGAGCCTTC
>DASUHZ010000097.1:0-66330 GCA_036273275.1 Bryocella sp.
TCCTCGCCGCCGGTGTTGGTGGAGCAGAGGACGGGGCAGCCGCAGGCCATGGCCTGAGCCTGGACGAGCGCGAGGCCCTCCTCGATGCTGGGCAGGACAAGGACGTGGCTGTGGCTCATGAGCCGGGCGAGCTCGGCCTGCGGAAGGGAACCGAGGAGCTCGACATTTTCCATAGGCATGCGCGGGAGGGTGGAGCGGATGTCTTCCTGAATTGCGCCGACGATGCGGAGGCGTTTGCGCGGGTGGCGGAGGCGGGAAAAGGCATCGAGCAGGTAGGGGACTCCCTTGCGGAGGCCGACGGCGCCGGCGAAGAGGACGTCGAAAGAGGCTGGATTCGGGTCGGCTGGATTTGGATCGGCTGGATTCGGGTCGGCGACGGGGTGGAAGCTTTCGAGGCGGACGCCGTAGGGAATGACGTGGAGCTTTTCGGCGGGGACGCCCATTTCGACGAAGGAGCGCGCGGCCATGGTGGAGGGCACGGTGATGGCGTCGGCCTGCTGGTAGATGGCTTCTTCGCGGCGGGTGTCGCGGGGGTCGGAGGGCGGGGTGTCGACGCCCCAGCGGCGGAACTCGTCGGCGAGGATTTGTTCCTGGTAGCGCTGGTGGGTGGAACCGCGGTCGCAGATAAAGATGCCGCCGGAGCGCTGGACGAGGGCGCCGGTTCGAAGGCTGGAGCCGGAGATGCCGATGAGGGCGTCGATCTTTGTCTGGGCGCGTTTCATCTCGCGGATGAGACGGCGTTCGGTCCAGCGATCGAAGGCGAGGGCATTGGCGTAGCCGAGCGGGTCTCGGAGCCAGGTGAGGTCTATGGGCGCGCGGCTGGCTGCGTATTCGGGGAGGTGAAGCCAGGGGAAGGTTTCGACCTTTTCGTGCGGGAGGCCTTCGCGCCTGAGACGCGCCCATGGCCAGGTGGAGTAGACGCGGCAAAGATGGCCGCGGCGGTCGAGTTCGCGGGCGAGTTCAAAGTGATGGAAGACGCCGAAGACGGTTTGGACGATCTGCATGGGTTCGGCGGAGGGTGGGCTCTCGGTGAGTTTAGCAAGAGAAGAAGCGGTTCCGAGCTGCGGAGGCGATAAGTGACGATAAGCAGAGTTCTGGTTACCTATCATCCCTCAATGGGTGCGTCGGCGATTTGGCTTCAATTCAACCTGACCACTTCCGAGAAGCGCGTTTTCCAGCATTCATCAAAAACGCTGTCTGCGTTCGCCTCACGGTCAGGGGGGATCCAATTCACCAGAACTGCGTCAACAGAAGAGCCTATGAACCTTCCGCTTGCGCTACTTCTATGGCGCTCTCGGCACGTGCAGGATGCCCGAACGTATCAATCGGGTGCAGGACTTCGGAAGGACTACATCTCGAACATCTCAGCGCGGCGGGGATAGGAAGACTCGCTCCCAGAAGCCAAATGGCGAAGATCTTCTTCAGAAACCCTGGAGGGCCGAGGTGCCAGAGGTCGATGACTGGAACGATGGCGCCGTCGAGATCAGGATGGAAGATGCGCTGGTCCCAGAACCGGCGGCCTTCAGGATGGTCGGGGTAGTGGTCTATGACGTGGCTGAAGTTCTTGTACATGCGCCAGCTCAGGGTCTCCTGGTACTGCGGCATGAGCAGAATCGTGCTCTGTCTGCGGTCGCGGATCTCAGCGACGAAATCAGAGAAATGGATGGCATTGGTGAGGTTCAGAGCCGCATTCGGTTCGCAACCATGGCGATCGCCTCCCGAGATGAGCACCTGGTTCCATTCGGCGGCAAGTTTCATCACGTCGCGGTTTTCCTGATAGCTCCGCATACCGTTCAGCTCAAAGGCATGCAAATAGCCGTTGGCGCTATGCAGAAAGCGGATTAACTCCGCCCGGAAGATAGCTGCGGGAATGCCGTTAAGATTCCAGAGCGGATGATTGAATACAACCAGAACGTTTGGGATGTGGCTTAACTCGATCAGCAGATCGAGAATTTCCGAGTCAGTCGCTGCTTTACTCGCGTTCAGCAGAGCTGCGAGGACCGAGGAGGCTGTACCTGGCGGCAGGTTATGCACTCCAATGTGGAAGACTGCGCTACCGAAGGGTGCGGTCCACTCCGTGGAAATCGGCGCTTCTTGAGAGTCTGGTAGCTGACGGAGCAGGGCACCGGCTTCGATGGTGTCGTGGTCGGAGAGAGACACCATAGCGCGCAGCCCCAGACTGCTGATCTGCCGCGACTCCAGGTCGTACGCCTGCCGCTCGCAAAGGGGCGGTGTCCAGTAGGCGCGGTGCAGATCGAGCGCTATACCGGTGTTACGGCGGCCGCGTTCGCGCTGCAACCCCAGCCAGGACCGCGTCAGGCTGCGCTGCTCCAGGAACTTGCCCAGGAACCCTAAACTCTCGAATGAGTGCCGCGTATGGCCATGCAAGGACACGCCCGTTTCGAAGAAAGGCCGAAGATTCCCACACTTACTCTGAAACAGGACCCGATTTTTCACCGAACCTCCGATGGCTGTCGTTTCCATGGCACGCGGACGTGCCCTAGCCGCAATGGGCGGCTTGCAAAGACTCTGGTGAAAGGTGCTCGTGATAAGGAAACATCGAAGATCGAAGACCCGCGAATATGTTGGATGCCGAGACGTGCATCGAAGGGGAGGGAGGGTTGTGAGGAGATTGGATAGAAAGCAGCGAATGAACCGACTGGCTGTGGGGGCTCTCGTGTTCGGAGTCCTCGGGTCAGCATGGCTTTGCTCGACCGCTCAGAATAGCGGGTCGGCGGCCGCAGCGACTGTGCGCTCTTCGGTGACGCCGCCGAGCGCTGGTGGTCCGACTGTCGACGAAATCGTGCGAAAGCTCGTCGAGCAGAATGACCGCAGGGCAGAAGAGCTCAAGGGGTACACGGAGCAGCGCGAGTACACAATCGTCTACCACGGGGTTCCTTCCTTGAAAGCGAGCATGACCGTTGAGGCGCGCTTTGTCGCTCCTTCCGAGAAGCAGTTTCAGGTCCTTTCCCAGAACGGCCCCGGGCTGCTGGTCGATCGAGTTTTGAAAAAGCTGCTCGAGACCGAGCAGAAGGCAGCAAGGAACCCGGCACAGACAGGTTTGACACCCGCCAACTACAACTTCTCCCTGGTGGGCGAGCAGGTGATCGCCGGCCGCCGCTGTTACGCGTTGCACGTCGAGCCGAGGGTCAAATCCAAGCTTTTGTACCGCGGGACCATCTTCGTCGACGCTGACGACTACGCCGTCACCGAGATCCAAGCGGAACCGGCGCAGAACCCGTCGTTCTGGATTAAGAAGACAGAGATCCATCACACGTATGCGAAGACAGGGCCGTTCTGGCTGCCGAAGCATAACCGGAGCGAAAGCACGATCCGTTTTGGGGGAACCGCGGTCCTGACCATCGACTATGGTCCTTACCATGTGCAGCAGGTATCAACGCCGTAGGAAACTAAACGGCATTGATCTGCGAAGTTGACTTGCAGGAAGTGGCGCCGGCTGATGGGGAAACCGGAAGTGATTCTCGACTGGCAACAACAGGGCAACTCGCTCCTCGAGCGCTTGCATGAGTGGCTCGGCGATTATGCGTCAGTCGAGAATCAAAGCTGACGAGAGGGGCGTTCTCGGGACTAACTTTGTCTTCGGCCGGTCATGTGCGAATGGATAGCGCTGATGTCAGTGATCAAGTCTCTTTGTCGAGGCTTCGGTCTGAGGTGGTTCGCGGAAGGGTTCTACAGAGATGCGCTCGTAGCGCACTTCCAGGACGGTGAGGGTTTCGGTGCCGGCCGGCGTATGAAGAAGAACTTCGTCGTCCTCTGCGGCTTTCATTAATGCGCGGCCCAAGGGTGAGACCCAACTGACGTGGTTGCGGTCGAGATCGACTTCGTCTGTGCCGACGATGCTCACCACTCGCTCTGCCCCCGCGGCATTCGCGTAGCGCACGGTTGCTCCGAAGAACGCTCTGGTTGCGCGCTGGCCCGTTCTCGGAGCCTCCGGATCGACTACTTCAGCGGCTTCGATGCGCTTGGACAGGAAGCGAATCCGTCCATCGATCTGCCGCAGCCGTCGCTTGCCGTATTGGTAGTCGGCGTTTTCACTGCGATCGCCATTGCCCGCAGCCCAGGCCACCACCTCCACCACAGCCGGGCGATCGCGGGTGAGCAAAAATTGGCGCTCATCTTTCAGGCGCTCGAGCCCGCCCGGAGTGATGTAGTTTTTGCCGTGGTTTGCCGCGGGCTCCTCTATTTTCGGTCTTCTCGTAAACCCTTTTCGCATCCCGCAAACGTCCTTTGGCTCGAACTGAGCTATGCGCGCTTATCGCGGCCCCAGCCCCATCTTCTCAGTCATCTATCAAGATTGGTAGGGTGTAGCCCTTAGCCTGCGCATCTCACCAATCGATGGCTACCAAGAAGAAACCGCCGGTGATGACGGAGTGCGAGGTCAAGGTACGCGGCCGCTGGATGCCATGCACTCTCTACGAAGCGCTCACGGAGCGCAACGAGCTCATGCGCTGCAAATATTGCCATGGTCCGGTGCAAGCGTTGAAAGAATCCAGCACGGGCGCCCGAGCCCACATCGAACACCTGCAAAGTCATCCGGGCTGCCGGTTTCCGGTCAGCAAGTTCAGCGGAGTCGAATCCAAACACCCGCTGGCGTTGAAGTAAATCGTCCTTCTAAATGCGCTTCGCGCCAGTGATGGTTGACGTGGCGGAGTGTCGCTCGTCTTTCGCCTGCAATAGAGGCGCCATGCGACGCAATCGGACAGCTTTTCAGGGACCGCAGTAGACTGTGCGCCTGTTCTCCGGGATGTGGTTGAGATCGCACTCTTTCGGGAGGCATCGCCATGTACGACCTCAAGCAGTGGATAGGGGTAGGTCTGCAGGAGCATGTTGCGAAGTATGAGACGGCGACGCAAGAGGGGTACGCCGTTCTGACGTTCACCCAATATGGTCATGCAACCGCGCCGCTGTATGCCGCGGTGATGATCAAGCGCGCGAGGAATCCTGAGCAGAGACCGTTCTGGGCACTGTCGCAGGCGCAGTTTCAGATCGTTGTCGATAAGCAGGCTAGCGAAGGCTGGAGCCCGCTGGTGATTGCTGCGCACGGGCCAGCGGATGCAGCGCTGTTTTCCGGTGTATTTGAGAAGAGGAAGCCGGTCGGGGTGACGGCTCTGGGACTCGTGATGAGCACGAAGACAGTGACTGGTCTCACGACAATTCAGGGGAGGAATGCGCATGCTCTGACGAAGGGCTTGCGTCCGGTGTGCATTGCCAGCTACGGAGAGGAAGATAGCCGGAGGTTTGCCGGTGTGTGGGATGACAATACCGGCGCTGACGCGGTGCTGTGGAACAATGACGGGCTTCTGGATTCAGCGGACACGCTTGGTCAACGGATAGCTGCACAGGAATCGAACTGGTGCCGGCCGGTGTTTCTGACGTTGAACAAGAGGGTCGAGTTCTGTTCGATTTATGAAGCCAGCGATGCAGGGAAGTTTCACGTGACGCCGGCTATACCCGGCCCCGGATTTCCGCTGGACTACGCCGACTGGGTGACGGTTCAGGGCTTTCTTCCGATATGCATCCAGGCTGCGGGAGAAGACGTATTTAGTTCCACGTTTTCGGCGATCTATGTGGAGAAGGACAAGGTCCGCCCGCGGATGTGGAGCGCGACCGGCACGGAACCGGGGACGCAGATTTCAGCGAATGTGCGCGGCGCGATGACCGGCAGCATTATCAGGCAGGCGGCTGTGGCGATTGTGTACAAGAAGCGCCTGGTCTACGCTCGCGGATTCAACATGGCGGAGGAGGGGTGGCCAGAGGCGGAGCCGACGACGCATTTTCGGCTAGCGAGTTGCTCGAAGACAATTACCGCGCTCGCCGCATTGCAATTGATTGAAGAAGGAAAGATGAGCCTGGATGACTCGATGCAGGAGATTCTGCACTTGAAGACTCCGGACGGACACGGGCCGAAGGATCCGCAGTTCAGCCAGATCAAGATTCGGCATCTGCTGGAGCACAGCAGCGGTCTCCCGACGGATACGTTTGAGAGTCTTTCCGAGCTGCAGAAAGCCTTTGAGAATGCTGGGAAGACTGTGTCGTTACCGGTGAGCGCGGAGGATAGAGATTCGTTTATTGCGACGCTTCCGGTAAGTTCCCCGGGAAACCATTTCGTGTACAGCAACTGCGGCTACTACCTGCTGGGAAGGGTAGTGAACAAACTGCGCGGGACAAGCCGGCCTATCGATGCGTACCAGAAACATCTCTTCGATCCGCTAAAGATCACGCGGATTCGCAGAGCGAAGTCCTTGATAGCGGACCAGGAGGCGGGAGAGGCGAGATATCAGGATCCCGATCTGAGGGTGTACAGCAGCGTCTTTCCGGGACAAAAACTGGTACCGACTTACTACGGCACATACCACCTGGAGATTATGGACGGCGATGGCGGCCTGACCGGCGCAGCGGTGGATGTGGCGCGCCTGATTGCAGTTCTCACCAGCCAGCAAGACAGTCCGGTTCTGAAGTGGCACACAATCGTGAAGTACTTCACGAGGGGAGTCCAACTGACGGCAGAGGGTCACCGGGCTGGTTATGGGTTCGATGCGCTTTACGTTGGAGCCGACGGCAAGTTCTCCGGACTGAAGGGCGGCGCGCTGGACGACGCTCACTCTGCGATCGACATCGATGGGGACTGGGGATCTGTTTCTGTATTCGCGGCTGCGGATGCACCGAATGCCGGTAACTCTTCTCCGGACTCGGGCTTTTTGAATGTCTATGCTCCCGAACCGGACAGGGATTCGTTGAAAGGTGTTGCTGATCTGTTCCCGCACTTTGGGATGCCGTCGCTGTAAAGGTCTGCAATCGAACAGCACGCGGACAAACTCTGTTACGTTTGTCCGGCCCGGCCCTTCGTGTCACGGCGCGAACGTAGTCCCGTCCCAGACATAGCCGAGCGCGGGTGCGAGCGCGCTCGCAGCAATGACGCTGGGCGGATAAAGCAGCGCCAGCTCGTCGCCGTAGGATGTCGTACCGGGAACCAGTCCGGTAATGTTCGTCATGCGGGCCCAGGCAGAGTCGGCCGGGGTCGTGGGAGTTGGAAATGGAGAGGCCGGATAGAACCCAGCACCTGCCAGCAGCGGCGCCACCATTACCAGGGCGGCACCGACCAGTGAAGCCGGAGCAATGGCGCCGGCGTTGATCTGGAGTGCGTCATAGTTTGCGGGAGCGACTGCGACGGTCCCTGGTGATAGCACATTGGCAGCGATCCCGAAAGCAACCGCACTGCCCGCCGGGCGCGCCAGCACGAGCGGATCGGTGCCGGGCGCGATTAACGCCGCCGTGGTCGCAAGCGTCAGCACTCGACCGAGATATAGCAGGAGGTCGGTGGGCAGCACGGAGCCGGGGCCGCCGGGCGGCAGCGCGAGGGCGGACGGCCCTGAACAGGGCAGCGTCGCTCCCTGCGCGTGTAAGGTCTGCATGGCAGCAAGGAACGGGTTAAGAAAATCGCTGCGGACCAGCACCGACAGGGGCAAGGTCGGCTGCGCCGTTCCCGCGGGCCGATCATTTGTCAAACTGACCATCGAGAGGGGCTGCGCCGATTGGAAGCCGAGGGCGGGGGTGGGACCCGCTACGCCGAGGATGCCGGCGAGAGCCTGCTCGCGCATGGCAGTCTCTCCGAGCGTTCCGAGCAGGTTCAGATAGCCGCCGACCTCCGAGATGTTCCTGGGGGGCGGAATGCGCGAACCGACCACATCGCCTTCGAGCGCAAGCCGGCGCATCAGGATGGACTGGGCAGCGATCGCGTCGGGCGAATTGTTGGCCTGAATTAAATTCACCAGGCTGCCGACGATTTGCGAGGTCAACGCCGGATCGACATAGTAGCTCGTCGACCCATCCGACGACGTGCCTCCTGCATAACCGAACTGGACTGCACCGCTGACCGCCGAGATTCCACCGGGTGTCACCACGGTGACGTTGACGGTGCCTGTCCCCGCGGGACTCACGGCCACCATGGTGGTGTCGCTAATCACCGAAAGTGCGCTGGCATTCGTCGGGCCGAAGCCCACGGCAAGCGCGCCAGTGAAACCGGTTCCCGTAAGGGTAACAATCGTTCCACCGGTTCCCGGACCGGAGATGGGTGCTATGGAGGTGATGACTGGACTGGCCATAATCCGTCTCCGTTCACATCAGCGCTGCGATGACGATGGGTAGCACCGCAGACAGGAGATCGCTGGTGGATGATCCGCCCGAACTCCCTGAACTGTCGGACTTCCCTGAACTGCTGTCGCCGCTTTTCGCGCTCGAGGTGCCGTCCTGGCCGCCAGAGCTTGGACCGGTCACAATCTTGCCGAGAGTTGTGATGGCCTGCGAGGTTAAGTCCGTTGTGGCCTTGAGCTGATCCGCGCGGGCCGCGCTCGCGGCCGTCTGCGTACTCTGGAGCAACGTCGCGAGCTGGCTGGCTCCGGTCACCGTTGAGGGATCAATCCCTTTCTGGGCCAACGCAGCCGTGATCAGCGACTGCAGGAGGCTGGTATTGGGCTGTTGTGGTGCGGCCTGCAGAGTATTGTTGATCAGATTCGGCAGCATCCCGCTCAACTGATTGGGAGCCTGAGCCGTTGCCAGGGTGGACACCTGACTGTTCGGAACCGTTACGGGTGTGATCGCCGGTGCGCTGTCGGCGGGCGAGTCCTGCCAGTTCCAGAATCTCGTCAAATCGATCTTTTCGCCGGATGCGCAGTGGCCCAGCATTGCTTCGCCGAGCACGCCACGTGTCGGAAGCATCGTGCGGCTCACCTGGTGTGGAGCGCTCTGGCGGTGGAACCGCAATAAGGAGTCCTCCAACTGTCCGGTGGTCATCGGCCATCCCTGGGTGTCGCCCAACGCCTGTGGAATTGAGAAAGGCATCATCATGGAATTTCCATGGAATCCAAGGACTACGTTGCCGATGCAGTCAAGGAGCGGAACCGTGCTCGACAGGCCCGGGAATGAAACCAGATAAGGTTCGAGCAGCATGACTCTTTCTTCCGGGGTCAGCCACGTCCAGACCGCCTTGGAGTAGCGCACCATGTTTCGCAGAACGTGCTGGAGCGTGTTCTCAATGAGAATCAGGTCCGAATACTTGAGCAGCGGTGCAACTTCCATTGCGGGGATCGGGTAAACCCCGGCGGGCAGCTCGATGAAGCTCGAATCCGGGTGAACGTAGCTCTCCGGATTGCCACTGACGCTGGCGGTGAGATCGGCACGGAAGTTCCAAAGGTAGGGAGCCCCGAGTTCCTTGGCCAATTGTGTCGCCGAGTAGGTGTGTGCCTGCGGTGTCACCGGCGGCGCGATGAGGCCTCCGATGCCCGCTAACACACCGGCCGGCCAAAGGGCACCGTCGGTTCCAAAAAACGACGTGAACAGGTCGAGCGGCGTGGCCAGCTGATAGGTGAAGCTGTCCATGTTGCGCGTGATCTCGAATCCGACGACATCCGAAGGAGAGAGCGACCGCGGAAGCGCAATGGAGGCTTGCAGTACCGACGATGTCGCGTTCCCAGGGTTTCGCTGTCCTTGCAGGTATTGCATGAGGTCGTCGGATGTTTTGTACGCCTTGCTGGGATCGAATTGACCAGGGACAGTGACGGGAGGATTCGGAATCATCTCGACCGGCCCGAGTCGCGTTCCCCACCTGGTGACAGCCGCCACGTAGATGTGGTCGAACGGAAGCACCGATGCGTTGGCGGAGAACTGGACCACGTCTTCTGCCAGGCTATCCAGCACCAGCGATGCTCTGGGGTCCGCGGCGAATTTTTCGAGACGGGTGAGGCCCGACGCAAATTCTGAAGGCAGCCACACCTTAAGCACGTCGGAGTGAGCGAGCAGCCCCGCGTAGCGGTCCAGCACTTCCTGCCGTGTCATTCCGCCGCTTACGGAAGGGTTCGACAGCTGCTGATATAACGCTGTAGCCAGACCCACGCTGGCCTGGAAAGATGCCAAAGCGTTTTGAAGGTCGGACACCTGCGAGGATCCCATGAACTGGGTGATCGCGGTCTGGGCCTGCGTGACCTGACCCAGCAATTGAGACGCTTCGCTCGCCTGCATGGCATAGCTGGAGCTTAGACCGCTCAAAATCCCGTTGAGGGATGTAGCTTCGTTGACCACCGCAACAAGCTCTGCCTTCACATTGCCAATCGTGGCCTGGGCAAATGACAACAGAAACGGGAGGGACACGAAGGGAATGGCCATCTGGACTTGTGCGGCCATACTCTGCAGAGCACTGTTCAATTGGCTTGCATACTGGATTGCATTGGATAGGTCGCTGTCTGTGATTACGTCGTCGAGGTGCTCTTTTTGGCCGGGCGGCAAGAACCACACGATATCGAGTGGAACGAGGCAGACCAGACTTACTCCGTCGTAAGACGTGCGCACATCGAAGAGGCGAAGAACCTCGAAGTACTGCATGGTAAGAGCGTGCAGCTTGTTGTGGTTCGTAATGGTCTTGGTTGTGACGGAGGTTGACTCGGAAGATGAGGCCATCCGCATGGCTGTGCGCTGGGCTCGCCGTTGCGACAACGACTGCTGTTCGGAATAGGTCTGAACCGATTGCGACGCGTTCGTAGCGTAATTCTGCAGGCCATCCATCCAGTTACTCGACGAGCCACCTGAGACGCTCTCTCCTAAACTGCCGCTTGGTCCGCCGAGGATCCCGAGGAGGCCGCCGCCTGCGCTCAGTGATCCGGTTTCAGAAGCCGTGGTGTAGCTGCTCCCACCCTGAGCCGCTTGCCGGAAGGCGGACTCGAAATTAGCCTGCGTGGACTCGTCGCTCGCTTGCGAAGCCTGGCTCGACGCGGCACCAAAGACGGATTCCGTCTCGCTCACCGATAAGGTCGTGGTCTGTTCCTCCACGACAATCTGTTGTTGTTCACCTGGTGCAAGCGGAAGGGAGTACACCAGGTCGCCGAGCGCAAGGCCCTGGAAGTTCCAATTCTGACTGCAGCGAAGCACGTATCCGAGGCCCAGGGAACCTACAATCGCTGGTCCCGTGAGCAGGCCTTCACGAAATTCGTCGATACTGATCGGTCCCGTCAATTGGCTGCGGTTGGCTGGAGTATCGGTGCGCGTGACAGTCTGATACACGCCTGTCTGATCCTTGTTAGGCGTCTCAGTTTCTGTGTATAACGCCGGCGCGATCAACTGGAAAAAGATCCCGTAAGGATACTGCTCAAACGAAACCTGGTTCTCGAGCACACGGATGCAATCTGTGTCGTCACCTAAGGTCAGTCTGGGAATGGACGGCGGCGAAGTGTCGTCGGCGGGGCTGCCTGAGAAGTTTCCTGTCGACACCGTTAGCTGCAACTCCTGATAGATCTCGGCCGGAATGGGCGTAAGCTGCTTCGGCAGGGTCATCGTTCCGAGATAACCCGTAGGCCCAAGGAGATTGGGATCCGCAGACATGGGGACGATGGTTGCGGGCGACGAGCCTCGTACCCGAAATGCCAGTGCGGCACCGGCAGGCAGCACCACACCGGAGGGCAACACCATTGAAAAATTACCGTTGGAATCAGTAAGTCCGGTCGCGATCACCTGCGATCCCGACGTACTTGCGCCGAATATCGAGGAGCGCGCGCCACCGCCACCCGCCGCCGGCGGAGGAAGAACCTCGATCTGCAGATCACTGCCCCATGTGTTGTCCGGTTGCTGCAAGGTCCCCAGAATTTTTGGAGGGAGCGGAACCGACGGTTGGTTTGCCTGGATGATGTTCTTGATGAGTCCTGAGAGATTCGTCAAGACGGTCTTGATGGCAACACCGGAAAGATGAATTTTCGTGGGAGCATTTGTCCGCGTCACATTAGCCGGCGCTCCGTGTGACGCCGCAGCTTTTCCAGCTACACGTTTCGCCGCTGCTACGTTCGGAGTAATTCCGGCTCCTCCTGCTCCCGGCGCATTTGCTGCCGGCACCTTCGCTGAAGGAACACCAGGCGCCGCTTTTCCAGGAGGCCTGGCTTTACCTTGGTTAGGAGCCATATCAATTACTCCGAGAGAAAGGGATTACTCAGAGAGAAAGGGAAGGGAAGGAGGCCAAGAGATGTTACCCGCTCTGGTCTACTTTGCGGGATTCGGCAAAGGGAAAACACCTTGGACGTGAAGCCAGTCAGGCCGGGCCGATCAGGCCGTGACATTAGGCGTCCTCTCGTTCGAATGTCAAGCAAAATGTTCAGCAATGAAATGTGATATCCGCTCTGGTTCGAGAAGATAAGCTCGGCTCAATCTTCGCGCGCTGGATAAGTCACGAGTTACACCATCTCACGATATTTTTCCCAGCCAAACCTGCGCAGTGATAGCCGCTCCAAGCGGGTTATCGAGGTGCGTCTTTTAGTTCTTTGGCTTGCGGCCCGTTGAAGAATGACACCGATATTCGCTGCCGAGATGGGAAGTATGCTCATGCTGATGAAAGTTGCAAGAACGGAAGAACCGGACAGATTCCTGGGTGTATAGTGATTGGGATCTCGGGTCAAGCAAGGGATTTTAGATAATGACCCACGTCGCTATCCTGGTGCCGCAAGGCAGTGTCCTGATAGACAGCGTGCTGGGTCTGTTCAAGGTCTTCCACCTGGCAAATGAGCGATCGATCCAAGCAGGTATGGGCGTCGCTTTCGACCTGCATCTCGTTGGCGCCGGCGCTAGAACAGATTTGTACGGCGACCAGTTTTTAGTCAATCCAGACCTTACCCTTACGGATATCACTGCCGTCGATCTGGCGATCATACCGGCCATGGCAGGCGACATTGCTGCAGCCATCCATAAGAATTTTGCGTTTCTTCCCTGGCTGAGAAAGCAGTATGCCGCAGGTTGCGCGATAGCGGGTCTTTGTACGGGCGGCGTTTTCGTGGTCGAGACGGGCCTGATGCACGATGAGCATTGCTGTTGCGACTGGTTCGTCGATGCAGCATTCAGAAGGCAATATTCGCAAATGAATGTAATGGCTGAGAGGACCGCGCGCGCGGATGACTCTATCCAAAGCAACGGCGGCGCCTGGTCCTTCCTGCACCAACTGGTGGAAGTTAGCGTGGACCGAGAGGCGGCATCGAGCTGCTCGGAAATGTTTCAAGATGCTTTCAACCGGGAATGCCAATCTGTATTAGCTGTTTACGATCGGCGCCAGCACACGAACCACAGCGTGCGTACGAAACCGATCCCGGCGAACGGCGTCTCGAGCCGGGAAATGACCGCGGAACAATTCGCTCTCTTATTCGAACGAAAGGACGGACGGGAGGGCGGACCGAATATAGCTAATCTGCTGGAAGAATCATTGCGGATGCCGATCGAAAGCTGCGACCTGCAATCTTCTGAGCCTTCCTCGCAAGGTGAAGGGCAGAGCAGAGCGAGCCATCAAAACGCTACTGCATTCAAAGCGCTCTTCAGGAAGATTGAGCCTGTGAATACGAATTACAGCCATGGATGAGCGCAAGGACAAAACGAGCGATGAGGAAACGCTGAAGCATTACAAACCTGAAGAAGGATTTCCTACGCCATCCGGCTCCGAGGCTCAATCAGAGCTACCTACCGGCGTGAAGGAGTTGCTAGATAAAGCTCGTGCCTCGAACCCTGAATTCGTGAAAGCCGAAATAGCTGTTGACCCGATCATGACGAATCGTAAGTCGGCCGTGTTGCAATCCGAGAAGAATGAGGAGGAAAAAAAAATGGCAAACGTGTCAGACGATAAGAAAGCGGTCTACTTGTCAGACGAAGAAACGCTGAAACACGTAGTCGCGTTCGATGCGCCTCCCGAGGGCTTCGATCCCAACGTGGCTGACGACCGGCTACTGCTGAAACACGGAATCCCGCGCCGTCCGGACGGAGAACGAGAACCTGTCCTGAGGAAGCTGTGGGACTCGGCCTTCGCATCGAAGCCGCGTTTTATCAAGGCGGAGATCGCGATCGACCCTATCATGAGCAAGCGTAAAAGGCCGGTGCTCGATAAGAGGGTAGAAACCCTAAACTTCAGTCCGAGCGGATGGGCAGGAGATGTGGTGCTGGTCTCCACCAAGAACTATAACCCTCCCGAACCTGTGAACACGGTATATGGTGAGTGGTTCATTCCCAACGTGACGCCCATTCCCAATGAACCTGCGGGTAACCAGACCGTGGGCTTCTGGGTGGGAATCGATGGCTTTACGAACGGGCAGGTGCTGCAGGCCGGTTCCGCTGCCACGGTCAATGGAAACAACGTCACCAACTGGGTATGGACCGAATGGTATCCCTTGGGTGCTATCCAGGTAACGAATTTCCCCATTAAACCTGGAGACTACCTTACGGTGCTGGTGTGTGCGCCACAGCCGAACCATGGCTTCTGCTCCATGCTGAACAAGACAACGAATCAGGCGACCAGCATCGGTATCACGCCGGCGGCCGGCGTCACGAACATCGGCGCTTCTGCGGAATGGATTGTGGAAGGTATCTCATCTGTTTTGCCGGTTTTTTCGACGGTAGTGTTTCAGAATTGCAGTGCCGGCACCAAAGACCATGCATTCAATGCGGTGGGCGGAACAATCACGGAGATTACGGGATCTGGAGGAAAAAATCTCACCTCCGCAGCCATTCTGTCAGACGACAGAGTAGTCGTGAAGTGGCTGAAGGCAAGCTAGAATCAGGCCGCGCATGGGAGACAGTGCTTCGCCCGGATGTTGGGTGCAGCACTGTTCGTCCTTCCTGGACTTATAGCAGCGCTCTTATGGCTCAGCATAACAACGCCGGATGAAGTCGCAGCTGACACCTGTCAAGCGCGACGGAAGAAACGGGTGTTCAAGAGAGATGAGGCGTCTCTGACATCCACTTGCTGAACAGCGCTAGTGCCCGAAAACTCATAGGACATACCACTGACGAGTCCGCGCACCCGGAGCGGTGAGTGCTCCACATAACGAACGCTGACTAAGTTCGGCGTTGGGGTCGCCAACTGTGGATGGATGCTTGTAGTCAGCGAGCTTGCCGGTGTGGGTGGCGGAGCGGTCCCAATTGGACGAGGCGCCGAAGGATGGGTGCGGAGGGTCTGAGCACGGCTATTGCCGAAAGCTGTCTGGCGGGCGTTCTGTCCTGTCCCCGGCGATAGTCTGTTCTGGAGCTCCGAGCGTTTCTGACCGCAGCACATCGTTGGTATCTCCTTCTCCCGACTGCGGGAGCCGTTGAATGACGACGGGCTCCTGTCCGAGACGTTCGAGCAGACAAGCGCCTCCGGAAAGTGCCAGCCAACAGAAGAACCACTCTGCAGGCTTTCGTGAAACGAAAAGAGCAGCCAGAGCCGCGATCCATAAACTGAGGCAGTTGAAGCAGTCCATCAACTGGCCGAAGATGCTCCGCCCAAGCAGGGCGCGAAATCGAACGATCACGTCAGCCGGGCCGTCCTCGTTCGCGAGCAGGTGAGTTACCCGCCAGGTTGCGAGAACGGCCAGGAAAAACCTCCACATCAGCGCTTCTTCGCCTTTACGCCGGGGACCGGAAGATCTCCGTGACCGCAAATGCAGAAGGTCAGCTGGAGAGGCCCCGGATCATTATCGACCAGGCCGGTCGTGAGTCCCGCCCTCGCCGTTTGCAACACCTGGTAGGAGCAGTTGACCCAACTGGTAGTGTCCTCCACTATGGTCCCCGAACCGCCCCGCGGACCCGCAGCAGGAGTGATCACGCCTGGTGCGGACGGGCTGCATGTCGTACCTCCCGACTCACTGGTGATCTCCAGCGTCCAACCGCCGGAGTGCATCATTTCGTGGTCGACCGTGTACTGCACCGAGAGGAGCTGATCGATGGGATCGCAGCAACCGCCGATACCCCACTGCACGAGCCACAAGTTATTCACCTCCGCCCAATTGTTGACATGGATCCTGCACAGAGCGTTGGAGTAGTCGCTTGGGCTGACTCCAACACGGGTCGCCTGGAAGATGAGCATTAAGTCTGTCCCGACTCCTTGATTTGCAGCGGGCACAGCCGTTCCAGCAGGCGCGCCACCTGGGCCACCGAAGCACGGGCCGACGGCCAGTTCGCAGCCTCCCGGAACGACCTGCGTTGAGTCAAAGCCCAGAAACGTTGTGATCCCTGGGGCGGTAAGATTCTCATCCATCAAAACCCAGCCATTCACGTCTGGAGCTATGTAGTGCTTTGGCGGATACCAGGTGGAGCCGCCAGCCGGAGGACCTGGATCCGGCGGAACCGTGCCGGGGTCAGGGCTGGGATAAGGCGGCTGGTAGTGGTTGGGAACGACCCACACCTCGTCCGTCCATCCCGAAATCAATGGGCCGGCAACTCCAGCTAGATTGCTCGGCCACAGACCGATGTGAGGCTGGAAGCCGATCTGAACCGGGCTGGAGAAGTTGTCGGTGATCGGTGCTGGTTTGAGACCCACCAGGGCTCCGGCGGGTGCGGACGCCGCTGTCGAGTAGTTCTGACCCCGGGTTACCGTCCAAGTCGTGCCCGCCGTGTGCGTAACCGTCATGATCTCCGCAGTCTCATTGGAGTTGGGTGTGCTGTTATTGCAGACGGAGATATCGAATGGGGTTGGCGGAGGAGCCGCGCTTGCCGCCACCGTTATGGTCGTCTGCGAAGCAGAGATAGCTCCCGCCAGGGTTGTCGCAACCTGCGAGTAGAGGAAGCGGTACATCATCTGCACGCCCGGATGCGACGGCGAGTAAATCGGGCAGTAGCCGCCCAATTGCAACTGGCGGAAGAAAGCGAAGTTCGGTCCACCGCCGTAATACAACGGGGCGATGACCGGCTGCGACGTGCTCGTGAGTCCGGTCGCCGGATCGATCTCACCGTAAATTTCGAACAGGCCCACCTTCTGAAAGATGGGAGGATATCCCGGCGGCGGACACACACACCTGCAGACCTCATGGCAGATCCTGGACGTAACCCAACCGCACACCTGCAGACAATATGGTCCAAGCCCGACGCGGCTGATGAGCTCGGCCCAGGCCTTGGCGTCGGGTTTCTCCGCGGCGCTGACGAGATCGCGGAGCAGGCGAGGCTGGCTGGTGAGTTGACGCAGTGCGAGCGCGAAGTTACGCGCCTCTTCGATTGCGTAGATGCCCGCAACAACCGGCGGGGCAACCCTGCAGATCTCACGACAGACCCAGATGCGGCGATAGGAGCAGACGAGGTGACAGATGAACTCGCAATGCTGCAGAAGACCGGCCTCCTCGATAGCCGACCTCAATCTCTCGCAATGAATCGCAACAGCAGTGTCACTGAGCGCGGCAACGAGCTTCTTGTTGGAGAGCACGCTGTCCATTGCCTTTGCGGCCGCGCGTATCTCGGCGACAGGGTCTGCGATGGGAACTCTCTCTCCCATGCACACTCGCTCGCACACGCGACGGTAGCCCACCGAGCAGATCCAGTTGCACAGGACATAGCAGAACTCCGAAAGCTTCAGATCCTTAAGGACAGCGCTATAGGCGTCGGCGTCGCCGCAGTTCACCGCATCGATCACCCGGCGCAGCGCTTCCTCGTTTTCAGAAAGTCTTGCGACAGCGCGCGCAAAGTCTTCGAGGCTTGGGATCTTTTCTCCCTCGCGAATGGGGCAGATCTCGTTACATCGCAGCACGCACACCTTGACCCGCAACCACTCGCAGATCAACTCGCAATACGGCAGAAGTTCGAGGCGCTCAAGCACCCAGCGGAAACCGTCGGGATCTTTTGAATCGAACGCGGCGAATGCGGCGGAGAATCCGCCACTATCCTGTGCAAGACGAGCAACCGCTTCGGCCTGCGATGTTAATAGGCTGACAACTTCATCTGTGGAGTTCCCCATATTGCCCCCTTGCTCTGTTGCGTTTGGGCCGATCGGTGTCGAGGTACACCCTAGGGAAGAGAGCAGGACATTAATACCCCTGCACCGGCAATGTCAAGGAGATAATCGAATCGGCCGCAGTTCACCAAGACTCGACACGATGCTTCGGCGCGTGGCTGTTACTGGCGAATAACGTGCCGTCACGAAGGCGACTCTCAACTGTTGCAAACAGGGCGATGCACTGGTTAAGCGGATGTTGTCTCAGGAGACGGCGTCCCGATTACTCAAGCTTTCCCTGATCTGTCCGCGAGCCGCAATTGCCTTCAACCAGCCTTGAACATGTGCTTGATTCCGCGGAGCGCCTGACGCGTCCTCTCCTCGTTCTCAATCAGTGAGAAGCGCACGTGCCCATCGCCCTGATCCCCAAAGCCGATTCCCGGGCTCACCGCCACCTTAGCGTCCAGCAGCAGCTTCTTCGAGAACTCGATGGAGCCGAGCTTGCGGTACTGCTCCGGAATGCGCGCCCACGCAAACATCGTCGCCTTCGGCATCTCAACCGGCCAGCCAAGTTTGTTTAGGCCGGGCACAAGCACGTCGCGACGGTGCTTGTAGATCTCGACAATGTCATGCACGCAATCCTGCGGCCCCTCCAGTGCTGCGATCGAAGCCACCTGGATTGGTGTAAATGTCCCGTAGTCGAAGTAACTCTTGATGCGCGACAACGCGGCTACCAGGTTCTTATTTCCGACCATGAAGCCTACGCGCCACCCCGGCATGTTGTAGCTCTTGGAGAGGGTGAAGAACTCCACTGCAATATCCTTGGCGCCGGGAACCTGCATCACGCTTGGAGCCTTGTAGCCATCAAAGGTCAAGTCCGCATACGCGAGGTCATGCACGAGGTAGATGCCGAGCTCCTTGCAAAGCTCGACGACCTTTTCAAAGAAGGGCAGGTCGACACACTGGGTGGTGGGATTGGCAGGGAAGTTCAGAATCAGAATTTTGGGCCTGGGCTCCATTTTGCGCAGGTCATGATCCAGCTTTGCCAACAGAGAGGCCTGGTCGGTGCCATCGACGGCAATGCTCTGCGTCTTCGATCCGGCAATCACAGGACCGAAGATATGAATGGGATAGCTGGGATTCGGCACCGCGACGGTGTCGGCATCGTCAAGCAGCGCAAGGCAGAGGTGCGCGATGCCTTCCTTGGAGCCGATCGTCACAATCGCTTCAGTCTCGGGATCCAGGTCCACGCCGTACCTGCTCTTGTACCAATTGCAGATGGCTCGGCGGAGGCGTGGAATTCCTTTGGAGAGGGAATAGCGGTGGGTGCGGGTCTTTTGCGAGGCCTCAATCAGCTTGTCGACGATGTGCTTCGGCGTCGCGCCATCAGGATTTCCCATCCCGAAGTCGATGATGTCTTCGCCGCGCTTGCGTGCTGCTGCCTTCAACTCGGTCGTTATGTTGAACACATATGCCGGCAGCCGCTCGAGCCTTCTAAACTCTTCCATGGAGCGAGTCTACTAATGTCCGCGCGGCCGGCAAAACGTACATTTCGAAATGAGGGATTCGAGGCAGCAAGAGCGAGCGGACGGCAGGATGTGTAAGAGTTGAGTGGGCTCGGTATGCTCACAGGCGGGAGGGATTCATGCGTCTTTGTGTGGCGGCGATGGTGATCGCCGGGTTTGTCAGTGGATTGGCGGGCGCGCAGCAGGCGCAGCCGGAGTCGAAGGCGACAGGACTGCCGGTGAACGATCCGGTGCTCAACCGCGTGCTGAGCCAGTGGCCGGACGGGCGGATCGACACGGTGAAAAGCCCGGGCGAGTGGGCGTACGAGCAGGGTGTGCTGCTGGATGGCGTGACGGCGCTGTGGCGGGTGACCGGAGATGGGAGACTGTTCGCGTACGTGAAGGGAGCGGTAGATCACTCGGTCGATAAGGACGGGACGATCCACATGGCGGGCGGCAAGACGTTTCCGGTGGATGCGCATTCGCTGGACAACATCGAGATGGGGCGGAGCGCGCTGGTGCTGTACGAGGTGCTGCAGCAGCCGCGTTATTACAAGGCGGCTGGTTTTCTGCACGATCAGGTGGCGCAGCAGCCGAAGACGGCGAGTGGAGGCTACTGGCACAAGCAGATTTATCCGAACCAGATGTGGCTGGATGGAGCGTACATGGCGGAGCCGTTTATGGCGGGGTACGCGCGGGAGTTTGGGGTTGAGGGCGGCGTGGACGCGGCGGCCGATCAACTTCTGATAATGAGCGAGCATATGCGGGAGCCGGGGACGGGTCTGCTGCGGCATGGATGGGATGAGTCGAAGCAGATGCCGTGGGCGGACAAGCAGACGGGGTTGAGCCCGGAGGTTTGGGGGCGCGCCATGGGGTGGTACTCGATGGCGCTGGTGGATGTGCTGGAGCAGATGCCGGAGAACGATCCGAAGCGTGAGCAGTTGGAGGAAGACGCGCGGCGGACGCTGACGGCGGTGATTCGGTATCAGGATGCGGGGTCGGGGCAAAATCCCGGCTCAGGGCTGTGGTGGCAGGTGATGGAGAAAGGCGGACAGAAGGGCAATTATCTGGAGGCCTCGGCGAGCTGCATGTTTGTGTACTCGATTGCCAAGGCGGTGCGGATGGGAGTGCTGCCGCTGAGCGATGAGCGGGCAGCGGAGCGTGGGTGGGCTGGGATTCAGAAGCGGTTCGTGAAGCCCGACGGAACATTGAGCGGGACGGTGAAGGTTGCGGGGTTGGGTGGGAAGCCGTATCGCAGTGGAACGTACGACTATTACATTGGCGAGCCGGTGGGCGACAACGATGCGAAGGGCGTAGGAGCGTATCTGCTGGCCGAGAGCGAGATGGTGCAGCACCAGCGAGCGGGGGCTCTGTTCGCCGTGGCAAGGGGCAAGACGGTTCTGCTGGATGCGTGGTTCGAGTCGCAGAAGAGGAAGACGCCGGCCGGCAATGAGCAGCTGTTTCACTACAAGTGGACTGACCAGGCCAACAGCGGGTACTCGGCGTGGGGAGACATGTTCCGGCAGTACGGGATGCGCACGGAGATTCTGGAGCATGCGCCGCGGGCTGCAGATCTGAAGGGCGTCGGGGTGTATGTGATCGCCGCGCCGGATAATCTGGCGCTGAACCCGAATGCGCACTTTATGGACCAGGTGAGCGCGGACGCCATTGTGGACTGGGTGAAGGCCGGCGGTGTGCTGGTGCTAATGGAGAACGACATTGAACGGGCGGACCAGGTGCACTTCGATCTGCTAAGCGACCGATTTGGGGTCCATTTCAATCCGGTGATGAAGCAGGACGAGCTGAACAACAGCTATGTGAATACTGTTGTGCCGGTGCCTGCAGGTACGGGTGGAATCTTCAACCAGAGCTTTAAGGGGTTGATGAAACAGATTTGCACGATTACGGCTTCAGCGCCGGCGAAGGTGATTCTGACCGCGCACGGAACAGATGCGGAGGGCGAAACGGTGATGACGCTGACACACCTGGGCCGCGGTGTGGTGTATGCGAACGTCGATCCGTGGGTCTACAACGAGTACACCGATGGGCGGAAGAACCCGCTGGATGAGCAGAATTTTGCGGCGGGGCAGGAGTTGACGCGGTGGATTGTGGAGCAGGCGGTGGACCGGGCTGAAGGACGATCGGGCCATGCTTTGGGGCACGGGCGCTAGGGTATTCGGCTACGATACAGAATATGTGTTATCGGACATAGCGCAGGGCCATGAAGTCCCCTTTGAGTGAGGCATCAATGCAGGTGTCTGCTGAGATCAGATGGTTTTGGCCTAGCAAGGAACCGACGGATTTAGCCCGTTGGTTCAAGGATCAGACGGTCCACAATCTCCCTGCTGGTGGGGGCGAGTCCAGGACGGACCTTTACTTGGTGGATCCCAACCAGTTCGAATTGGGTATCAAGTCGCGAGGCGGCAAGAGCGGTATCGAGGTGAAAGGTCTTGTGTCGACCGTGGAACCAGGGTTAATCAACCCTCCATTTTCCGGTCCTATCGAGCTCTGGACCAAGTGGAGCTCAAGTTCTCTCCGTCTCGAAGCAGACGAGACCGTGAGGATTGAAAAGACGCGGTGGCTTCGCAAGTTCGATACCTCTACAGAGTGTCCTCGTGAGATCGAACTTGATTCGGCAGAGAGACCAAGGTCGGGTGAACCGTTTCCTGAATCGGGTTGCAACGTCGAGTTCACCGCGCTAACGATCGCGGGCCACTATCCATGGTGGACCCTTGGCTTTGAGGCGTTCGGCTCTCTGGGTGAAGTTGCGCAGAGCCTTCAGGCAGTAGCGTTGCTCCTAGTGGGTCGAAACCCACCAACCTTAGAGGACGGCCTGCGGTCTAGTTATCCTGAATGGCTGACCGAACATCTACAGGCGAAATCGTTGCGCTAAACGGGGTCGCGGACACTGCGCCGCCAATCAGTTGCACTGCCCTGCCGTCGTGTGAAGCCATATTTGTCCTTACAAACCGTGCGGGTCGGATCCAGCCGGGTCCGCGGGGAGACTTTCGGTAAAGCGATAACCTACATAGGCGTCCGTGAGCAGATAGCGAGGGTTGGAAGGATCATCCTCAATCTTCTTGCGCAGTTGACGAACGAAGGTCCTTACGTAGTCCACTTCGTCTCGGAATTCCGCGCCCCAGACTGCCGTAAGTAGTTTGCCGTAGGTGACCGCGCGTCCCGCGTTAAGCATAAGGAAGTAAAGGATCTCGTACTCTTTGCGCGTGAGGCGAATTGGTTGGCCAGCCTTGGTCATGGTGCGCCGCACGGGTGTCACCTGAATCTCACCAATGGTTAGCGGCGCATCTTCGGGGTGCTCTGGAGTCTGTGATCTTCGCACCGCGGAGCGTATACGCGCCATGCACTCCCGCATGCTGAATGGCTTGGTGATGTAATCATCCGCTCCGCGCTCGAGCGCTTCAATCTTGCTCTCCTCACTGTCCTGCACGGTCAGCATAAGAATAGGCAATCGCGGAGCCATGGCGCGCAGTTTAAGGAGGGTTTTGATTCCACCCATCCCGGGCATATTGATGTCGAGCAGGACAGCGTCGAAGGTCCTGGTCTGCACCAGCAGAATTCCATCTTCTCCGCGGGACGCCTCTTCAATGGTGAAGCCGAGTTCCGTCAATGACGCGCGCAGGACGCGGCGGATGGCCGGTTCATCGTCAATGACGAGAACTCGAATTGGTGCCGATGCCTGAGGGTCCCTCATGGGATCTCACCATTCTCATTGAGGCGCGGAAACGAGGCGAAGAATGTAGTGACGCCGGCTGGGGTGCTCGTTACCCAGACGTGTCCACCATGAGCCTGTGCGGCTTGCCTGGCAACAGAGAGGCCGATACCGGTTCCGGGTGCCTGGGTGGCCGAATGCGAGGAGCGAAAGTAGCGATCGAAGATGCGTTCGTGATCACTGGGTGGAATAGCGGGACCTATGCTGCGTACGGAAAGAATCACAGCGTCCGGCTTCTCCACACCTTCAATCATAATTTTCGTTCCTGCCTGAGCGTACTTGCTGGCGTTGTCGACATATTGAGTTAGCAACGTGGTTACAAGATCCCGGTCCCCCCGCACGGCTATCTCTTCACTCGAGAGAGCGATCGCGACGGAGAAGCGAGCGAGCGGCTCGCGCAAACTTGCGACAACATCGTCGATGAGCGGGCCGACGGCTACACTTTCGGTCTGCAGAACAAGGTCCGAAGCCTGCAGCCGGGCGGTGCGCAGGAGACGGTTTGTCAGCTGCTTCAGAAAATTGGCCTGCTCTTCGATGAGGTTTACCAGCTCAGATTGCGGAGCTGTGAGATTTCCCATGGCGGCGAGCCCGCTGCCGGCAGCTTCAATTGCGGTTAGCGGCGTTTTGTAGGCATGGGCCAGTGAGTCGAGCACCATGGTGCGCATTTGCTCGGTTTGCTTCGCAGTCTCCGACCGGCTTTCGCTGGCGAAGGCGTGATAGCGATCAAAGGTGATGGAAACAATTGCAGCGATGGCGTCGGCTTCTTGGGCTGTGCTCTCCCCGCGCAGAAGCATTGCACCAATTGGCAATTGGCCGACTCGGAGAACGCGGCGAATCAGGCCGGTCTCACGGTCTTCGCTCGCGGTCTCGAACAGACTGATGGTCTTGAGTATCTCTTCCAGGTCATCGAACCACTCACCGGTCCGGTATACCTCTCGCAGATCCAGGTCGAGAATCGCGACCGCATCCACATCAAAGACCGACTGCACGAGATCGACGAGCTGCTGCCCCGGCTTCCGGTGCGGATTCACATGGGTCGCTTTGTGAAGAAACTCGCAAAGCTTGTCTGCTTCTTGTGAATCCATGTGCGCTCCAAATATGTGCTGTCTTTGTGAGCGGCCAGGTGAACGCCCGAAGCGCTCTACCCCAAACTGCGTAAGGATTCGCGGGTGATTTGAGGAAGATTACGGCATGCTCTGGTCAAAATCAAGCTTTCCGTCACTGCCCTGCTCAAAAAAAATTGCAGCAAATCAGCCCTAAGTAAGTCTTCTTCATGAGTTCTTCATGGGTTGTTTGCGTTCCTAGGAGTGTCCACCAAACAGATCTTCACAGCGGGACAACGAGAGAAACGGTGGACCTCAGAGCATCTTGATCCTGCACCCACGGCCAGCTTGCACCTCACTTTGCACGACAAGGAAACCAGATTGCGAACTCCATTGAAACTATATGGCACTCTCTTGACAGTCCTTGCCTTCACGCCAGCCCAGTCGCAAACCACACCAGCATCCATCACAACTGTAGCGGTGAAGAGCGATGCGCAAGCACCCGCACCCGCACCGTCACCTACACCTGCGGCGGTTCCTGCACCTGCACCCGCGCCGGCTCCTGCACCTGCGCCCGAACCCTCTGCTCGGATTTGGAAACTTGGACCGTTCGATTTCAGCGGTTTCACCGACGTCTATTACGGCTACAACGCGAATCATCCGTCCGACGAAGCGAACGGCAAGAAGAACGACCTGTATGCCTTCGACGACAAGACGAACCAGTTCAGTCTTGAAGAGGCGAAGTTCACGATCAACCACGATGCCAAGCCGATAGGCATGCGGGTGGATCTGCTTTTTGGAAGAGCGAACAAGCTTTATCACAGTGTGCGGGACAACTCGACAGACAACTACATCGAGCAGGCACTTCTCACTACAAAACCGGCGCATACACACGGAACCGAGATCGACTTCGGCCAGTTCACTTCCTCGGCCGGCGCTGAAGTTACGGAGACGCCACTCAACTGGAATTTCTCTCACTCGATTCTGTTCGCATGGGCAGTTCCCTACTACCACTTCGGCGTCCGCAGCTCGACCCCGATTACAGGCACATGGACCGCGGGGTTGCAGGTCGTCAAGGGATGGAACAACGTCAATCTGAGCGATGGCGGAGCGACGATCGGCCTGACAAGCGCGCTCACTAAGCCGAAGTACACATGGAGCGCGAATTTCTACACAGGACCTGCAAATGTGTTCGGAGAAAAGAACTACAAGAACCTGATCGATACCACGCTGCTGCTGACACCGACTTCAAAATTCAGCGCCTACATCAATTATGACTACTTGCACCAGAACAGCACACCGGTGGTCAGTGGATCCACGACGACTTCCCTTCACTACCAGGGGATTGCAGTGGCTGCGCATGAACAGGCGTCTGCCAAACAGGCCTTCACCGCACGTTATGAGTACTTCGCAGATGGCGAGGCTCTCTCGACGGGCTTCAACCAGAACCTTCAGGAATTCACGGGCACTTACGAATATGCGTGGCGGCCTAATGTGATCACTCGCGCTGAGTTCAGGCACGACTGGTCGGACGTGGACTTCTTTCACAAAGGGAATGCCGGCTTCGTAAAGGCACAGACGACGGCGACGATCGGTCTGATCGCCTTCCTTGGCCCGAAACGCTAAATGAACTGCTCGAAACAGCAAGAGAATCTGCGGTAAATCCAGAAGGAGACGAACGATGACTCGATATACCACCCTGGTACTGTTTCTCAGCATCATCGCACTGAATTTCGCAGCTCTCTCGGTGCGACGCTTCTTCGCACGTAAAAGAGGCGCGGTCGTACAAAAAGGCAAGTTTCCGAGGCTGATCGAGCGACTCAAGAACGCCGAGTGGCGTCGCTACGGCCTGGTGCTGCTCGGCGGCAAGCTGGCTGGCCTGGCCCTTGTCGTTGCGGCGGCCTTCTACTTCGAGCCGGGCCTTTTCGGTCATCGAGTGTTCGCAGCCGATGCGGTGCTCAGGGGAAACGACATCGTCAATCCCGTGAACACGGCGTGGACCTTGATTGCAGCGTTCCTGGTCTTCGGTATGCAGGTCGGTTTCACGATGCTCGAAGCAGGCTTCTGTCGATCGCGCGAGACGGTCAATGTACTGATGGAGTGCATCGTTGATACGTGCCTCTGCGGCCTGCTGTTCTATGCCTTCGGCTTCTCTTTTATGTTCAGCCACGGAAACGGCTTCATCGGCTATCACTGGTTCTTCCTGCAAAATGTTCCTGCGACGTATGAGACCACCGGCGTAGCATTCCTCGCTTTCTGGATCTTCCAGTTTGCCTTCGCCGACACCTGCTCCACCATCACCTCCGGCGCAATGATTGGCCGAACCGCCTTCGCCGGCGATCTGCTTTACAGCGTCGCGGTCTCGGGCCTTATCTATCCCATCATTGGTCACTGGGCGTGGGGACCAGACGGTTTCCTGGCAACCATGGGAAGCACCGGCTTCTTTCTTCCCACTCTCGGACAGAGCTTTCATGACTTTGCGGGATCGACCGTGGTTCATACGATCGGTGGCGTGATTGCTCTTAGTGGCGCCATCGTCCTTGGACCGCGGCTAGGTCGCAAGTTCAAGCGTGATGGGGGCGGACCGATGCTGCCTCACGACCTCACCATTGCAGCGTCGGGTGGTCTGCTGCTGTGGTTCGGATGGTACGGCTTCAATCCAGGCAGCACACTTTCCGCCATGGACTTTGAAGGTATCGGCAGGGTCTCCGCAAACACCACTCTCGCTGCGTGCGCTGCGGGTCTTACAGCGATGCTCGCGGCATACATGATGAGCAAGAAGTGGGATATCAGCTTCACGGTGAATGGATTTCTCGCCGGGCTAGTCGCGATAACCTGCCCCTGCTACTGGGTGAGCCCCACAGGATCCATCATCCTTGGCGGAATCGCAGGTGTGGTCGTAGTCGCGGGCGTCGAGCTTCTAGAGTGGCTCCGCATTGATGATCCCATTGGTGCAGTTCCGGTGCACGGAATGTGCGGCATCTGGGGAACTCTTTCGCTCGGGCTCTTCGCAGTGGGCAAATATGGTGCAACTGGCCCGATCACGCCGGATAACAGCGCTCCCTTGAGAGGTCTGTTCTATGGCGGCGGACTCACTCTCTTCAAGGCGCAGTTCATCGGCAGCGTAACAGTCACCGTCGCAACTTTTGCGGTGTCCATGCTTGTGATGTACGCCGTCCATGCCATGGGCCTGCTGCGCGTCTCTGCTGAGGGGGAGCTCTACGGAATCGACCTGCACGAGCACGGCATCTCCGCGTATCCGGAATATGTCATCACCGCTCTGGGCACACCTTCCGGTGGTCATGCGACTGATGACCGGACTTCGGCCTATCCGGAATATGCCGTTCCTGCTCGCCACACACCTCCGGCTGCCCAACTCACTTCGGACAGCTAAGGATGATCTGAGGGGGCCGGCGTAACCGGCCCTCTGACGATTGAGTGACGGAGTCGACCAATGCGACCCACCCAACTTGCTCATGGAGGAGCAACTATGACGACAGTTGTTGCGATTATCCGGCCAAACCGGTTCGATGCCGTAAAGGATGCCGTTCAGGACCTCGGCGTATCGGGCATGACCGTGTCTGAAGTGCGCGGACACGGACGACAGAAAGGCCACACTGAAACGTACCGTGGCCGCGAGTATGACATTAGCCTTCTGCCGAAGTTGAAGGTTGAGATTGTTACAAAAGACGATCGTGTGGACGCTATCGTCGAAGCCATCATTGCCAATGCCGCTACCGGCTCCATCGGTGACGGCAAAATCTTTCTGTACAAAGCCGAAGAGGTTATCCGCATCCGCAACCAGGACCGCGGGGAGATGGCGATCTAGCAAACGTGTGGTGTGACGGCAACGATGCTGCGTGCACGCGCATGCGATGAAGCCGTGGGGGAGAGTCGCCATCGCGTGGCTCTCCCTTCATGGTGAAGTGCGGCCGACGCAGTAGATGCCGGGAGTCTGCTGGGACTTCAAAGGAGTGCGGAGCGGAGGTCGCCGTACACTGAGAAGATGAGCTCGGAATCAAGTCAAGCGTGTACCACTATGCACTGCGAATCAATAACGCAGCCAACAGATCGATGAACAGACGAGAGTTGTTACAGGGTGGCGCGGGATGCGCCGCAGCGTTGCTGCTTGGCAATGTGAGCAAGAGCGTGTCCGCACAGGTGCGGAACGCCGGCTCCAATGGCGACGCCATGGGCTATCTCCCGCTTGGGGAGATCCGGCCGGAAGGGTGGTTGAAGCGCCAGCTGGAGATCCAAGCCGATGGTATGGGCGGCCATCTCGATGAGTTTTGGCCCGACGTCGGAAGCAACAGTGGCTGGCTGGGTGGAAACGGCGAAAGTTGGGAACGCGGTCCGTACTTTGTTGACGGACTGTATCCGCTCGCGGTCCAACTAGGCGATCAACGGCTCCGGAAAAAGCGATGCGCTTCATCAACTGGACCTTGGATCATCAACAGTCCAGCGGGATGATTGGGCCCGTGTCGAATGACGACTGGTGGCCACGGATGGTGATGTTGAAAGTATTGGCCCAGTACCACGATGCTACTGGCGACCGCCGCGTAATTCCCGTGATGACGAAGTACTTTCAATATCAACTCTCCGCGATGCCGCAGCGGCCGCTGAGCAGTTGGGGCAAGTACCGCTGGCAAGATGAGGCAATGGTCGTAGTCTGGCTGCACCGCAAGACCGGCGATCCCCGGCTGCTGCAGCTTTTCGAGCTTCTTCAGCAACAGGGATACGACTGGGTCGCGGAGTTTCAGGCGTTCCCTTACAAGGTTCCGCAGACCCGCGCTCTGCTCAAAATGCAAAAGGGAGCCGCCACCATTCCAAACGGGATGGAAACTCATGGCGTGAACAATGGACAGGCGCTGAAGGTAGCGGCGGTTCGCCACCAGATGACAGGCGGCGCGGAGGAGAAGGCCAACTTCGACCGGCAGATCGAAGAGTTATATCGGTATCACGGTGTGCCCAACGGAATGTTCTCCTGTGACGAACACCTCGCCGGCCTGAACCCAAGTCAAGGTACCGAACTGTGCACCATCGTTGAAACGATGTTCTCGCTTGAAGTTGCACTCCAGGTCTTTGGCGACCCGAAAATCGCTGACCGGCTGGAGAAGATTGCCTTCAATGCCCTGCCCGGCACGTTCACCGACGACATGTGGGCGCATCAATATGATCAGCAGTCCAATCAGATTCGAGTCAGCAGGAACTCAAAGCCGTGGACGACAAATGGCCCGGAATCAAATCTGTTTGGACTTGAGCCCAATTTCGGCTGCTGCACGGCGAACTTTCATCAGGGCTGGCCAAAGCTTACGGAACATCTCTGGATGCGGACTCCAAACGAAGGCCTGGCAGCTGTGGTGTGGGCACCCTGCATAGTGAGAACGAGTGTCCACGGCGAAGCTGTCTCGATAAGAGTGGCGACCGAATATCCCTTCCAAAACACAGTGGATATCAGCCTCAGCTGCGCATCACCCAAGTCATTTCCCTTGGCTCTGCGTATACCTGAATGGAGCGCAAAGACGAAGCTTCTGATCAATGGCAAGGATGCGAATATCGATCTGCAGCCAGCGACATTTGCAAAGATTGAACGCGAGTGGAAGGATGGCGATCACCTCCGCCTTGAATTTGAGATGAGGACCGAGCTGCATCGGTCCTTTCAGCAATCGGTCTTCCTGACTCGCGGCCCGCTGGTCTTCTCGCATTCGCCCGGGGAGATCTGGATTAAGCTGCGCGATCATGGTCCAACCGCTGACTGGCAGGTGTATGGCGAGAAGCCTTGGGCCTATGCGCTAGCAGTGGATGAACAAAGTGCGGTGAACCTGAAGGTTACAGAGAGTCCGATCGGTGCGCGTCCTTTCGCAGCAAAGGACACGGGCGTCAAAATCACAGTTCCGGCGAAGAGGCTGTCTTCCTGGTTGGACGTGGACGGGGTCGCGAATCCCATTCCTATGAGTCCAGAGGACAGTCACGAGCCGATGGAGATGCTGGAACTGATTCCCTATGCGGCTGCTAAATTACGCGTGACTGCCTTTCCTCAACTGACGGAAGCTGCTGCGACTGCGTCACCCCAAACATAGCTCGCTGATTCCGTGTACGGCGACCAGGGTGGGTGTCCTGGACCCCAGCGATCACTTGTCACGCGTCCAAGCTGAGCCCGGCGTGCGCAAAGACGCTACGATAGCTCTCGCCTATCAATCCTTACAAGTGACAACTGCGGCGAATGCAGCTCCGAGTGTCGCGAGACAATCGAGCCGCATCCGCCGCAGAGACTTTAGTGCTCACTCCGTTAGAAAGCTACTCGGAACTGAACGTTCAGATTGCGACCTGGAGCATCAGAGGTCGGCACGGTCCCTTGATTCAGGGTGCCGAACGCAGTGTTCGAAGGATCGATAACGAACTTCGCCGTTTCCATATTGAAGTGGTTGAGAGCATTGGAAGCCTGAAGGCGAATTGTCGCCACGATGAAATCATGGATCGGGAACGACTTTTGCAACCCGGCGTCAGAGTTGATCACCGGCTTCATGCGAACAACATTCGAATAGGTCGGATTGGCCACTTCGTTGTTAAGGAGGGTCACAACCGCCCAGTCATAGTTAGAAGTGTCCGAACCGCAATGGAGCGTGTTCATGCTGTATGCCGTGGGCACAAGGACGCCTGTTCCAGGTGTCTTGGTAGCCACGCATCGTCCCCAGGCCTGCGCGCCGGTGTAGTTCTTCCAGTCCGGTTTCATAAAGCGGTTATGCGGCAGCATGATCGCGCTGGTTGGCAGTGTAGCTGGTTCACCACTCTCGATCTGCATGGAGGGGGAGAACTCCCAGCCGCCGATGACATAGTCCGCAAGCCGGTTGTTGTGGAAGGCGAAAAGACGGTTCCGCCCGAATGGCAGTTGGAATACGCCGGAGATCTTGAAGACCTTGGGAATACCGAACTGGTACACACTGCGCTGTGGAATGTTTAATGCCTGATTTCTCCAGCCCGTCTGGTAGATGGTCTTCGAATAAACGTAGCTGGTATTGAAGGAGACGCCGTGGCTCATGCGCCAGTTATAGGAGACCTGCACGCCGTTGTACCACTCGTATCCGCGGTTGACTGAAGAGAGCGTAATATCTCCGAACTCCGGGTGTGGGCGCTGCAGGTTGTAGTTCTGAATCGTGTTCGCTGAGTAGTAGTTTCCTGATCCGTTGAAAGCAGGAACGCCTTTGAACGGATTGATTACGGCATTTGCATTGCAGTTGGCGGGAGTGCCGTTGTTATATACCTGATCGCAGTTCTGAAGAAAGTTCCATCCCGGCAGGTTTTCGTTCATCGACACGGGATATCCACGGCCGCGGTTCCCCACATACGATGCTTCGAAGACGCTGGTCTTTGTCGCACGGTATTGGAAACCTAACGAGAACTCGTGGGCACTTGGCAGCTTGAAGTTCCGATTGAACGTTGTGAAATTCTGACCCAAGTAAGTAAGACTCCCGAGCGACGATCCGCTGGGCTGGATGACACCGTTGGGGAAGGGATTGTTGATTACATTCGGGATGGGCGTGGCGCCGCCATCGTTGGAGACGGCCGCATTGGTGGTCTGCGTGAATCCAAGGTTCTGAATCAAGGCGTTGTTGACCAGGTTCGTATAGAACAGGCCGTATCCTCCGCGGACAACCAGGCGCTGATTGACCGCATAGGAGAAGCCGAAGCGCGGTTGGATGTTGTGATAGACGTTGTTGATCGGCGAACGAGACGCTCCGTTCACATTCGCGAACGTCAACCCGCCCGTAAGGTTGCTGACCGCGGGTGCGGCTGCGACTGCGCTCGCAGGGATCTGCGCCTGGACTGCATTCGGCATATTGGGGTCGAAACCAACGTTCAGACGATCCTGCTTGTCGACAGGGCCGGTGAGCAGGTCCCAACGCAGACCGATGTTCATGGTTAGCTTGGGTGTGACTCGCCAGTCGTCCTGGAGCCACGGTGCGAGATACCAGCTCGAAATCTGATACACGCCGTTGAACGTTGAAGTGAAAGCGGATGGCGTGCCAAGCAGGAAGGTAGCGAAGCTGTCACCGCTGGTGGCGAGTGCTGAAGCACTGCCCTGGATCGACTCGGTCCAGTCACTGTTGGAGGTGTCTACAAAGTACCCCGGGTTGATGTAGCTGAAGTGAGTAAGACGAACATCCCAGCCAGCGCGGACGTTATGATTGCCGGCCTGGCGGGAAAGATTGCCTTCCCAGGAATAGTTACCAGTGTCTTCCACATTCGCGAACCATCCCAGCGCGCTGTAGTTCGCGAAGGTGTAGGAACCGAAAAAGTTTTGATACTGCTCCTGCGAGCCGAGAGACGATGGATAGCCGTACTGGGTAAGATCGACGCCGGAGTTCGCCGGGCTGGTCCACTTTACCCGGAAGAGGGTATAGCCGAAGCGCGCGTTCAAGACCGTCTTCGGATTGACGACGTCGACAAAGTCGACGAGATAACCTTTACTGAAGCGCTCAAACGTACCGCCGTTCTCACCGGGGCCGGTTATACCGCCGGCGTTCGAAACCTCTGTAAAGTCTGCGGTGAACGGACGGATGAAGAATTTGTACTTATCGCCTATGTTGAAATCGAAACGCCCAACAAGGTTGCGGAAGTGCCAGTTGTAGTAGTTGTTCGGGATGCTGAGGTCATTCGTGCCGGGACGCTGTCCTGCCGGCGTGTTGCCTACTGTGGGAAGTAGCGCGGCAATTTTAGCCGCGATCGGATTGATCCGGTTGGCCGGAATGACGTTGTTTGGGAACGGCTGACGAACTCCGTTTACCGTTGTCGTTGGATCGTTGATTGTGATGCCGGCACTTAGAAGTTCACCGAAGTCGCCGGTGCGCATGCGGGCAGTTGGGTAAGAGAGCGTCAAGCTGCGCGGAAGCAATTCGCTGTAGTGATCGAAGGCAAAGAAGAAAAACGGCTGATACTCGTGCGAGTGCTTCACGACATGTGGAATGAAGATCGGTCCACCGACTTGAAAGCCAAGCTGCGTCTGCGTGTTGAACGGAGTCCCGGTATGGGTGCCATTGATGGAGTTGTAGTACTTGTTTTGCGAGTTGTTCGCGTTCCAGTCAGTACGCCGAAAGGAACTCCAGAAAAGGCCTTTGAACTGTGAGGTGCCACCCATTGTCGTCGTGTTGATCGCTCCGCCGCTGGTGTGGCCGTACTGCGCGTCATAATTGTTCGCGCTAACCGTGAACTCTTTTACGGCAAATTGTGGCAATACATAGGCGTAGGTATCCGCACCATACTCCGCATCGTTGGGCGCACCGTCGATGAGGAATTCGTTGAGATACATCAGGCCGCCGTTGATCTGGAACTGTGACGTGACCGTCCAAGGGTCGGTGTAGATGCCCAGCGGACGCATGAAGACGCCCGGGACCTCATTGCCGAGCATGATCGGATTGCCGTTGATGACCGGCAGGTCCTGCACTTCCGTTTGCTCGATGCTGTAGGCGCGGCTGGCTGTCTCTGTCTGCAGCATCGCGGGCTCGTCCGTCACCGTAACTTCGGAGCTCTGCGATCCCACCGCCAGCTTCACGGGGACGCTCGTCGCCGCGTACGCCACCAGCACGATGTTCTTGACTTCCGCGGGGGCCATGCCCGCCGCCTCAACGTGCAATGTGTAGGTGTCTGGTTCGAGAAACTGAAAGATGAATGCGCCGGACGCATCGATCTTGGCAGAGGTCGAGGTCTTGGTGCTGTTGCGAGTCAGCGTGAGAGCCGCACCCGGCACCAAGGCGTCGGAAGCGTCTTTGACTTCTACCGTAATCTTGGCGCGGTAATCTTGTGCAGCAGCCTGGCGAGGCAGGAAACTCACCGAGGCGAAGAGTGCGAGCAGGATGACGAAGCTAAGCCGCCCCTGCATTTTCTTATCGAGTTTCCAGTTCACTAGTGTTCGCCTCCGACCACGCACCGTGGAACGATGCACCCACCGCGAAACCTCACAGGGGTTTCACATCTATTTTTTGCCGGTGCTTAGGACACCGAAAACGTTAGTTGCGTGGCATAACAGGTGGCAATCGGAACAATCGACCAATCTTCGATAGTACATATGTCCTATCGGGCTTCATCCTCCCGGCAAGATTGCTTCCTGTTGGTACGCGGTCGTACCATGCCCTAATCAACCACATTTGGAGGACGTCGATTGAACGGCTCGGCCGAGAGTGACGCGCGAATCAACATACTGATCGTGGATGATCATCCTGTCGTCCGGCAGGGTCTTCGCGCCATGCTGTCCAGCGAGCCTGACTTCTCCGTGATGGGCATGGCTATGTCGGCACGCGAGGCGTTCGGGATCGTCCGCGGCCAGGTGCCGGACGTAGTGCTGATGGACCTGCGCATGCCTGAGATGGAAGGCACGGAAGCTATTGCGGAACTGCGGCGGATTACACCGAACATCCGCATCCTGGTGCTGACGAATTACGGGTCTGATGAATACATTGTTCGCGCGACGCAGGCCGGGGCGATGGGTTACCTGCTGAAGAACACGCCGCAGGAGGAGATCGTGAAGGCCGTGCGCATGGTCTATCGGAACGAACGTTACGTGCCAAAGGACATCGCGCAAAGGCTATTCGAAGCCATCGGGCGCGAAGAGCTGAGTCCACGTGAGCTTGAAGTTCTTGCACTCGTAGCCCGGGGTTATACCAACAAGGATGCCGCGCAGAAGTTGTTTATCAGCGACAAGACCGTGCGGAATCATGTAACGAGTTGTCTGTTGAAACTGCAGGCCAAAGATCGAACCGAGGCCGTCACACGGGCCATTGAGCGTGGACTTATTCGGGTTCAGGACTAGCTTTCGCATGTTTCCAGCCCGCCAGCCATGCACGCAACGTAAGCTTTCGGGCGAAGTGCAGATGCGACATGGGAAAGGTCACTCCTATGCGGGTTCCCACGCCCGGCGCGCTAAGAATCTCCAGCGTTCCACCGATCTCCCTGGCCCGCCGGCGCATGCCGACGATTCCGAACCCTTCATCCTCCGGCGAGACATCGAAGCCGCGGCCATCGTCGACGATCATCAGCGTGGCGGATCGCGCTTCGTAGCGGAGGACGAAGGTGATCGTGTTGGAATGTCCGTGCGTGATCGCATTGGAAATGGCCTCCTGCCCGATGTGGAAGAGCACCCCGCGGGTACGAAGGCTGAGAGGTCGAACAGTTCCCTCTTCTTCCTTGCAGACTCGGATCTTCCCACCGGAAAGCTTGTATGTCTGTTCGGCGAGGAGTCCCAGCAGATCGCCGGTCTCTGCGGGGGACGCCGCACTCAGCATCTCGATTGTGTGGCTGGCATCGGCATGGCACCGGCTTACCAGGTCCGACGTCGAAGCCAGTTCGCCCACGATCTGTTCGCGCGACACGTTGGCATTGCGAATGATGGACGTACGGAGTCCCTGCAGTTGGTAACCTATTCCGGCAAAGCTCTGCGCCATCGTATCGTGAATATCATGCGCAATCCGTTCGCGCTCGTGTGAGATAGCATCTTTCTTCCACTGCCTGAAGCGGAAGTAAGAAAGCTGAATGGAACAGGCCAGGATCACGGCAAGAACTCCGAGCAGAGAAACATGCCACGGAGTCCACCACGGGGGCCCCTGCAGCACCTGCACATCATCCGGTGAGCGAAGGAAGATAAGGAACGGAATCAAATCCTGCGTGTAGCTTTGTCCCAGTACGCTTACTCCGCGCAGGCGAAGCAAACTATTCACACGCAGGTTGCGCAACGTCTCATCGGAACGATTAGGAAACAGTGCACGAAACGTTTCCCCGCCCCCCGCGAGTTCGAGCACCTGATATCCGTTTTCCGAATAGACATCGCGCGTAAGATGCCCTTCAACCTCGATGAAGCGTGCATCGTAGGTACCGGAAGCTGCCTGCCATGGCGTTACGGAAAGCGGCGGCGGCGGCGCCGGCGAACCTGTTGAGATGATCCGCAGCGAGCTTTGATCGATGTTGACGCTGTATAGCAGTGGATGGGCTTCGCCGGATATCTCTACACCTTCCCCGACGTTTACCGGTGGACCCTTCGGGTGCTTGATCATCGCACCACCTGTGAAGTCCTCGATGTAGATGTCTGGTTCAGTAAGTGTCACCACGCCACGCACCAGCACCTGCCGTGGCACCTCGCCATGAAAGTCTGTCAGATCGCCAATATGTGTCGCGGTTGGGGTTGGCAGTTGTTCTCGATCAGGCGCAGCCGGCGTTGCTCGACCATAGCCGAAAAAATGCTTTGCGTAAGCCGCTTCCGTGGTGAGCGGCTCCGGACTGACTTCGCCTCCGGCGTGTGAGGCAATCGCATCCAGTTGCGCCTGTGTGCCCTTTGCTACAGCAACGTTGCGCCATTGGCTCCCTGTCGATAAGGACCGCAGCCCGATCCGCCCTTTGGGCACACACTTGTCTTCATGCAGAACGAGCGAGGCCGTCTGCTTCGTGGAGAGGTTCTCAGCGGAAACACCGAGCCTGCATCCGTACATCACCAATTGCAGGTGATACCAGATGTTCTTATGCACGCCTCCAGGCATAGCAGCAGGCGGCACTTCGCTCCAGCTGTAGTTCGACCTGCCGGCGATCAGTGCTCCTTCGGCGGCCCTAAGCCCGGCGTAGTAGCCGTTATAAGCATCGACTCCAAGATCTTCATTGTTCGATCGGATCATGAGGCCTGCGTCGCCGCCTTCCTGATCCATTCGCACATCGGCGCTTAGCGAGACATCCGACCAGTCGGGCGAGCCGCTCATGAGCTTGGCCCCGCGCTCATCCGAGTTATTGTCAAAGACCCCGCGTTCCAACGCCCACACGCCGCCGAAGGTCTGCCATTTATCCATCCGGCCCGTGTTCAACACGTACTTGTCGCGATCTGCGTGTACCAGGGCAGCAGCAACGATGCAAGCCACGATCAGGAGGCCGCCATAGAACGCTGCTCCCCTCGGCCCGCTTCCTTGCCGGAGGCTGCTCATCTGACATTCCCATTGACGGCAAGGATCTGCTGAACGTCAGGCGAGTCGACGTTTTCTCGAGTCACGAGCTTCGGTGTCACCAGGATCGTTTCTCCAGTGGCTGTGCCTTCGCGCCTTCGGTGGATCCATTCCATGGCGTCACGCACCATCGTGCGCGTGTCCTTGGCGATGACGGAATCCATCTCTCCGGTGCGCACGTGATAGATGATGTCGAAGTCCTGCTCACAACCGATCAACGCGATCTTCCCCACAAGCTTCTCGCGCGACAACGCCGATAACACGGACCGCGTTTCGCTCACGTTCAGAGTCACGATGGCGCGCAGTCCGTTGTGCTCCTTGAGCAGGTCCTCGGCGGTATCGGAAGCTTCGGGCGAGGCGAACGTAGAGCGCTGCTCCACAAAGCGGATGTCCGGATCGTACTGCTGCAGCGCCTGCTTCATGGCATTGGCTGTAACGATAGTGCCAAGAAAGCTTGGATGAACGCCAAGGACCGCCACTTCATTGCCCCGCCCCTTCAGGTAATGAGACACACGCCCGGCAGCAATACGGCCCATCGCGGCGTTGTCGTTCAGGATGAATACCACATCCTCTTTGGGAGACGCGGCCAGAGGATTGTCGAGAATCGCCACCGGAATCTTCTTCGCCACTGCAGCGCGGACGGGACTGATCAGCGCAACAGCGTGGTCCGGCACAAGGATGATGCCCGCGACACCGCGATCTACTTCCTTGTCCATGATCTGAATCTGCCGCAGCACATCGTCCGACCGGCTCGGTCCATTCCAGAATGTGCTCCACTTCCAGGAGTTCGCAATCCTCACCGCTTCAAAGTGAGCCGACTCCCAAACTTCCTGCGCAGTTGTCGGAGGAATAACCGCGATCAAGGGCTGGCTCGTCCCACGGCAACCGTTCACCGCGATAACCAGAGAAAGCAGTCCCACAGCGCGAAGAGAAGCGCCGCAATCAAAGCGAAATACCATGGCGCGGCTAGTATGCCATGCCCGTCAACCGTTCGGAAGTGTGACGTTTGTCCTATCGCGTATTGGGAGTTTTGACGCTTGTCGGTTATTGGAGCGCTCGCGTACTGTGATTCGGATTTTCACATTCCTATCTCACACGTTCATGTTCCCGAGGAAAGAACACAAATGACGAAACATATCATCGCGTCGGTATTTCTGCTGATAAGCACGGCAGGTCTGGCCATTCACGCTCAGAATGACAATCGGAATATGCCGAAGACGCTGATTCCGGGAAGCACCATGTATCCGCGCCTAATCCGGCTGACTCATGGTTCCGCGGAAACGAAGGGTCATCTGCTCGCGAGCACCACCAGGAAAATCTTCAGCAGCACGGACGACGGCCGCACCTGGAAGTTCGTCACCGACATTCAACCCATCGAAGGCAGCCGCGTCCGTTGCTGCTCAACGCTGTGGGAGCTGCCGCAGACGATTGGCGCGCTAAAAGCAGGGACGTTGCTCTACTCCGGCACGTTCGTAGAGAACACATCAGCCGCCATTCAGATCTACACCAGCACAGACGAAGGCAAAACATGGAAGTACCTTGGCACACCCGTGAAGCGCGGCGGCACACCGCACCACGGCCTATGGGAGCCGGAGTTCATTATTGCCGGCGATGGATCGCTAGTCATGTTCTGGTCCGATGAGACGGATCCATGCTGTAGCCAGAAGCTGACGCAGATCCGTACCACTGATGGCGTCACATGGAAGGACGAGTCCGACACGATCAAAAGCCCGCAACAAGCGGACCGCCCGGGCATGATCGTGGTCAGCAAGATGACCAACGGCTGGTACTTCATGAGCTACGAGATCTGCGGACCGACTTATCACTGCGAGGTTTACAGTCGCACGTCGAAGGACGGCCTGAAGTGGGGCTATCCAGCGAAACCCGGCACCAAGGTGGTGACTGCCTCCGGGCAGTACCTGGCGCACGCGCCCAACAATCACATCATGCCCAACGGCCGCATCCTGCTAGCCGGGCAGATTCTGTTCGACGCAGACGGGAAGGTCTCGAAGGACAACGGCGAGGTGCTGTTTGTCAGCAACGAGAAAGACCCCTTGAAACCGTGGACCACAATGCCGGCTCCAGTTCCCGTTCCCACGGCCTATGACAACCCCTGTCCCAACTACTCCTCCGCCATGCTGCCGACCAGCGATGGAAAAGACGTCATCGAGCTCGCCTCGGACTTCGACGGAGACCACCGCTGTACAGTCTATGAGGGCATTCTGCCATTGCCGCAGAACTAGTCCTCGTCTCGGCAACGCATTTCACACAGCAGCGTGCCTATCTCCCGTTCAGCTCGGCTTTATACGTCGAACACGTAGACGCTGATGCTGATGGGTGGAACCTTCAGGCTGCCTTCGAGTGCGGGTGCTGAGCTTTCAACGATCTGGACGACGGGATCTTTGCCGAACTCGTTGTCGGAGTTGACGCTGGGGGCGGCGAGGAGCCACAGCTTGCCCTCGCCTCGCAGGGTGACCCCGCTGATCTGAGGGGAAAACTCCTGCGCCGTGATCGTGGGATTGGCGACCGACAAGATGAACTTCTTGCGATCGGGTGAGAGAGCAGCCAACATGTCGAGCGGGTAAGTTGGGCTGCCGGTCGGCCTGGTGCCGATGTCGACCCAAGTGGTGCCGCTGACCATGGGCTGAGGCGAGCTGCCGCCGAGTTTGACTGGATGAGCTCCGGCGAAATGCTCATGCATGAGCTTGATGACCAGACCACCGGCGGTGTGGCCCACGGCGTCACCGGTTTCATCGACGACGATGTGGTTGAAACTTGCCGTTGGCGTACTGGCCTCGATCATGTCGGAGTGGCGGAACATCTCGTGCAGGAAGAGAGCGTAGCTCATGGGCAGCACCATGCCGGTGCGCCGCTGCATTCCTGTTCCGTTCGCGTTGGGAAAGCGCGTGCCCCACTCGTCGAAAATAAACTTGATGTTCTTTGTCTTCAGCTCAGGCAGTTTCTCCTTATAGATCTCCCACGACTCCCACGCCTGCCCTTGACGGTTGGCCATGCGCCGGCACTGCGTCTCGAGTGGATCATGCAGATCGACGAAGAGCTGCTTCTTTTCGTCGAACGACAGCTCGGGATAGCAGTAGGTGTGCTCTGAGATGTTGTCGATATAGTCGGCGCCATTCTTCAGCATCCAGTAGTCGTAGTCATTCTGGCTGAAGAACTTGTAGGGAAGGTCGTTCGGAAATGGCGGCCACCAGAAGTTGGGGATGAATTGCTTGTTCTCCTGCGTCATCATGGAAAGCTCGGCGGGAGTGGCTCCTGCGGATGTGCACTTGATCGTGGGGTCCACCTTCCGCATGGCCTTCACGATCCGCACATGCTTCTCAGCATATTGATTGGCAGCCATGTGGCCAGCCTGCCAGAACCCGTACATCTCGTTGCCGATGCACCAGAGGCGGACCTTCCACGGCTCAGGGTGGCCGTTCGCGGCGCGGAGTTTGCCGAGCCGCGAAGTGGCCGGACCATTGACGTACTCCACCTCCTCGGCGGCGGAGTGGTCGTCGCCGTAACCACTGTCGATGGCCAGGTAGGGCTCGGCGTTGAGCAGCTTGCAGAAGGTGAAGAATTCGTGCAGGCCGACGTCGTTGGACTCACGGCCGCGTGGTGGGCGCTTGTCGCGGTCGCCGAGGCCATCGCGCCAGTCATACTGGGAGACGAAGTTGCCGCCGGGCCACTTGGCCATGGCGTAGCCAGCGTCCTTGTAGAACTTGACCATGCCGGGACGGAATCCCTGAACGTTGTCCGCCGGCATCAGCGAGACCGTGCCAATGTGGAAGCTGCCGCTGCCGGTGCCGGACACCTCGATCCGCCCGTCCGAGGTCGTCATGGGAGCGGTGAACTCGAGCGGAAACTTACGGTATTCGTGTGTGAGCGCAGGAATCGTAATGGCCTTCGAGTCGCCTGCGCCCGTTCCCCAGACAAGGCGCACTGTCACCTTCGCTCCGGGGTCGCCCGCGAGGTAGATGCGACCGGTGTAGGATTTGCCCTTGCCCAGATGCAGCCCTTCCTGCTGAATGCCCTGCGGGTCGCTGCCGGAGAGTGTGATCCGCGGGCTGTGATCGCCGACGAAGGGATTGACCTTGTCCATCTCGACTGCGGACGCCGGGCCGAGCGGTTTCCAGTAATGAAGCTGCACGCGGCCCGCGTTAAAGCCGCGCGGCGCCGGCGCCGTGTCATTGATGTCGCGGAAGAACTTGCGGTCCGTAAGCAACTCGGCCCATACGCGCGTCGTGGCTGGTTCCATATAGCCGCCGAAGATTAGCGGGCTCACCGGTGCGCCGACGCTGTTGGCGTCAACCATCACCCGGATATCTCCGCTGGGCGCGAGCGCCATCATCTTGCCTTGTAGCATCGCAGCGCTAGCAATAGACGCCGTCACGAACTCCCGTCGATTCATCGTCATTTTTGTGTTTTGCTTCCTCGCGTACTGAGTGTCTCGGAAACCCTACATGGCTGATCTCAGAAGGACAATGTGACGAAGAAACTAATCTCGGGTAGTACAAATGAACCGGGCGAGACCGGACGCGGCCGCTCAACCGCGGCGAAGGGATGTGTTCTTCCCAGGCACGGGAAGCAATGAGTGTAAGTTGTGAAGAGGTGGATGGCGGAGAGACAGGGATTCGAACCCTGGATACCTTGCGGTATACACGCTTTCCAAGCGTGCGCCTTAAGCCACTCGGCCATCTCTCCGGTCGGTGACCGACCCTTTGAATCTAACACAGCAGAGTGGGGCGCCGGGGGCGAGGCACGCCTGTGGGGGGATGCGCTAGTGAACTACTCTAACTCTGCCGGGAAGCTCCAGCATTTTTGTGAAGCGCAAGCTGTTGCGCGACGACGTCCAGCATGTCTGCCGGATGCGATGAAACAGCGATGTGGTGGAGACCGGCAGGAGCGTAGAGATCAAGCCGGGAGACAAGCAGCACGGGGGTTTCCGGTGTCACGCGCCAAAGCACTTCCAGGATGTGGCCGGCGACTTTGTCCGGAATCGAATGGCAGAGCATGATGAGATCGAAGCCGCGGAGTTGCTCCTCATCCGCAATGGCATCGCTGCGCGAAGCGGCGACGAGATATCCGTCCCGTTCGAGGACGAGTCGGCGCGAATACAGGAGCACCGGATCGTCGCCGATGGCCAGAATCCGGGCGCTGTCGCGCGACAGCGGGCTCTCGCTGGGCTGGTGCCGGGAGTTGTTGTCGAAGTCTACTGGATCGGCCGAGAGTGTTTCGACGGGGAAATCCATCGTTGTGGGGGAATTGCGCACATGCAGAAGGTGCAACATTCGGGACCCTCGTGAGCCGTCGACCAAAGGGCCTTCGCTTTGCGCGAGAGGAACTGAAGGGCACTTTGGAAGATCGACCCAAGCGTATCCAGCGCACATAACTATTGGAACTAGGCGGTTCCCTAGGATGGCGTTTCTCTGGCGGAACGAGAATCCCGCTAGAATCGAGTTGATGAAATCGATAATTGACTCAGGTTTGGTGCAATCCGCGCGCTCCGCGGCGGTCCGAAGGGCGTTGCGACAGACGCTGTTGATCGATGCGGATGACACGCTGTGGGAGAACAATATCTATTTCGAACGGGCGATCGCCTCGTTCATCTCATACCTGGATCATCGTGTGCATAGTCCCGAGGAGGTTCGGGAGCGGTTGAATCAGTGTGAGCGCGTCACGATTGCGGCACATGGGTATGGACTGAAGAGCTTTCGTCGGTCGCTGATTGACTGTTTCGAGCAGCTATCGGACGTGCCGGTGACGGCGGAGAAGCATGAGCGCATTGTCTCGTTCACGAACGCTATCGCGGCGCAGGAGATTGAACTGCTTGCCGGGGTTGAGGAGACGCTGCGCGAATTAGGCGGGCGTCATCGGCTGATTCTGGTGACGAAGGGCAATTCGGACGAGCAGCACGGTAAGGTGGAGCGGTCCGGGTTGCGGGATTTGTTTGCGGCGATCGAAGTGCCGCAGGAGAAGACGGCGGCGATGTACAGCGAACTGGCCGCGCGGCACGGTTGTGATCCGGCGAATACATGGATGATTGGCAACTCGCCGCGCTCGGACATAAATCCGGCGCTGGCAGCGGGGTTGGGTGCGGTGTTTGTCCCGCATGACTTTACGTGGGTTCTGGAACACGAGGTGGTGGAGGCTCCGGCAGACGCAGGAAGGCTGCTGGAATTGAAGAGCTTCAGGGAGCTGCTGGAGTACTTTTAGGGCTGATTTCTACGGCTCGTCCTTGTAGATTCCCATTTGAATTTCGCCACCTTCGACGAGGCGTGCGCGGAACATGCCGGGTGAGTTATAGCTCCAGGCGATCTGGCCGTCCGGTGTCATGGCGATGACGCCGCCTTCTGCGTCTCCCTGGCGATTGTTCTGGAGAGGAGCGAGTTGCTTCTGGATGACCTCGTCGGCGGCATCCTGCAGGCGCATGCCTTTGTACTGAACTAGGGCGCAGATGGTGCGCGCGACGGTCAGGCGGATGAAGTATTCGCCGGTGCCGGTTGCTGAAACGGCGCACGATTGATTGGAGGCGTAGGTTCCGGCGCCGATGATGGGGGAGTCGCCGACGCGGCCCCAGCGCTTGCCTTGCACGCCACCGGTGGTTGTCCCGGCCGCAATGTTGCCCTGACGATCGCGAACGACGATTCCGGTTGTTCCCCACTTGTGTGTGTCGGGCGTTTCGAGCTGTGCGGTTGGCTTGGTTGGCTCGGGTGGCGCGCCTGCGGGTCGAGGAGGGATCGGACGCCCTTCTTTCTTGAGTTGGCGAACAAGTCCCTGCCACCGCTGTTCCGTGAAGAAATAATTGGGATCGACCTGGGTGAGTCCGAGACTCGCGGCGAACTGGTCTGCTCCCGCACCAACGAGCATCACGTGCGGGCTCTTCTGCATGACGGCCTTGGCGAGGGAGATGGGGTTCCTTGTGCGCGTGACTTCGGCAACGGCGCCCGCCTGCAGTGTCTTGCCATCCATGATCGCGGCGTCAAGCTCGTTCTTGCCATCGGCTGTAAAGACGGCACCTTTCCCGCAGTTGAAGAGAGGATTGTCTTCGAGTTTATTCAGAGCGGCTTCGACGGCGTCGACGGCGGGGCCGTTCGCGTCGAGCACCTTTGCCGCCGCGCGCACCGCCTCATCCATTCCGGCGCGGTAAGCCTTGTCGCGCTCGGGCGTCATGGAACTGCGCTGAATTACGCCGGCACCTCCATGCAACACAATCGCCCACTTGCCCGGAGGCGCCTGGGTGACGAGCGGGGCTTGCTCGTTTGTCTGAGCGAAACAAGCCACTGCGGTTCCGAGCAAGGCCCCTGCCAGAGCGGCCTGCGCCCAGCGCCTGCTTTGCATCGGCTACTTCCCTTCCTTGCTTTGCGAATGTTGGAACTCTACATTGACCCACGTCTTTAGCGCGTCAAGACTCTGGGGCCGCCCGAGAAAGTCTTTGACCAGTTGAGCGGCTGGTTCGGTGGCGCCGCGTTCGAGTACGGTCTTGCGGTAGCGCATCGCGGTCGGGCCGTTCAGGAGATCGCGCGGGTCGAACTGTGCGAAGAAGTCTACCGCGATGACTTTATCGAGCACATAAGTGTAGTAGTTCGAGGCATAACCCGTCAGGTGCGTGAACGCGGCGAAGTCGTGATCTCCCGGAACAGACGTCGTGTGGACAAAGCGATCGTGATCGGCGCGCCATATGTCGTCGAACTTCAACTGCGCTGCAGGCTGGTCATGCAGTTGCAGTGAGTAGGTGGAATAAAAGAGTTGCGACTGCACCCAACTGCCACGTCCATAGGCGTCCGCGGCGTTCATTTTTGCGACCAGCGGCTCAGGAATGGTTTCACCGGTCTTGTAGTTCTTTGCAAACGGCGCGAGCACAGCATAGCTTCGGAACATCTCTTCAAGCATCTGTGAGGGAGCTTCGACGAAGTCACCCTCTACATTGAAGGCGCCCTGCTGCGACCACTCATTCTGGCTGCCGAGGATGTGATGCATAAGGTGTCCGAACTCATGGAAGAACGTAACGACTTCGCTGTACTCCATCAGGCCAGGGTCGCCGGAAACGCCGCCGGAGAAGTTGCAGATCAACATGCCTTCAGGAATTTGCCGCCCTCGAATGCCAGGAAGGACGGGGCCGGAGGAAAACCACTTGTCCTTCCCTTCCCTCGGGTGCATGTCGAGATAGATACGGCCGATGCGCTTGCCGCTGTCCATCACGTCATACGCGGTTACGGATTTGTCCCAAACAATCGCGTCGGGCACGTGGGTGAAGCTCACATGGAAGAGCTTCGAGGCTGTGGCGAGGATTCCGGCTTCCACCTGCGCGTATGGAAAGTATGGCCGGACAGACTGAGCATCGAAGTCGTAGGTTGCCTTTCGATACTGTTCGGTCCAGTAATGCGAATCCGAGTCGGAGATCTCCGTTAGGCCGGTCTGACGCGTCTGTGCGAAGGCGAGCAACTGCTGATATTCGCGTTGTGACGTCTCCTTCGTTGCTGCATCCACCTGTTCGAGGAACGTCTTCAGATTGCTTGCGGAGCCGATCATCTGATCCGCGGTCGCAAGATCGGCGTACGTCGGGTATCCAAGCGTGTGCGCGAGTTGTTCACGAGTCTCAAGCAGTTCCCGCAACACCGGCTCGTTAGCGGGATACGCGCGCGAGTGATAGGCAATGAACATGCGCCGGCGAAGGTCGGAGCTGGTCGAGAAGTCTTCGACAGGCGTCATGTCGGGTGAATCGGTGGTTAAGGTATAGCTTCCATCCGCGTTGGGTTTGTGGCGGCTGATGTAATCGGCCGGAAGTCCGTCGAGTTCCTGGCGGGTCGCGGGCACCTTCTTCACGTCATTGGCTACGTTGTGTCCGAAGTCGAGTGAGAGCGATGTGATCTTATCCTGGAGCGCGTGAATCTTCGCGCGAGTCGCGTCATCCTTGTCGACGCCCGCCAGCCTGTACTCGAGCAGCGAGCGCTCGATGTAGTGCTTGGTCGCAAGATCGTCCCTGGAGGATCCTGTCGGGAGCGGAACTGCCGCGAGGGCGCGATAGACGGCCTGATTCAGGCTGAGGTCGGTGCCTGCGGAAGAGATGCGGTTGAGCTCCGCCTGAGCTTTGTCTCGCATATCGGCTGCATCGGCAAGCGAGTACAACAGGAACGCCTGATCGCCGGCGATCGCAAGCTCGTTCTGAGCGTCATCGAACGGCCGCACCGTGTTCTCCACAGTGCGAGGTCCCGTTGCGGCGGTGAGTGTAGCAAGATCCTTTTGCTCCGCGCCGAGCCGCTGGCTGATCCATGCAGTGATGTCGGCGGGCGACTTTGCTCCGATCCACGCGTGCAGCGGATCGGGTGCAGCGGCAGCTTGTGCCAGCGTAGATGTCGCAAAACAGGAGAGCAGCAAAGCCGGGGCAAGCAGCACAAAAGACTGGCGGATAGTCATGCAGCCTATTCTGCCACGCCTGTTCAGGACGGCTGCCGGGATTGTGACGGAACGATGCTATACTGACGCAAGGAAAACCGTCACCCCTGTCGCACCGCGTGTGTGTCAGGCCCATGCGGAGGTGGCGAAATTGGCAGACGCACTAGCTTGAGGTGCTAGCGCCGCAAGGCATAGGGGTTCAAGTCCCCTCCTCCGCACCAAGTTCAAAGAGTATAAGACGAAAGGCTGACCTAATGGTCGGCCGTTTGCGTTTTAGGCGATGTTTCCTCAGAGGCCGGTGAGTGTTTCCGTCAGCACGAGAGGAACTGCACTGCGAAGACGCGCGGTTGCGGCGTCCATGCATGGACGCAGAACCACCTTCTGCGCAAGCGGGTGCTTTCGGAACTCCTGCTCGATGGCGCGTTCCATCCAGGCCCACGCCGCCGTGCAATCACCGACGACGATGATCTCGGCCGGTGCGAGTGCCGCTGCAATCATCTGCATGCCTCTGCCAAGTTGCCTCGCCATAGTGCGCAGCGCGGAGATGGAGTCGCGATCTCCGCTTGCGGCGAGATTGAGCAGTTCTGGAAAGCTAACCAAAGGCTTGCGGCGGACCTTCTCCCGGTAGTACCGGACGGCGGCAGGTTCTGCGGCCACAGTCTCCCAGCAACCGCGATTCCCGCAACTGCATGGAATGCCCTTTTGTTCGACCGGAATATGGCCGAACTCGCCGGCCATTCCACCCCGGCCGCGTGCGATGCCGCCATTGATGTACAGGCCTGTGCCTAAACCTTCAGACACTTCCACAACGACCAGATCGTGCGGCTCGGCGCTTTGCGATTGCCAAACCTCCAGCAATGCGCAGGCGTTCGCGACGTTATCCATGTGCACCGGCAGTTGCGTCGCACTCTGCATGCGGGATTTGAGGGCCAGGATGGGCCAGTGCAGGTTGGGGGCGAAGATCAGATGCTCGGCGGCGGGATCGGTGCGGCCCGGCACGCAGATTCCAATGCCGGCGCAGGTGCGGTCGGAGTGCTTTCGGCGGACCTCGCGAACAGCAGCAATCAGGCGTCTCACAGATTCATCCGGGTCAGGTGATGACTCGACCTGATCCTGCCAGACAATTGTTCCTGTGATGTCGACCACCGCCAGCGTTGTCTGCCGCGGATGTATATCGATGGCGATGACGCAGCGGTCGTGAGAGAGAGACAGCAGCTGCGGACGGCGGCCCATTGCCCCCTTCACGAACTCGCCTTCGTCCAGCCAGTGCTCGTGAACAAGCTCTTCCACAATGAGCGACACGGTGCTCGGCTGCAGGCCTGAGAGGCGTGCCAGATCCACGCGGGAGACCGGTTGATGCTTCCGCAAGACATCCAGGATCAGCTTGGTATTGACGCGGCGCGGCATCTTGTTGGATGCCGTTCTGACGGTCGGCTGATTTTGGCGCACCATTGAAATCCTAGAAAGCTCGACGCACGTAGCACGATTGTTGCACACATTTTTCTAACTTCAAATTAACTCTTGACAGACGCCATAAGACGGAGGCTAAATGGCAAGGTACGCGACATTCACAACCGGCGCCCCACCGAGTGTGCGGTGGCGCTGGGGGACGGCCAAAATGCTCAAACGATTGCCTAAGTTCGAAGCGCTCTCTATGAAGAGCCTGCTCACCCGGAAATTTCATGCTGCGCGTAGCGCCGGGATGCTCGCGATGCTCTGCGCTTCCCTGCTCGCGATCACTTCACCGCGCAACGCGTCCGCCCAATACCGGGCCTCGATCGAGGGCACGGTAACCGATCAAAGTGGCGCCGCTATCCCGGAGGCGCAGTTGTCGCTGAAAGACCTCAGCACAGGACTGACGACCAGCGCCAAGGCGGATGGGCACGGCACGTATCACTTCAATCAATTGCCGGCGGACAAGTTCCAGCTCGTTGTCACTGCGTCGGGCTTTGCAAGCAAGACGATCAATAACCTGACGATTATTCCCGAGCAGCCGAACGCGGTGAACGTGCGCCTGGCCATCGGCGCTACCAGTTCCGAAGTGTCAGTGACTGCCGGTGAAGTTCCGGCGCTCGATACGGCGACAGCGTCGATCAGCGGCACGATCACGGCGAACGAATTCCAGCACCTGCCCTCATTCGACCGCGACCCCTTCAGGCTGGCGGCCCTGGCTCCGGGGACATTCGGTGATGAAGCGCAATCCAACGGCGGCAATGCGAAGAATATGCCCGGCGAAAACCAGGCCGGCCCAACATCGACCGATGGCGGCATCTTCAAGACCGAGAACAACCCGCAGGTAATCGGCAACGGCAGCCAGGTGAACGCGAACAACATCATGATCGATGGCATTCAGACGTCGAGCGCGAACTGGGGCGGCGCGACCGTAATCACACCCAGCGAAGAGTCGATCGACTACATGAAGGTCAGCTCGAACGCGTACGATGCGGAGTTTGGACGATTCAGCGGCAATGCGATTCAGATCACGTCGAAGGCGGGCACGAACAGCTATCACGGCAGCGTGTTCTTCAAAGCGGATCGTCCGGGATTAAACGCATACGGCCGATGGAATGGGTCCAGCACTGCAGATCCCTCGAAGCTGTCCTTGACGCCATCGCAGCGTGGATTCGCCAAAGATGTGGCGCGATTCAACCAGTTTGGCGGAAGCGTTGGCGGACCGTTGATCCACAACAAACTGTTCGCCTTCTTTGCGTATGAAACTTATCGCAACTCAACGACAGTGCCCGCGAACGCTCTCTATGAAACATCGCAGTTGGTAGCTTCGGCTCGTGCCAGCAGCATTGCCGCAAAATACTTTGCATATCCAGGTGAGTTGATCACGGGTACGCAGGTGCCGACCACCTGCCAGCAGTCGCTTAGCATTGCGGATGGGCCGTACTGCAAGACGCTGGCGGATGGCACGCTGGACGTCGGCTCGCCGCTGAAGACCTCGCTGGGCAATTACGACACGACGTGGACGAGCACAACCAAGCCAGGCGTCGGCAGCGGCCTGGACGGGGTGGGCGACCTGCGCTTGGTTTCGACGACAAGCCCGAACGCGCAGATTGACGCGCAGTACAACGGCCGCATGGATGCCGACGTGACCTCGAAAGATCGACTCAGCTTCATGATCTATTGGGTGCCGGTGACGAATACGAGCTACAACGGGCCTGATCGCGCCGCCAACCTGTGGCATCACTCGCAGATCAACAATGCCTTTACGGGCCTGTACGACCGCACGTTTTCGCCCACGCTCTTCAACGAAGCGCGCGTGAGCACGAGCGGATGGCGCTGGAACGAGATTGGTACCAACCCCCAGGCGCCGTTCGGCTTGCCGCAATCCACGTTTGTCGGAGTGGGCGGCACGGAACCGCAATACTACGGTCCTCCGAATCCAAGTGTTTTCAATCAGTGGACTTATCAATACCAGGACATCGCGACGAAGGTGTTCGGTGCCCATAACATCCGCATGGGCGGCACGTTCTCGCACATCGAGTTCCTGAACGAGAACATTGCGAATGCGCGTCCCAACTTTACGTTCCGCAGCCTGTGGGATTTCATCAACGATGCACCGTATTCGGAAAGCGGCGCGTTCAGTCCGCTGACCGGAGTTCCGGCGCTGAACCGGCAGGACGCGCGCGAGAACATCGCGGGCATCTTTGTGCAGGATGACTGGAAAGTGAGCCGCAATCTTACGCTCAATCTAGGTGTGCGCTGGAATTACTTCGGGCCCTTCTACAGCAAGCAAAACAATCTGAGCGTTGCGGTGCCGGGACAGGGCTCCGCGCTGCTGACCGGCCTGGTGATGCGGCAGGGAGGAAACCTCTACACGGTGCAGAAGGGCAACTTCGGTCCGCAGATTGGATTTGCCTGGACCCCGGAGGCATCGGGCGGCAAAGCTGTTGTGCGTGGCGGCTTCGGGCTCAACTACAACGAAGATGAGTTTGCGATCACGCTGCAGGGAAATCAGAATTCGCCGCTCCTGGTCAGCCTCAAGCCCACGGGCTACTCCAGCAAGAACCCCCAGATCCAGTACAACGTGGCGGGGGATCTGCACTCTCCACTGGGATATCCAGCGAACACGACGGCGATCACCACGTTCGGCACGAACAACCTGCCGACCTCCACAGCGTTAGCTATCACCGGATTCGACCAGCATGTGAAGACGATCATGGTGGCGCACTACTCGCTGGATACGGAGCTGGCTCTGCCGGCGAACTTCGTGGCGACGCTCGGTTACTCCGGCAGCGAGGGACGCCACCTCCTCTACCAGATGAACCTGAACGCCTACGCTGTGGCGCACGGTGCTGCGCTCAACCCGCAAGTGAGCAGCTACGGCTACTACGCCAACGGAGCGAACTCGAACTACAACGCGATGCTTGCAACGATCAAGCACAACTTCTCACGCAGCTTCCAGTTGCAAGCGAACTATACGTGGTCGAAGAGCATGGATGAAGGCTCGGATCCGTATAACCAGGACCCGTATGCTCCGATCAGCATTCACTATGCGTACGGACGTTCGGACTACCAGGCGCAGAACGCGTTACGGATCTTTGGGCTGTATCAGCCCAACTTCTTCCACGAAAAATGGCTGCATACGTTTGTTGATGGATGGTCATTGGGCGGGATCTATACCTTCCACTCAGGCTTTCCGTGGAACCCCGTCTATCCTGTCTCGACCAACGGGCAGGTCGGCGGTGGCTCGGGCAATTTGTATTACGCAGGCAGCCCCTACTCGAACATCCGGCCGGGCGCGTACGTGGGAACGGGCATCAAGAACTACAGCACGAAGGCGTTCGAGGCGACGCTTACCGGGTTGAACCCCAACTACCGGTTTGCCATGATCAACAAGACGAATACCTCGATCGATTTCGTCGAGCCTTCTTACACAGCGGTCAGTGGGAGCTACAGTGCAACAAACATTGCACCGACGCCCGGCCCTGCGATGGAGCGCAACTCTTTCAATGGTCCGGGATACCAGGACTTCGACATGAGCCTGTCGAAGGGCTTTCACCTTCCCGAGATGCGTGTGATCGGCGATAAGGCGATGTGGGAGTTCCGGATCGATGCGTACAACGTCTTCAACCTTACTGAGCTAGCACCGACACCGACAACAAACATCAACTCCACCAACTTTGGCACAAACGGCAGCGCTCTGGGTTCGCGCACGGTGCAACTGCAGACGCGATTCTCGTTCTAACTTCGCAGCCGGGCGGAGGGGGCTCCGGCCGGCTGCGATTCACCTTTGAAAGAGAGTGCTTTGAAGACACGCAGATCGTTCCTGGCAGGGTCGGCCGCTGTAGCAGCAGCGACCCATCCCCTAGTCCGGCTTGCCGCGCAGACCGTCACTGGCGCGCCGGTGACCATCTCCATCGACTCATCGAAACATCTTGCCACTGTTCCAGAGGATTTCACCGGTCTGAGCTACGAGTCTGCGCAGCTTGGACATCCGGAGTTCTTCTCTGCACAAAACAAAACGCTCATCGGTCTGTTTCGCGCGCTCGGCAAGCAAGGCGTTCTAAGAATCGGCGGCAACACGGGTGAGTACACGACGTGGAGCAGCAACGACGCCGACGCAGCGAAGAACCACACGCCGCCGGCGATGGGTCCTGATGCCGGAACCGCTGCGAAGACGGCATCGATCATCACTCCGGTGGCAATTCGTAACCTGCGCGAATTTATCGACGCCGTGGGCTGGCGCATCATCTATGGCCTGAACCTATGGCACGGAACACCTGAAAATGCGGCAGCGGAGGCGAAGTATGTCGCAAGCACGCTTGGGGACCGCCTGATTACATTGCAGATTGGCAACGAGCCTGACATGGACCATGATCCCGGATCGAGGGAGCGCTGGACATTCGATCATTACTGGGATCGCTGGACGGCGCATCGCGATGCGGTCAAAGCCGCCGTGCCGAACGCCCGGTTTGCTGCACCCGACATCGCGAAGGAGTACGACTGGCTGATCAAGACTGCCGAGAAGAAGCCTGATCTGGAGTTTCTCTCAGGCCATTACTACGCTGAAGGCCCGCCGGCCGATCCACGGATGACCCTGGAGTTCCTGCTGCATCGGGGAAGAAATCCGGCGACTCAGGAGTTCGCCGCCGTGCGCGAAGCGACAAAGATTCTGGGCCGGCCTTATCGCATGACCGAAGGAAACAGCTGCTTCCATGGCGGCAAGCCCCTGGTCAGCGACAGCTTTGCATCCGCATTATGGAGTGGCGATTACTGGCTGCAACTGGCGGAGGCTGGGTACATCGGCCTGAATCTGCATGGCGGCGGCAACGGGCTGTACACACCAATTGCGGGCACTGTTCAGAACGGCTTTACGGCGCGGCCGGTCTATTACGGAATGCTGCTGGCGGAAAACTTTGCCGGCGCCACGATGACGGCGACGGCTGTTTCTGCACAAAGTGAAGCGCAGAATGTAACGGCATTCTCGGCGCTGCATCACGGACGTGTGAAGCTGGCTATCTTCAACAAGGCGGCGAATGCGGCTACCGTGACGTTCGAAGGAGCAAAAACGGCGCACAAAGGAAAGCTCTTCTGGCTGCAGGCGCCTCGCATCGACAGCAAAGAAGGCGTGACGTTTGGAGCATCTGCCGTGGGATCCGCGGGCGAGTCTTACCCGAAGGAGCAGCAGACAATTGCCTTCAGGCATGGCGCTGCGACCTTGAACATGCCGCCGTACTCGGCTGCTTACATCGAGGCATAGCGTGATGCGTGATAGTGGAGCGCTGGAACTACGTAAGACCCTTTCGCGGCGTGATGCACTGCGTTTGGCAGCAGCCGGAGCGCTGGTCCCTGCATGGCGGGGATTCGGTTACAGCAAACGTCACAACGACGACGATCTGCTGCACGAGTTATCTCGCCGCTGCTTCCTCTACTTTGAAGATGCGATGGATCCGGAGACAGGCATCTGCCTGGATTTGATCCATGCAAATCCGGCGGATAACGTGCGCAAGGGCGATCAGACTCGCGGAAGCACCGGCGTGACGGGCTTCGCTTTGACCGCGATGTGCATCGGCGCAGAGCGCAAATGGATTGCTCGTGCAAAAGCCAAGGACCTCGTGCGCCGCACATTGCGCAGCTACACGAGTGGGAAAGTGCTGTGCGAACATGGCTGGTTCTATCACTTCCTGGACGTACACACGGGTGAGCGGTGGAAGCAAGTCGAGATGTCCACCAGCGATTCGATCTGGCTACTGGCCGGCGCGCTGACATGCCGGCAGTACTTCCACGAGGATCACGAGATTGCCGATCTCGCGACGCTGCTCTACAGCCGGTATGACTTTCCATGGATGACCAACGGTGATGGAAAGCTGCTGTCGCATGGCTGGAAGCCTGAAGGTCATCTTGCGCTGCGTTATGACAAGTACTGCCAGCTGGCTGCGATGTACCTGCTCGGCATCGGATCGCCGACGCATCCGCTGCCGCCCGAGGCCTGGTACGCGTGGGAGCGCAACCCAAACCAGTACGGGCAATATCACTACATCGGCACCTCCCTGCTGTGGACATATCAATATCCGTTCGCGTGGTTTGATTTCCGCGGCCGTCGCGAGACGCGCGGCACAAAGGTAGATTGGTATGCGAATGCACAGACAGCTACACGGGCGCATCGCGAATGGTGTTACACCGATTTAGCCAGGCAGTTTCCGGATTACACCCAGGACATATGGGGGATCACCAGTTCGTCGAGTCCCAAAGGTTACAAAGCCTGGGGCGGGCCTCCGCAGCACTCGAAGATTGATGGCAGCGTAGTTCCCTGCGCTGCCGGGGGATCGCTGATGCTCACTCCGGACATCTCTATCCCCGCGCTGTATGCGATGAAACAGAAATACGGCGCCACGATATGGGGCAAGTATGGACTGGCCGATGCATTTAGTCCGCTGACGAACTGGGCGTCGACGGACACACTCGGTTTGGATGTCGGGATGATTCTGTTGAGCACAGAAAACATCCGCTCAGGGAACGTGTGGGAGTGGTTTATGGCAAACCCTGAGCCCCAGAGAGCGATGCAAGTCGCGGGTATAGAGAAGGTCTGATGAGATTTGCGAAGATTATCTGCAGTTGCATGCTCGCAATTGAGGCCGGCGCACTGGCGTTCTCCCCAGCGGGCGCGCAGCAGAGCTGGCAGCAGAAAGAATTCTTCGAAAACAGCGAGTCCGTTCACGCGCACTTTTATAGCGAAGGAAACGTCTCTGCTCCGAGCGCCTTGGAGTTGATTGACGGCAAACTTCCAGTCGACACGTCGAGTTTCGTCAGCGCCCCCAACTCGTTGCGCCTCTCATGGACCAGCGCGCCTGAAGGCGAATGGGATGTCGAGCTGCGCCTGCCGAACTGGCCGAATCGGTACCTGAAATTTACCGGGGATACGCTCTCGTTGTGGCTCTACTCGAAAGATCTGATCCAAGGATCTGAGCTGCCCCGGATTTGCCTGCACGATGCGGGGAATGGATTCAGCCAGAAGGTTCGTCTAGGTGATTATGCGGATCAATTGGCGGCTGGTAGGTGGACGCGTTTACTGATTCCGATAAGCGCGTTTCGCTCGCGGTCCGTTCGACCATTCGAGCCCGCAAGAACAAACACGATCATCTTCCTGCAAGGCGATGCGGACAGTCACCCGCATACGGTGCTCATCGATAACATTCGCATCGAGAGCGTCAATCGCCACGAGAAGACTCTGCCGGTACCGGCCAACGTGCACGCCAAGGGTTATGAGCGCCACGTCCTGCTCACGTGGGATGCGAGTGATGATCCGGATATCGCCGAGTTCATCATCTACCGTTCAATGAACGGCGGCCCCTTTGTTCAGGTTCAAACGCAGCGGCCCGATATCCATCGCGCCGTCGACTTCATCAACCAGGTGGGCGTGTCGGCAAGCTACCGAGTCACAGCGCGGACATCAGGACTGCGGGAGTCCGCGTCGTCGAGCACCATAGAAGCTTCCACTCACACGATGACTGACGACGAACTGCTCACGATGGTGCAGGAGGCGAGTTTCTCCTACTACTGGGACGGCGCCGAGCCGCACAGTGGCCTCGCACGCGAATCCATACCAGGCGATCCGGACATGATTGCCGTCGGCGGCAGCGGCTTCGGGATCATGTCGCTGATTGTTGGCGCGCAGCGTGGCTTTGCTCCGCGAGAAGCGATCGTCGACCGCATGCTACGGATCACAAACTATCTTGCGCACGCGGATCGCTTTCATGGTGCATGGCCACACTTCCTGAGTGGGAGCACAGGACACATCCTGCCGGCGTTCGGGGTCTACGATGATGGCGCGGATATCGTCGAGACGTCGTTCCTGATGGAAGGCCTGCTCTCCGCGCGCGGCTACTTCACGCGAGATACTCCGAAGGAACGCCAACTGCGCGATGAGATTACGGCTCTGTGGCGCGGTGTCGAATGGGATTGGTTCAATGCCACCCCGCAGCGCGATGCGCTTTACTGGCATTGGTCGCCGGACTTCGGCTTTCACAAGAAGAATCGGCTTGGCGGATGGAATGAAACGCTGATGCCGTATCTTCTCGGCATTGCATCGCCGACTCACCCTCTTGCGCCCAGCCTCTACTATTCGGGTTGGTGCTCGGAAGGTAATCCGGCGCGACACTTCGGGAAGCACAGCTCGTGGTACGGAATTACGCTGACTGTCGCAGATCCGAATGGAACAACCGGTCCGCTCTTTTTCACGGACTACTCGTTCATGGGTTATGACCCACGCGGCGTTCGTGACAAGTATGCAAACTATTTCGTAAACAACCGCAACATGGGCATCATTCAGCAGAAGTACGCGACGGACAATCCACGTCATTTTGCGGGCTACGGCGCAGACGACTGGGGAATGTCTGCAGTGACGGGGCCACACGGCTATCGGGCATTTCATCCGCCCTCAACCGACGATGGCACGCTTGCGCCGACGGCCGCGATGGGTGCTTACGCCTACACACCACAAGCGTCGCTGCTGGCCCTCAAACACTTCTACCGCGATCTCGGGCCGGCACTGTGGGATGTCTACGGTTTCCGGAATGCATTCAATCAGAGTGAGGATTGGTATGCGACGGGCGAACTGGCATTGAACCAGGGGCCACAGGCTGTAATGATTGAAAACGGGCGCACTGGACTCGTCTGGCGCAGCTTCATGAGCAACCCGGAGATGCCGGCGATGCAGAAGAAGATTGGCCTCGTGCCGGACAAGGATCAATGAGTGGCGAAGAAGAAGCGCTTTTTTCAGTGGCGAAGAACTCTGGTCGTCTGCGTGTGCGTGGCTGCTGCCGCTTGCGCGCAGCAGCAGCGGCGCGCTCCAGTTCACGCTGCTCATCCTTCGAACGCGGAACTTGCGTCGCCGGAGATTGAGCGCCGTGTGGACGCTCTGCTGGCGCGGATGACACTCGAGGAGAAACTTGGACAGCTAGTGCAGTACAGCAGCACAGGCAAGACGTCCGCGACGAAAGCAGTGACTGCAACTGCCGACCTAGCGGCCAATCCGGAGGCGACGTATCACGTCGACGCGATGCAGCTTGCTTCAGAGGGCAGGCTTGGCTCAATGCTGAACGTTACAGGCGGCGAGCGGATCGCGAGCTATCAACATGCGGCGGTCGAAAAGAGCCGCTTGCACATTCCACTGCTCTTTGGAGCAGATGTCATCCACGGATACCGCACGATTTATCCGATACCACTTGGCCTCGCCGCAAGCTTCGATCCGGAGCTCGTCGAACGGCTTTCGCGCATGTCGGCGCAGGAAGCGACAACCGCAGGCATCCGCTGGTTTTATTCGCCTATGGTGGATATCTCCCGCGATGCACGCTGGGGACGCTCGGCAGAAGGAGCCGGCGAAGACCCGTTCCTCGGTGCTGCGATGGCGCGCGCCTATGTGCGCGGCTATCAGGGCAGTAGTCTGAGCGCTCCGGACAGTGTCGCTGCCAGCGTGAAGCACTTCGCTGCTTACGGCGCAGCCGAAGCCGGCCGCGAATACAACACCACCGACATGAGCGAGAGTCGGCTGCGCCAGATCTATCTGCCGCCCTACAAAGCTGCGGTCGATGCAGGTGCGGCCACGGTGATGAGCGCCTTCAACGCGCTCAATGGTGTCCCTGCAACAGCAAATCCTTATTTGCTCCACACGATACTGCGCGGAGAGTGGGGCTTCGACGGTTTGGTTGTGAGCGACTACACGGCCATCATGGAATTGATTCACCATGGCGTCGCGCTGGACGCCGCGTCTGCGGCCGAAAAGGCGATCAACGCTGGTGTAGACGTCGACATGATGTCCCACCTCTATGACACGCAGCTTCCGGCGCTGATCCGTTCCGGGCGCGTGCCTATTTCCGTAGTCGATGAAGCGGTGAGACGGGTGCTACGCGTGAAGTTCGCGCTGGACCTGTTCGAGCATCCCTACCCTGATGTGCCCGAGATCATTGCGGCTGTGCCTGAACATCGCCCGCTGGTTCTCCAGGCTGCTGAGGAATCGTTCGTCCTGCTGGAGAACAAGCAGGTAAGCAATCAGCCTGTGCTTCCGATCAAAGCCAGTGCAAAGATCGCCCTCATCGGCCCCCTGGCTGATGCAGCCAATGAGATGCAGGGCGCGTGGGGAGGCGCGCATCGCGGTACGGATGTCGTGACGCTCAGAAATGCGCTTGAGGAGCGTGCTGCGAGGACGGGAACCACTCTACTCTACGCACAAGGCACGCAGATCAACAGCACCTCTGATGCAGGCTTTGCAGATGCGGAGAAGGCGGCTCACGACGCCGACGTGGTCGTCATGGCGCTCGGTGAATCAAGCACGATGAGCGGAGAGGCAGGCTCACGCGCGCATCTCACTCTGCCCGGCAATCAACAGGCGCTTCTTGAGCGCATCGTTGCCACCGGAAAGCCGGTTGTACTGGTGGTCTTCTCCGGACGTCCGCTCGTGCTTACCTGGGCGCACGAGCATGTGGATGGGATTCTGGAAGCATGGTTTCCAGGCACCGAAGCCGGGCATGCACTCGCCGCAATTCTCTATGGTGACGTGAGCCCAAGCGGCCGCCTTCCCATGAGCTTCCCTGTAACCGAGGGGCAGGAGCCGCTGTACTACAACCAGTTCCCTACCGGTCGTCCGGCGCTCCGCGCCGACCTGAGCAAGCCGCCAGGTCCCACCACCCGGTTCCTCTCGCGGTACATTGACGCGCCCAACGATGCGCTCTATCCGTTCGGGTTCGGCCTCTCCTATACGACATTCGACTACTCGAATGTGACGCTCTCACGCACATCTGTGCCCCTGAAGGAGATCCACGATGATGCGAAGGCGCTCGTCACGGTGACTTCCGTGGTTCGAAATGCGGGAGAAAAGACATCGAGTACAGTCGTGCAGTGCTACGTCGGAAATCGCGGCGCCAGCCTGGAGCAGCCCGTGCGCAGTCTCAAAGGGTTTCAGCGCGTTAGCCTCGCCCCTGGGGAATCCAAAACCGTCACATTCCAGCTCGGGTTCGACGAACTCGCCTTCTTCGACAACAATGGCGACCAGCGCATCGAACCATCCGAGTACACCGTGTGGGTCGGAGGAGACTCCAGGACAACCGCTTCCGCACGCTTCAACGTTGCACGCTGAGCATCGGCTGCACCGGCCTCGTGTATATTGATAAGAGGTGCATACCGGAAGGCAGGCGAGTTTCGCCCCGTTCGGCACCGCAAATTCCGCAGCCGCGCGATAAACCCAGGGATCCAGCCCAGCATGGTTATTCTCCTCGTTATTGTTCACGTCATTGTTTGCCTCTTCATCACGGGAGTCATCCTGATTCAGCAGGGTAAGTCTGCCGATCTTGCCAGCGCCTTTGGCGGCCAGGGATCACAGACCGCCTTCGGTCCTCGTGGTGCAGCAAACCTGTTGACGAAGCTGACCACATGGGCAGCAGTCATCTTCATGCTCACCTCTATCGCGCTGACGGTTGCAATGTCCCACTCGACTGCGAACCGGTCTGTTCTCTCCGGAACCACGCAATCGGCGCCGGCGCATAAGTAAGCAGAGCTCTACCCAGGAGCGCAGGCATCTCGCCTGCGCTCTTTCATTTCTGAGAACCGATCGCTCATGATTCGCGAGACTTTTCCCGTCGGCCTGCTCCAGTGCAACTGCACGATCCTTGGCGACGAACAATCGCGTGAAGCTATCGTGGTCGATCCCGGATATGAGATCCCGCGGATTTTGGCCACGCTCGCGAAGCATCAGCTCACAGTTCGTCAGATCGTCGTCACTCACGCGCACATCGATCACATCGCCAGCGCGATCGAGCTTAAGCAGATCACCGGTGCGCCCATCCTCTACAACGCTGCCGATCTTCCGCTCACTGCGATGATGGACATGCAGGCGGCGTGGATTGGGGTGGAGACTCCAACTGTCAAACCACCGGATCATTCCCCCGCCGACCTGGAAATTGTCGGCATCCGCGGCGTGCAGACGCAGATCATCCACACGCCCGGCCACACCGAGGGCAGCCTGTGCCTGCATATCCCGTCGGGCGCACTCCTGATCGCAGGCGACACGCTTTTTGCGGGATCCGTAGGTCGCACTGATCTGCCCGGTGGCAACTACAAGAAGCTGATCCAGAGTATCCGCGAGCGCTTGCTTCCTTTGTCCGACAACACGCTCGTGATCCCCGGCCACGGTCCCATAACGACCATTGGTGAAGAGCGCGTCTCGAATCCGTTTCTCGCTTGAGCTCAGTCGATCGGCAGCAGTGTCAGCCCGCGTTGCCAGGTCTCTGTTGGGCACAACAGGCTCACCACCGCGCGTCCGTCCGGCAAGCCATAGAACTCGCCCGGCTGCACGAGCACACCGCGATCCAGCGCTGCGTGCGCGAAGGCTTGTCCATCTACCTCTCTGGGAACACGCAGCACAGCGGTCCATCCACCTTCAACCGACAGCCGGTCAGCGTGTGATCCGCGAAGCCGCGCATCAAGCTTTTCAAGGTTCGAACGAATGCGGGCGCGAATCTGCTCCTGAAGCAAATTTCGTCCTCGCAACCACGTCGGCGCTGCCGCCTGAGTTGGAGTATTCACGGACAAGAACGTGTCGGCTACGATCTCCAAACGCGCGAGCGCAGGTTCCAGCAGTTCTCCGGGGCCGCGTGCCACAATCCACGATAGCTTCATCTGTGGCAGCGCAGACACTTTGCTCAATCCGCTCAGCACGAAACACAGAGCCTCTCCGCAATCGCCCGCAAACGTAGGCTCTGCTGCATCGGGGCGCACAGGGTAATCGAGGAAGACCTCGTCCACAATCAGCGCAAGGCCGCGCTCGGCGCAGAGCCTCTGCAACTCGTCCCGCTCCGCCTTCGATGCGTAATTCCCTGTCGGATTATTCGGATGTACCACCACGATCGCCCGCGTGCGCCCTGTAATGGCATTTCGGAGCGCCTCAAAATCAACCGTCCACGCGTGTGCAGAAGCCGCTGAAGCTCCCGGATCGTAGAGCAATGGATACTCGTGCAGAATCACAGAATCCAGACGCGCGATGAATTCAAACAGTGGATAGCTCGGTCGCGCGACGAGCACCTCGTCACCCGGATCGCACAACAGACGGAATAGATAGCTGTACGCCTCGCTGGTGCTGGTCGTCAGGCAGAGGTGCTCAAGCGGCACATCCGCGCCATGATCGCGATAGTATTCCGCGACCGCCGACCGCGCCGATTCCAACCCAAATGGCTCCGGCAGATAGGCAAGTGCCGCGGGCGCTGCGAGGGGTGAGAGCAACACCTCGCGTTCATACGCGAACCCGCACGCGGTCGGGTTGGACACCGTAAGGTCCAGCACATCTTCGCCACGTGCGCGCCGCTGCCGCACCTTCGCGGTGACCGCGTTCTCGCCTAAGTCCCAGTCCGTTCTCGCGGAAAACCTCATTCTTCACTGAGCATACCTGTCTGAAAACCCCGGGGGCAGATCCATTAAAATGAACGCAGATGCCTCTGATTCGTGCGGTACTTTTCGATTTCGGCCTCGTACTAAGCGGGCCGCCAGATCCGGTGGCCCATCGCCGCCTGGAGACAATCCTCCACACCACCCACGCGGAACTCGAGGTGCCCTACTGGCGGCACCGGCACGACTACGACCTCGGCGTACTCAGCGGCGTCGAGTTCTGGCGCACTGTCGGCAACGAGCTTCGCCATCCGCCCGGCGACGACGAGCTCGCGCAACTTCTTGAAGCCGACGTGGACCTGTGGACACAACCTAATCAGCCGATGATCGACTGGGCGATCACTCTGCAAGACGCCGGCACCAGCACCGGCATCCTCTCCAACATCGGAGACGCGATGGAAACCGGAATTATCCAACGCTTCTCGTGGCTCGCGGGATTTCGGCACCATACGTTCTCGCACCGTCTCAGGATCGCCAAGCCGGACCAGCGCATCTACGATCACGCAATCAATGGCATCGGACACCCTGCGGAAGCGACGCTCTTCATAGACGATCGTATCGAGAACGTCGAGGCCGCCCGGGCGGCTGGCCTGCATGCCATCCAGTACAGCAGTCACGAGAACTTCCTCCGCCAGCTTCAGGAGGCGAACGTGATTGGTCTACCCATGCCAATCTCGCTTATCGCAAAGTAGCTCAGCGACTGCTCGCTTCCTGGTCCGTTACACCTGGGATCGGCGCCTGCCCTACAATCTCGATTCCAAAGCCCTGCAGCGCAGGCACGTGGGTTGGATGATTGCTCAGCAGCATGATCCTGCGAATCCCGAGGTCCGAGAGGATCTGGCCTCCGAGCCCGACCTGCCGCAGCACTCGCTGATGTCCATCTTCGCTGCGCTCTCCGCTCGCGCGCCCGGCACTGCGATGAAATGCGAGCCGCGGAGGCTGCAGCGTTCGGTCAACGCCCAGACCTCTCTGCGTGTGGTGCAGGTAAACGATCGCGCCCGCCCCTGCCTCAGCAATCGCGCGCATCGAGCCGTCGAGCGTCGCCTGGCAGTTGCACAAGGACGAACCAAATAGATTTCCCGCGAGACAATGCGTATGCACGCGAACCAACACCGGTTCTCCTGCGCTCTGCGCACGCTCAAGGTCTCCGTACACCAGCGCAACGTGAGACTCACCCGTACTCGCGTAGGTTTCGCCGAGCCCAGCCTCACTCTCATACGCAATCATCCGGAACTCGCCAAGGGGCGTCGGAAGCTGCGCTTCGCCAACCCGATGCACATAGCGCTCGTTCTGCAGCCGGTAGCGGATCAGCTCCGCAACCGTCAGCATCTTCAGCCCATGCACCTTGCAGAACTCACGCAGGTCCGGAACCCGCGCCATCGTTCCGTCCTCGTTCATGATCTCGCAGATCACTCCCGCCGGAATCAGATCCGCCATCCGCGCCAGATCAACTGAAGCCTCCGTCTGTCCCGCCCGCACCAATACTCCACCCTTTCGTGCGCGCAGCGGGAACACGTGTCCCGGCCTTGCGAGATCATTCGGCGTGGTTCCGGGCGCAATTGCCACCTGGATCGTATGGGCGCGGTCTGCCGCGGAGATTCCCGTGGTCACACCTTCACGCGCCTCAATCGACTCCGTGAACGCTGTGCCAAATCGCGACGTGTTGTCCTGCGTCATCGGAGAAAGCCGTAGCGCGTCGGCGCGTTCCTCGGTCAGCGTCAGACAGATCAACCCGCGGCCGTACTTCGCCATGAAGTTAATTGCTTCCGGGGTACAGAACTCCGCTGCGAGAGTGAGATCTCCTTCGTTCTCGCGGTCCTCGTCGTCGACGACCACGATCATTCGCCCGGCCTGCAACTCCGTGATCGCCTCCGGCACATCGACAAATCCACCCGGCAACTCTGCCATCGACCTGGCTCCTTCACGGCTGAAAGAATTGGCCGCCCACCGGCGGCCATTCTTCGGAACTGTAGATGCTTTTCCTGTTCAGGCCGATTCATCTCACGCGGCCTGAGCCCGGTTATAACGTGGACTCGATCTCAAAGCCCCAGGCTTCCAGGAGCGCCTCCGGGATGTACTTCGAGTTCTTGTTCCGGCGCGCCCACTCGCGCAGACGCGTGGAGCGTACATACTGGTCCGGAGTCAGCTTGTATTCCTTCACAATTTGTTCAAACGATGTAACGGTGGGGACGACCGGCCCGATCGGCTCGGGCTTGCCCCAATTTGGATTTCCGCGGCGCTTTGCCATCTTTACGCGTGGTTCCTTTCCTGCCGGCGTACCCAGACGCCGCAAACACTTTAGTTTACCACGGATGCACTCCGCCACCCCCCTCCCCCTGGTTTCGGCCTCGATCTTTGTTTTCAAGGGCTTAGGGGGGACATCCGGCTGCAAAATATTGAAAGCAAAGAATTTGATGATAAGTTCCTTGCTTTCAATATTTTGGGAGTCGACTGCCAACGTCAGTTTTGCACAGTTTCTGGGGCACCCACTTTTTGAGAGGGTCGAGCCCTGGCGCGTTTGACGCTTCTTTGCTGAAGCTGCCGGGAGCCGTTACCGAGCTTCGCCGTACCAGCGCTCGAGGTCGTCGTGCATCTGGTGCAGCGCGTCGACATTCAGATACACCATGTGGCCAGCGGGATAATACCCAAACTGCACGTTCTTCAGGCTGGATTCCGGCAGCATGAGTTGTGCCAGATCATGCTCGGTGCCAAAGAAGGGTGTCGCGAGATCGAACCATCCGTTCGCGGAGAAGAGGCGCAGGTGCGGGTTCTTGCGCATGGCATCCGACAGGTCGATGACGGTGTCCGGTGCGGTCTCCTCTCCTCGAGTGCCGCCTCCAGCGAAGCCCTGCCCTGAAGGGCGATGGTGCCAATCCCAGTTCTGATTGATCCCCGGTCCCGATAGATCGTAGGGCTCGCTGCTCGTGTACTTCAGCTCGGTCTGCAAGTAATCGTGAAAGGCGCCGACGAAGGCGCCGCTGATGCCGGTGTCGCTGGGGTCATAGCCCGGATTCTCACCGGCGGCATCTGTGTCATCGCCTTCGAACCGCGCATCGTAGCGGCCCAGAATTTTCTCGTCGCCACGCAGCAGCTCCTTGCGGAAACGGGTCGGCGAGATGCGCAACTTCGCGTCTTTAACGTAGTCCAGTGGCAATCCAGTAAAACTGGCGAGCTTCTGCGCCACGTCTTCGAATTCCGCCTGCGGCAGCATGTCACCCTTGTGCAGCGCCTCGAGATATTCGCCGCCCGCGAAATCACGCGCCTTCTGCACAAAGTCTTTCATCGTGCCGTTCTGGGGAACCTTCTTGTAGAACCACGCGATCGCTGCGTAGCTGGGAATATAACGAACCGGATCAAGATCATATCCGGGTGAATTCACATAGTAGTTCAAGACGGACGACAGCAGGACCACGCCATTGAATTCAATTCCGTCGTTGTTCAGCGCAGCTACGAGTGCAGCCGAGCGGGGTGTGCCATAGCTCTCGCCAAATAGATACTTAGGCGAGTTCCACCGTTGATTGACTGTGATGTAACGCGTGATGAACTTGTCGAACGCCTTCACATCCTGATCGACTCCGGCAAAGTCTTTCGCGGTTCCCTTGCCCACCGCGCGCGAGAAACCGCACATCGGCGCATCCACGAACACAAGGTCGGTCTTGTCGATCAGGCTGTACTGGTTAGGCACAATCTGGAACGGCGCTGGACCTGTTGCCTCGGGGCTCGCTGTCACGACGCGTATCGGTCCGACGGATCCCATGTGCAGCCAGACCGTGGCCGAGCCAGGCCCGCCGTTGTATAGAAACGTCACCGGCCGCGCGTGATGGTCGGCGCCATCCTCGGTGTAGGCCACGTAGAAGATGCTTCCGTTCGGCTTGTCTTCATCGTCGCGGATCAGCAGATTGCCTGCGGTTGCGGTGTAGTGCACCGTGCGCCCACCCGCGCTCCACACATGCTGCGTCTCGGTCTTGTTCTCGGCGGGAATCGGCAGAGCGTTTTCTTTGTTCTGCTCCGGCTCGCTTGCGCCGCGAGCGTTGGCCGCCGGCTCATCACTGTGCTGGCGCTGATTCTGGGGCCGCTGCGGCTGGGCCTGGTCCTGTTTTTGGGCAAACGCGGAACCCATCAACGCCGTGCTGAGCAGAACAGCACAAAAAGAATTAACCAAGGTGGCCAATCAGACGCCTCCTGAACCGCGAATCCTGATTTCGTGAAATGTGGGTGACTGCCTGGTGAGACGACTATATCGAAGTGGAAGGCTTAGTGCCCGCGAACCCGCTCACGCTTGCGTAAACTCATCTCTGTGTCCTTCCGCTCTCACGTCCAGACCATCGAAGACCTCCGCGGTCCCGCCGGTCGCCTTGAAGCCCTGCTGAACACCGGCCATCCTGATGCGCTCTACTGCGCTCTGGTTGCGCATCCGCATCCGCTCGGCGGCGGCACCATGCACAACAAGGTCGTCTATCACGCGGCGAAGGCATTCTCCTCCTTCGGCCTTCCGACGCTGCGGTTCAACTTCCGCGGCACCGGCCTGAGCGAAGGCGCGCATGACGAAGGGCGCGGAGAGGTCGAGGACGTCCGTGGAGCGCTCGATTGGCTGACCGCGCGGTTCAATTTGCCGATTTTGTTTGCGGGCTTCTCATTCGGCTCCAATGTCGGCCTGCGCGCCTGCTGCGGAGACGCACGGGTCCGTGGTCTGGTGGGCCTCGGACTTCCCGTCCGCGCCGCCGGCCGCGATTACCGATACGACTTCCTGCCGGCCTGCGGTTCAGTGCCGAAACTCTTCATCTCTGGCGACAAGGACGAGTTCAGCCCGCGCGGCACGCTGGAGGCCTATCTCGTTTCGGCTTCACAACCGCGCGAAATCCTCTTCATCGAAGGCGCCGACCACTTCTTCGCCGGAGTTCCCGGCTCCCCTGAGTCGAAGCTCGAGCGCATGTCCACCGCCCTGCGAGCCTGGCTCCACTCCAGTTTCGGTCTCACACCACTCAGTTAGCCAGGCCGGCCCGGCGCATGAGGGACTGAAATCGCGGATCGCCGCGCAGAGGATCGAAAGCGGGTTCGACCTTCAACCTGGTGATAATGTTCGAGTGCTGCGACACCG
>DASUHZ010000098.1:0-6744 GCA_036273275.1 Bryocella sp.
CACCTCCGATAGTCGCGTTGCCCGCATTTTTATTGAGTATTTTCATCAAAAGCGATGCTCGAAACGTTCGCTTCTAAGCCTCGCTGCTTCACCATCAACCGCGAATTCTTGCGGCAAGTTTTCTCAAGCGCTGCCCTGATGTTGCAGTTACAAACCTTAGCTCGCGTATCCTTTTTCCGTGCCCGAGCTCCCGGACATTACGGCATACCTAACCGCGCTTACGCCGCGCGTCGTTGGCCAGCCGCTCGAGCAGCTTCGCATCGCCAGCCCACTTCTTCTCCGCACAGCCGTGCCGCCGATTCAATCCGTAGAAGGCAAAATAGTTCGAAGCTTTCGTCGTCTAGGCAAGCGGATTGTCTTCGTGTTTGATCCCGTGAACAGCGCTGAAGAAAAGCTCTTTCTCGTCCTGCATTTGATGATTGCCGGCCGTCTGCACTGGCGCGATCTCACCTCCGGAGCACGACCTAAACTCGGCGGCCGCAACAATCTCGCATCGTTCGACTTCCCCAACGGCTCGCTCACCCTCACTGAAGCGGGAGCCAAACGCCGCGCCTCGCTGCATCTCGTCAGTGGCGAAGTCGCTCTCGCCGCGCTCGACCCCGGCGGCCTCGACATCTTCTCGCTCTCACTCGAAGCCTTCCGCATCGCGCTGTCCGCCGAAAACCACACGCTCAAGCGCGCCCTCACCGATCCGCGCGTGCTCTCCGGCATCGGCAACGCCTACTCCGACGAGATCCTCTGGGCCGCGCAACTTTCGCCGCTCGCGCAAACGCAAAAACTCACCGCCGACGAGTGGCAGAGCCTGTACACCGCAACGCGCGCAACTCTGCAACTCTGGATCGACCGCTTCAACGCCGAAGCCGAAAAGAAATTTCCCGAGAAGGTCACAGCCTTTCGTCCCGATATGGCCGTGCATGGCCGCTACAACCTTCCGTGCCCTCGCTGCGGCACTCCCATCCAGCGCATCCGCTACGCCGACAACGAGACCAACTACTGCCCAACCTGCCAGACCAACGGCCGCGTCCTCGCCGACCGCTCGCTCTCCCGTCTACTCGGCTCCGACTGGCCGCGCACACTCGACGAACTTGAAGCGCTGAAGCGGAAATAACCGCATTCGAAATTCTTATCGAATCGCGCAACAGCATCAGATCAGCTTATTCTCCTAACATGCGAGAGAACAACAGCCGCGCCGTCTTCGATGCCACCGCTGCCACCTATGATCGCGACCGCATGAAGCTCATCCCCGGCCATGAAGCCTTCTACGCCGCTGCAATTGAGCTCATTCCGACCGATGTCATGCATATCGTGGAACTCGGCGCCGGCTCCGGACTCTTCTCTGCCATGCTCCGCGCAGCCTTCCCGGAAGCGCACCTCACGCTCATCGACTTCTCCGAAAACATGCTCGCCCTGGCACGCAATCGTCTAGGCGGTAACTCAGACGCTCCTCAAATCACCTTCTCGCTCGCCGATTACACCACTGAGCCGCTGCCCGCGAACTCCGACGCGATCGTCTCTTCGCTCTCCATTCATCATCTTGAAGACGACCGCAAGCGGGCGCTGCTGCCGCACATCTTCACCGCGCTCCGCCCCGGCGGCCTCTTCATCAACGCCGACCACGTCGCCGGCCCTACGCCCGGGCTCGAAGAGATATACCAGTTGCGCTGGCTCGCCGAGGTCCGCGCGCTCGGAGCCACAGAGCAGCAGATCGCCGACTCACTCTTCCGCCAGCAGGAAGATCGCCGCGCTTCCGTCGCCGCCCAGCTTGCGTGGCTGCGCGACGCTGGCTTCGACAACGTCGACTGCTGGTACAAGCATTCCAGCTTCGCCGTCATGAGCGGCGCCCGCCCGCGCTGATTCCGCCGGAATCCGGAATCGTTGACCTCCCGCGGTCGTCTAATCTGGAGAGACCAGCACCAGACCGCGCGCGTATGAAGCTCACCCGTTACACCAAGTTCACCGGCGACCTCTCCACCAACTTCGACCTCGAAGACCTGATGGAAGCCCTGTCCGATTTCCTCCTCGACTCCGGCTTCGACGATCCCTGGTCGCAGTTCCCCAACAGCGCCTCAGACTCCATGGAGGACCTCCGCGACGCCATCCGTCAGGCGCTCGACTCCGGCGAGCTCCTCGACGAAGACGCGCAAGAGCAATACGAAGCCCTCCCCGAAGAAGGCAAGCAGGAGCTCGTCGAAAAAATCATTCAGCGCATGAAGGACGAAGCCTTCCTCAACGCCGAGACTCCTGAAGATCCCGAAGCACCACAAAGCGGCCCCGGCCAGCAAGGCGACGCCGAAGACGCCCGCTTCGAAGTCACCGACAAGGCCATGGACTTCCTCGGCTTCAAAGCCCTCCGCGACCTCCTCGGCCCGCTCGGCAAATCTTCGCTCGGCCGCCACGACACCCTCTACGAGGCCGCCGGCGTCGAAACCAACGGCTCGTCCAAGCCCTACGAGTTCGGCGACTCGCTCAACCTCGACATCGCCCAGACCCTCAACTCCGTCTTCGCGCGCGAAGGCCCGCCGCCTTTACCCGGACAAGCCGGCTCCGGCACGCTCAACCTCGAGTACTCCGATCTCTACGTTCAACAAGCCGACTACCAATCCTCCTGCGCCACCGTCGTCCTGCTCGACTGCTCGCACTCCATGATCCTCTACGGCGAAGACCGCTTCACGCCCGCCAAGCGCGTCGCCATGGCGCTCGCGCATCTCATCCGCACGCAGTATCCGGGCGACCAGCTCAACCTCGTCCTCTTCCACGACTCCGCCGAAGAGATCGCCATCTCGCAACTCCCACGCGTCAAAGTCGGCCCGCACTACACCAACACCCGCGAGGGCCTCCGTGTCGCCCAGCGCATCCTGCGCAGCTCCGGCAAGGACATGAAGCAGATCGTCATGATCACCGACGGCAAGCCCTCCGCGCTTACGCTCGACGACGGCCGCATCTACAAAAACGCCTTTGGCCTCGACCCCATCGTCATCTCCGAAACCCTCGAAGAGGTTGGCCGCTGCAAGCGCTCCAACATCATGATCAACACCTTCATGCTCGCGAACGACTTCCAGCTCGTGCAGTTCGTGCAGCAGATGTCCGCCATGTGCCGCGGCAAGGCCTACTTCACCACGCCGCAAACCCTCGGCAACTACCTCCTCATGGACTTCATGTCCCGCCGCTCCAAACACATCAACTAGAGCTTCCCCGGATCGCCGCAGAATCGGGTGCCCCATTCATACGCGAAGCGAGGTCCCCGGCGAGCTTGCTCGCTGGGGTGCAAGCGGATGAGTGGGTACGCGCGCAGCGCGTATACCATCGTGTGAACAAACGACACGAGGTCTCACGCGTGCACAAACTTCTCCTCGCGACTGCGGCACTCACTCTCACGCTCGCCGCCTCCGCGCAACAAGCACCGCCGCAGTATCCCTTCCGCGACCCATCCCTCTCACCACAAAAACGCATCGACAACCTTCTCTCCCTCATGACGCTTGACGAGAAGATCGATGTGCTCTCAACCGACACCGCTGTCCCCCGTCTTGGCGTGCCCAGCTTCGGCAGCTCCGAAGGCATTCACGGCGTCGTGCAGCGCGGCGGCCGCGGCCATGACGCCATACCAACAACCCAATTCCCACAACCGCCCGGCCTCGGCGCAACCTGGGACCCCGCGCTCATCCAGCAAGCCGCCGCCATCGAAGGCTACGAAGCCCGCTACATCACGCAAACGCAAAAGTACAACCGCCACATCCTCATGCTCTGGGGCCCGCAGGCCGACCTCGCGCGCGACCCCCGCTGGGGCCGCAGCGAAGAGGTCTACGGTGAAGACCCCTTCTTCAACGGCACCATGGTCACCGCCTTCATCCACGGCCTGCAGGGTGACGACCCGCACTACTGGCTCTCCGCCTCGCTCATGAAACACTTCCTCGCCAACTCCAACGAGGACCACCGCGACAGCTCCAACTCCGTCTTCGATCCCCGCCTCTTCCGGGAGTTCTACTCCGTTCCCTTCCGCATGGGCTTTCTTGACGGCGGCGGCCGCGGCGTCATGGCCAGCTACAACGCGTGGAACGGCACACCCATGGCCGTCAACCCCATCCTCAAGTCCATCGTTATCGAGCAGTGGCACGCGCTCGTCCTCTCGTCCGATGGCGGCGCCGTGCGCCAGCTCTGGTCCGCGCACCACAAATTCCCAGATCAGAAAGCCGCCGTCATCGCCTGCCTCCACGCCGGCATCAATCAGTTCCTCGACACCTACAAAGACGAAACTCGCGCCGCCATCAAAGAAGGCTCCGTCACCGAAGCCGAGCTCGACACACTCCTCCGCCGCAAGTTCGAAGTCACACTGAAACTCGGCCTGCTCGATCCGCCTGAATCCGTTCCCTACGCACACATCAACGCAGAGCACGAACCCGAACCCTGGAATGGCGACCACGACAAAGCCGTCTCGCTCAAGACAGCGCTCGAGTCCATCGTCCTCCTCAAAAATTCCAGCAACACACTCCCGCTCGACAAATCCAAACTCAAATCCATTGCCGTCATCGGTCCGCTCGCCGACTCCGTCCACTGGGACTGGTACGGCGGCACGCCTCCCTACACCGTCACGCCGCTCGCCGGCATCAGCGCCGCCGCCGGGCCAAACATCAAAATCAACTACGCCGCCAGCGAGCTCCACCAGGACGCTCTCAAAGCCGCGAAGAATTCCGACGTCGCCATCGTCTTGGTCGGCAACGACCCCACCTGCGGCCCGGACATGGCACACGACTGGCACGCCACCGTAGACGGCGGCGGCACGCTCCCCTGCACCGTTCCCTCCGACGGCCGCGAAGGCCGCGATCGCGAATCCCTCACACTGGAGCAGGAACAGCTCGTCAAGCAGGTCTTCGCCGTGCAGCCGCACACCATCATGGTGCTCATCTCCAGCTTCCCCTACACCATCAACTGGTCGCAGCAATACGTCCCCGCCATCCTGCACATGGCGCACAGCTCGCAGGACGAAGGCGCCGCCATCGCACGTGTCCTCTTCGGCGACTACAACCCTGGCGGCCACCTGATCGTCACCTGGCCCAAATCTGTCGACCAGCTCCCGCCCATGATGGACTACGACATCCGCCACGGCCGCACGTACATGTACTTCAAGGGCGAGCCGCTCTATCCCTTCGGTTTCGGCCTCAGCTACACCACGTTCAGGCTATCGAACCTCAAACCCAGCACATCTTCGGCTGCGCCGGATGCCACCATCGACGTGAACGTTGACGTTACCAACACCGGCTCGCGCACAGGCGACGAGGTCGTCCAGCTTTACGTCCATCATCTCCACTCTTCTGTCCCACGACCGACGCAAGAGCTCGAAGGATTTCAGCGCGTTACGCTCGCTCGCGGCGAAACCCGCACCGTCACCATTCCCCTCAAGCTCTCCAGCCTCGCCTACTGGAACGAAAAGCTCAACCGCTTCACCTCGGAAAAGGAGCCCATCGAGCTCCGCATCGGCGACTCGTCGCACAACATCCTGCTCAGGGCCCGAATCCAAGTCAATTAGACCAATCTGCGCTTCCCTTCGCAGTATCATCGTCAGAGCCAAAAAGTCTTCATGCCGACCTTCCTTCAACCCGCATATTTTGCCTTCGGCCTGACCGCATGAGCATGACCTCCAGCCGCACCCTCTCGCTCGGAGAGAAACTCGAGATCGCCGCACAGACCGGTCTTCTCCTGGCCCGCAGCACTCATGTCGAGGCCATTGCACAGCGCGCCACCGATGCCGGCCTGCAGCTCACCGGAGCCGATTTCGGCGGGTTTATCTGTAATCAGTCCGCGCCACACCCCGGCAGCTTCCCGTTGTACAGCGTCTCCGGCTCCGGAGAAGGCCGCACCTCCACCTTCCCCGCCGGCCGCGTTCTTTCTGCCCCTCTCAACGACCGCGCCATTATCCGTTCGCGCGACATCAGCCGTGATACCCGCTTCCGCGGTCCGCTCCCAGGCGACGGGCTTCCTCACGAAACTCGCACCATCCGCAGCTACCTCGCCGTGCCTCTTCGCAATCTCGCCGGCCATATCCTCGGAGCACTCGTCTTCGGTCATGAAGATGCCGATGTCTTCGACGAAACCGCAGAGCTCCTCATCGGCACACTCGGCTCGCAGGTCGCCGTCGCCCTTGAAAACTCCCGCTCTCGCGAACAGGTCGCCCGCCAGCTCACCGAGCTCGACCGCGTCCAGGTCCAGATGAACGTCGACTCAAAACGCCTCGGCGAGCTCGCCGCCATCGTCGAAGGCTCCGACGACGCCATCATCAGCAAGGACCTCAACGGCGTCATCACCAGCTGGAACAAAGCCGCGCAACGGATCCTCGGCTATACAGCCGACGAGATCATCGGGAAATCCGTCCTCACGCTCATCCCCGAGCATCTGCACGACGACGAGCCCATGATCCTCTCCAAAATCCGCTCCGGAGAGCGCATCGAGCACTTCGATACCGTCCGTCGCGCCAAATCCGGCGACCTCCTCGACGTGTCCCTCACCATCTCGCCTGTCCGGGATGCATCCGGCAAGATCGTCGGCGCCTCAAAAATCCTCCGCGACGTCTCCGCTCGAAGGCGTATGGAGAATTCGCTCATCCAGGCCGAAAAGATCGCCGCCACCGGCCGCATGGCCGCCACCATCGCGCACGAGATTAACAATCCGCTCGAGGCCGTCCTCAATCTGCTCTACCTGTTGCGCGATCACGTCCATACCTCTGAAGCCAGAACCTATCTCTCCACAGCCGAG
>DASUHZ010000099.1:0-10033 GCA_036273275.1 Bryocella sp.
GCTCCCGCATTCGGCACCGTATCAATGTGCGAGAACAGCACGACACGTGCCGCAGAATCTCCCGCCGCAAGACGAACGCCGCGCAGATTCCCCGCATCATCTACGCGCCCCTCCAGCCCCGCATTCCGCATCCACCACAGCAGCAGCGTGTGCGCATCGCGTGTCGCCGGCGATAGAAAAAGCCTCGTCGTCTGCCCCGGCACATCGCTTATTCGCGCCAGCTCGCGGCAGCGTTCGATGATGTTCTGCGCGCGTTTGTGCAGACCGGGATCGCTCATCTTACGCGCGCCGCACCGTTGCTTCGATCGTTCCATGCGGCTCATCCGTGGGAACGAAGATGTGGTTCGGATTCTCCCTCCCAAACCGCCCCATATCCACCAGCAGGTTGTGCTTGTTCGGCATCAGCAGGTACACCTCGTCGACGATGTCCGTGTGCGCCAGCGCAGCCTCGCCCATCGCGAACAGCGTCTGCTGCACTGACAGCGAATCGTGCTTTGCGAACGTCGTCAGCATCGTCTCGCGCAGATGCCACCGCACCTTGTTGAAGTCAATCCCCGCCGCGATCGCGCGCGCCGTATACGGCCACTCCGCCTTCACCGCCGTGCCGAACAGCCGGTCCTTGGTCTCCGGCAGCGTCGTCAACTCATCCTTGATATAGCCGAAGAATGCAGATTGCGCCGTCTTCAAAATATTCAACCGGTCCAGCCCGCTCACAATCTCAAATGCCTCGCCCTGCCTGCGTGAAACCCTTGCAGTCTGCCGCTCGTCCGACCCATGCATGAAGGCCGTCGGATGCGGCTGCCCATCCACCGTCAGCCTCTTCCACAGGTGCGACTCGATCGTCACCTCGACCCCGCTCACCTGCGGATTCCGCTTCAGAAGAAAGTCAATCAGCTCCTTCGCGTACTCCTCCATGCTGTCGGCTTTCGACTCGCGCGCCACGAAGTACACCGTGTTCTTCATCGTGTCTGTCGGCAGAATCTTCGAGTTATCACCCACCGTGTGCGCCGTCTCAAAGTCTCCGCTCAGCAGCACCTGCACCGTCCACTCGTCCAGATCATGATGCGACTCATGCGGCGTTACGCGCATCAGTCGCACACGCGACTTCCCATAGCGATTCGTTGCGAGCTTACACGTCGTTCCTGGCATCAACTCCCTCGATAAGTCGTGTACCCATTCGCCGCAATCAGCAGTGGGATGTGATAGTGCTGCGATGCATCTGTAATCGTGAACGCAATCTCCACAAACGGATACAGGCAGCTGATCGTAATACTCTGCGTAGAAAAATACGGTGCGACCTCAAAGCGAAGCTTGTAAGTGGCCCGCTCCAGTTCCCGCTCGCCAAGCAGCGTACGGCACCGCCCGTCAGCATCCGTCGAGTCGCGGCCGATCTCTCTCCACTCATCGCCGCTCTCCTGCAGGAGCACCACGTCGATCCCTGCCGCCGGCCGTCCTTGCGATGTGTCGAGAACATGCATAGAAAGCCCCATCTCTAAGCCGCCTCCCCGGATCTCATAGTCCTCTCAGTCGCGTTCTCCATCAGCGCCGCACACGTCAACGCGGGCATTCCGAGCCACTTCCGCAGCCGAAGCTGCGTAATCAACCGCTGCTGTTCCGCCGCCTCACGCAACTCTGTGTTCGCATCATTGCGCATGCGCTGTCGCAAAATCGTCAACATCTCCTCTGCACTGCGGCCCGTCGCACACAGCAGGAAAATCCGCCCGAACTTCGCCTCGTACTCGCGATTACCTTCCGCCAGCGCCTGTTGCGCAACATCGTCACCATCCGCCGCGCTTTGCTCGCCCGCACTCCAGTGCAAGCTCTTCTCCGTCGCAGCCTTGGCCTTCCGCTCCCCGAGTCGCGGATGCGAATCGAACGCCGACTTCCAGTCGCTCTCCGCCAGCGACTGCCACACACGATCTGCAGCCGCAAACAAATCTTCCACATCTCCAAACGGCCGCAGCTGAACAACACCTTCCGCCCACGCACGCGAGCCATTGCACGGCAGAATCACGTCCACCGCGCGCGCTGCGTCGAGACCGTTCCATTCGCCGAGAATCGCCGTTGCGTCAGCCATAAAAGCGCAGACTCCCAACACAGTCACTCAGGTGAGGGAACAGGATAGCGCGTACTCTCTTCCGCGGGGAGTATCCGCAAACGTAACTTTGCCGTCTCGATTCGCATAGACCTGCTCGCCGCGCAGCCACGTCGTCCGCACAACCCCGCGCAACTCCTCGCCCATGTACGGCGAAACCGGATGCCGGTAGTGCAAATGTTCCCGCCCCAGAGCGAAGCTCGCCTCTGTATCAAACGCCACCAGATTCGCCTGCATTCCCGGCACAATCGCACCCACCTGCGTACTCAATCCCGCCAGCCGCGCCGGCTTCGTCGACATCCAATGCACCAACTTTGTTAACGGAATGCCACGCTTCGCACAGTCGGTCCACATCACCGGCAGAGCCGTCGAGAGCGACGGAATCCCGCCCCAGGCCTGGTCGAATCGGCCAGCCTCTTCTCCTGGCGCGCTCGCAGTCATCCGTTTCATCGCCGGCGGACAGGGCGAATGATCGGTCGCCACAAAGTCGATATCGCCATCCAGCAGCGCTCTCCACAGCAACTCTCGGTTCTCTGCGGATCGAATGGGCGGCGCACACTTGAACAGCGTGGCTCCATCCGCAATCTCCTCCGCCGCGCAATGCACATAGTGCGGACACGTCTCCACCGACAGCGGCAACCCCTCCATCCGCGCCGCCCGGATCATTGGCAGGGCCTTCGCCGTCGACAGGTGCACAATGTGCAGCCTGAACCTGTGCGCGCGGCACAGGTCGAGCATCATCGCGATCGCCTCCAGCTCCGCCTCATCCGGCCGCGAGGCCAGATACGTCGCATACCTCCGCCAGTCCCGACCACTGCTGTTCAGCCGTGCAACCGCTGCATCAATCGGTGTTGCAAGTTCCGCATGCACCAGCAGCGGCAGTCCCGTGCGCGCGATGTGCGGAATCGCAAGCTCCAGGTTCGCGCGATCGATTTCCGTGAAACCATCGGCTCCGGGATAGATGAGGAAGCACTTGAACCCGGCCACGCCTGCCGTCGCCAGAGGCTCCAGCTCACACTGGTTCCCATCCACCGCTCCGCCCCACAGTGCATAGTCCACCATCGCCTTGCCGTGCGCCGCCTCACGCTTCAACTCAAGCGCTTCAACGTCCGTCGTCTCCGGCAGGCAGTTCAGCGGCATGTCGACGATCGTGGTGAATCCACCCGCGGCCGCCGCGCGCGTTCCCGTTTCAAACCCCTCCCACTCCGTTCGGCCAGGCTCGTTCAAATGCGTGTGCGTATCCACGAGGCCTGGAATCAACGCCAGCTCACCGAGGTCCTCTATCGAGATATCTGACGAGGCCTCCCTCGCGTCTGTTACGGCAATGATGTGCTCGCCCTCGATCAGCACCACCGCATCGCGCTCACCATCTGGCGTAACAACATGTCTGGACCGCAGACCGTGTACCATGATGCTGATTATGCCCCTTTTGACAGTCCAGCCAGAGACCGTCCGATGAACGAACCGCGTCCGGAGTTTATGCATCAGGCGATCACGCTCGCGACCGAGAACGTAACGAGCGGTCGCGGCGGTCCGTTCGGCGCCGTCATCGTGAAGGACGGCGAGGTGCTCGCCACCGGTGTCAATCAGGTAACGGAATGGAACGATCCCACCGCCCATGCCGAGGTCGTTGCAATCCGTGAAGCCTGCAGGAAGCTCGGCAAGTTCTGGCTGGAAGGTTGCGACGTATACACCAGTTGCGAGCCCTGTCCGATGTGTCTCGCGGCTCTCTACTGGTCGCACTGCCGCGCCATCTACTACGGCAACACCGCGGCAGACGCCGCACGCATCGGCTTTGATGACTCGTTCCTCTATGACGAAATACGAAAGCCGCTCGATCAGCGCGCAATTCCGATCCACAACTTGCTTGCCGAAAAGGCTTGGGAAAGCTTCGCCGCCTGGGAGGCGAGTCCTTTCAAAGTAAAGTACTGATCAGGACAAGAGGAGTAACGATTGCGATTAGGTCTACTTGGTTTTGGTACGGTTGGGAGTTCATTCGCTGAAGTTCTCGCTGCTCGTGCTCACAGCGACATCAGGATCACTCGCATCTTCAATCGTGACGTACAGCGCAAGCGCCAGCATGCACGCGCGAAGTTTGCGCCTTCCGACACAATCTGGACTGATCGCGTGGAAGACGTTCTGGAAGCGTCCGATGTCGACGCGGTAGTGGAACTGATCGGCGGACTGGATCCCATCGACGCGTGGCTGCGCACCGCGCTGGCCGCGCGCAAGCACGTCATTACGGCCAACAAGCAGCTGTTGGCGTTCCGCGGAACGGCGCTGCTCGATCTTGCTGCAAAGCACAATGTCCAACTGCTCTTCGGTGCGGCCGTAGCCGGCGGTGTGCCGGTAATCCCAGGCATGGTGCAGGGGCTCAGCGGAGATCGCATCCGCCGCATCAGCGGCATCGTGAACGGCACATGCAACTACATCCTCAGTTCGATGGAAGCCGGTCTCAACTACGGCGAGGTCCTCGCCGACGCGCAGCGTGCCGGCTATGCCGAAGCGGATCCGTCTGCTGACGTGGACGGCTTCGATGCGCGTGCGAAGCTCTGCATTCTCGCGCGCCTCGCACTTCAGGCCGAAATTCACCCCGAAGATGTCCCCGCACAGACCATCCGGCACGTGGGCGCGGTCGACTTTCCCTATGCAAAAGAACTTGCTTGCACCATCCGTCAGGTCTCCCGCGCGCAACTCGATGGCGAGGTCGTGCGCGCTCGCGTTGGCCCGATGCTCGTGCCGAAGAGTTCCCCGATCGCGTGGTCGCGCGGCACGCAGAACATGATTGTCACCAGCGGGCAGTTCGGTGGCGATGTCGTCTTCAGTGGGCATGGCGCCGGCGGACATCCTACGGCCGTCGCTGTGATGAGTGATGTGCTTGCCGTAGCGCAGGGAAGTTCCGCAGTGCGGCTTCCGGTGCAGAAGCTGCCCGTGACTGGCGACGTAAATGCGCCGCATTACCTGCGGTTTGTCGTTGCGGACCGTCCGGGGATTGTTGCGGCAATCGCCGGAGCGCTGGCGAAGGAGCAGGTCAACATCGACTCGCTCCTGCAGCATCGCGGCCATGCAAGCGATCACCTGCCATTCGTCATCACAACCGAGCCGTGTCCCCGCTCAACGCTCGAGCGCGCTGTCCGAGAGATAAGCACGATGGATTTCATGCTCGAAGCGCCGCTCGTGCTGGAGATCCTTGTCGAAGAGGATCCAGAGCGGGATTAGTTCTGACGATCGCTAAAGCAAAGAAGCTCCGCCTCGTGGCGGAGCTTCGATTTTGCGAGCAGTTGCGTTAGTACTTCGGCAGTGACTTATCGATTTTGTCAGCCCAGGCTGTGATGCCACCGGCGAGGTTCTTCACGTTTATGAAGCCGGCCTGCTTGAGCGCGAGTGAGGCCTTCTGGCTGCGGCCACCCGTCTTGCAATGGACCACGATCTCCTCGTTCTTGCCGACCGGGATTTCGCTCAAGCGCTGATCGAGCTGACCGACGGGGATCAGCGGAGCGCCGAGGTTGACGATCTGATACTCGTGCGGCTCACGGACGTCGAGGATAAAGGGCTTGTGTCCTTCGTCGATCTCGGCCTTGAGCTGCTCGACAGAGAGCTGCGGGATTCCATCGACGACAGGCAGATCGGCCACCTTGCCATGGGAGGAGACCTCAAGAGGACCTACCTCCGTGGGTTTCTGGATGCCGCAGAACTGGTCGTAGTCGATCAGTTCTTTGATCTCATGCGTTCCGCAGGCGGGGCAGTTCGGATTTTTGCGCAGCTTGAGCGTGCGGAAGTTCATGCCCAGCGCGTCTACAAGCAACAGCCGCCCGACTAGAGGCTCCCCGATACCGAGGATGAGCTTGATGACCTCAGTGGCCTGAATGATCCCAACCAGGCCGGGCAAAATTCCGAGGACGCCGCCTTCGGCGCAGGAGGGGACCAGGCCGGGGGGTGGGGGTTCGGGGTAGAGGCAGCGGTAGCAGGGGCCATCCTCGTGGGCGAAGACGGAGGCCTGGCCCTCGAAGCGGAAGATGCTCCCGTAGGCGTTGGGCTTACCGGTGAGGACGCAGGCGTCGTTGACCAGGTAGCGGGTCTGGAAGTTGTCGGTGCCGTCGGCGATGATGTCGTAGTCCCGGAAGATCTCGAGGGCGTTGGCCGAGGTGAGCATGGTGTTGTGCTTCACCACGTTGGTGTTTTTGTTCAGGCCCTTGATCATCTGTTCGGCGGAGTCGACCTTGAGCATGCCAACGGTGGATTGCGAGTGGATGATCTGCCGCTGCAAATTCGATTCGTCGACGACGTCGAAGTCGATGAGGCCGAGGGTGCCCACCCCGGCGGCGGCGAGGTAGAGTGCCAGGGGGGCGCCGAGGCCGCCGGTGCCGACCGAGAGGACCCGGGCAGCCTTGAGCTTCTGCTGGCCTTCCATGCCCACCTCGGGGAGGAGAAGGTGGCGCGAATAGCGGGCGATCTCTTCGTTGGAGAGCTTCGGCAGTTCGGTGGTGAGTTCGTCGATCGTGGCTGGCATTTTTTCCTTCCAGGAGGGGGTACCCCCTCCCCCGCTTTTTGCTCAAAGTCTTGAAACGATTGGACTTTATTTGCAAAGTCTTCAAAACAAGGGAGTTGTGGGCAAAGTCTTCAATACAGGAGGTTTAGCTCGCGCCGAGGCGAGTTTGCGCTCTCTCGTTAATCATACCGTGGGTCAAGTGAGGCTCTGTTTTGTCAAGCATGACGGTTGTCTCCTATATGGAGATGCGGGTCGGCGTGACGCGGATTCGCCTGGGTGATGGTCTAAATTCTGGTCTTTGGGGAGGAGCGCGAGGGCTCCGGGTTGTTCTCGCGTTCTAGCGACAACAACAGGCGGGGAAGGGACAACAGCCGCCGGCGATGGAGGGGATGATGGAGAGTTCGGCGGCATCATCAACGCCGGTGTGTTCTTTTTCAGGGAGATAGCGGACGTCCTCGTCATTGACGTAGACGTTCACGAACGAGCGGAGCTTGCCGTCGGGAGTGAAGAGATGCTGGCGCATGGCAGGGAACTGCTTGACCAGCTGCTCCAGACCCTCAGCGACCGTCACGCCCCCGACCGAGACGGTCTGCTGCCGCTCGGTGTAGTTGCGAAGTGGTGTTGGGATATGGACTTTCATTGTTCTCTATTATGCAGGATTTGGTGAGTTTCTTACGGGTATTCGATGCCTTGGTTGGGGTTGCCGATGCAGGGTGGGCCGCTCGGCGGGACAGAGTAAGATTCCGGTATGGAACAGGACATTCGCAAACTTGGGGCGTGGCTGGAGAAAAAGGCTCCTGAGCAAGTTGCGATTGACCGGTTTGTTCTTGAGTGGAAGAAGGCTGGCAAGCTTCCTGTGAATGGGACAAACCCGGCGAGCCGGTGAATCAGAGTCTAGAGAACACGCTTCGCGCGCTGAAGGGGCAGACGTCGAAAGAGCTGAAAGGAGGGCGCGAGCACTTCTGGAAGGAGCGTTATTACGATTTCAATGTGTTTTCAGTGAGAAGAAGAGGGTGGAGAAGTTGAGGTACATGCATCGGAATCCGGTGGTGCGGGGGTTGGTGGAGAGGGCGGAGGATTGGAAGTGGAGTAGTTTTCGTCACTACGCCACGGGTGAGCCCGGAAATGTCAAGATCGAGTCTCATTGGACTGTACGGAAACGGGAAGGCCAGCCCACTCACCCGCGATGAAGCTGCGTGTGAATGGGGCACCCGGAGTGTCGGTGAACTCAGAGTGTCGGTGAATGGAGAACCCAGGATGTCGTAGGCCCACTCACCCGCGATGAGGCTGCGTGTGAATGGGGCACCCAGGGTGTCGGTGAACTCAGAGTGTCGGTGAATGGAGAACCCAGGATGTCGTAGGCCCACTCACCCGCGATGAAGCCGCGTGTGAATGGGGCACCCGGGGTGTCGGTGAATGGAGAGTGTCGGGAGAACCCACTCACCCGCGATGAAGCCGCGTGTGAATGGGGCACCCGGATCGGTAACGGACCATTCACCTGCGATGAAGCCGATGTGTGAATGGGGGCGACCGGATGTCAGACCGGTCAGTGGATGGGCGGTCAGGTAATTCGTCACAAGATCGAATTTTTGTTTGACTGAGGTTTAGAGAAGTTCGGTACACTGCCCGGCATGTTCAAACTAGAGCGTTTCCCCCTGTTGCTATTTGTGCTGGGTGTGGTGTCGTTCCTGCTCCCGGTTTCGAGGCTGGCGGCCCAGTACGAGAATGGAAGCTTGCTGGGCACGATTCATGACACGACCGGAGCGCCGATTCCGGGTGCGGCGGTGACGGTCACGAATACCGCTACGGGCGTGAGCAGCGACACGAAGACGGATAGCGAGGGGAATTATGACGTTCCCCAGCTGCGGGTGGGCGTGTATAGCGTGGTGGCGTCGGCGACGGGGTTTTCGAAGGCGGAGGCGCGGAACATTACGGTTTCGGTGGGGAACCGGCAGCGGATCGACCTGACGCTGAAGGTGGGTGGGACGGAGGTCACGGTCGAGGTGAGCGATGTGGCTCTGCAGATTGAGACGGAGTCGAGCCAGCGGGACCAGACGATAACGAATGCGCAGTCGGCGGCGCTGCCGCTGGTGAATCGCAACTACACGGACCTGCTGGGGCTGGTGACGGGTGTGCGGCAGGCGCCGACGGCGGCGACGACCTCGAGCAATGGGAACAGTCTGATCCGGCTGGGCGCGTACAACGTGAATGGGCAGCGGTCGGTGTTCAACAACTTCCTGCTGGACGGCATGGACAACAATGCGTATGGCGAGTCGAACCAGGGGTTTGATAACCAGATTATTTCGGTGCCACCGGATTCCGTCGCGCAGTTCAGCGTGGTGACGAATAACGAGAGCGCGGAGTATGGGCGGAGCTCGGGCGCGACGATCAATGTGGCGTCGCAGTCGGGGGCGAACCAGTTTCATGGGACGGTGTATGACTTTTTCCGCAACACGGATTTGAATGCGGCAGGGTTCTTCAAGCCGACGCTGATTGGAACGAATGGGCCGGTGCCGTTCCGGAAGCCGACGAGCAACCGCAACCAGTTTGGCGGCGATATCGGCGGACCGATTGCGCACGATCACCTGTTCTTCTTCCTGGATTATGAAGGCCTGCGCGCGATTACGAAGCCGCTGTTCGTGCTGACGCTGCCGACACAGAATGAGCTGAACGGCGTTCTGGTGGTTCCGGTGCGCAACCCGGTGACGGGCGTGGTGTATCCGGCGGGACAGGCGATTCCGGCGGCGGCGATTAATCCGCTGTCGAGCTTGATTGTGGCGGACTTCAAGAAGATCGCGGGATTGCCGCAGACGGGCGCGGCGGGGACCGGGCAGAATGCGAACGATTACTCGGTGCAGATACCGTTCCGCGACTTTGGGGACAAGGGCGATCTGCGTTTGGATTATGCGAAGAGTGCGTCGTCGCGATTCTTTTTGCGGGTGAGCGACCGCAAGGAGACGGGAACGAATTTCCCGACGATTCCGCTGCCGCTGGAAGGGCAGGTGGCGGGGCCGCAGCGAATTCTGGACCAGCAGATTGCGCTGGGGTACACGGGCATCTTTGGGGCGAACCGCGTGCTGGATGTACGGCTGGGACTTTCGCGCACGAAGGCAGGGAAGACGCCGCCGAGTGTGGGGTCGCAGACGTTCCCGATACCGGGGCTGCCGACGTCGGCGAACCTGGCGGGCGGGTTGCCGGCGCTGGCGATTTCGGGCGGGTTCTCATCGTTTGGAAGACAGACGACGAATCCGCAGTTTCAGAATCCGGCGCTGCTGGACCCGAAGGTGAATTACACGTGGGTGCGCGGGCAGCACTCGTTGAAGTTCGGGTACGAGTGGGAGAAGGTGTGGATGGGCGTGCTGGACAACAACCCGCTGTATGGGTCGTTTACGTTCGGCGGAGGGTATAGCGCGTGCCCGGCGGGGACGGTGATTGCGGGTGTGGGGACT
>DASUHZ010000100.1:0-3793 GCA_036273275.1 Bryocella sp.
CCAGGACCCCCTCGCCGGCCTCTGGCAGGGTTACGACCCCGAATGGCAGCACACCTCCGCGCAGCTCATCGCCCTCGCCGAAGCCACTCCACCCGAGAAATTCGCGTGGCGCCCCGCGCCCGGAGTCCGCTCCACCAGCGAGGTCTACATGCACATCGTCATCGCCAATTTCTATCTCCTCAGCGTCACCGGCTCCAAAATGCCGCCCGACCTTCACGCCGACGCCGAGAAGACCATCTCCACCAAGCCCGAAGTCGTCGCGTGGCTCAAGCGCTCACTCGAGGCCGTGCAACAAGCACACCTCAAAGAAACCCCGCAGCACCTCGCCCTCAAGGTCCACATCCAGGACCGCGACTCCACCGTCGACTGGATGTACCTGCGCATCATCATTCACGCCAATGAGCACATGGGCCAGCTCATCGCCTACGCCCGCATGACCGGCATCGTCCCGCCCTGGTCGAAGTAGCGCCGGGCTCCTCGACTCGGCGGAGTCGGCGTCTGGGGTGCGCGTCCTCGCGAGATCGGATGCCCTGCCTCCGCCTGTATATCATGGCGCATTCCGCGTTTCTGCTGGATCAGCCTCCGCCGAGGTCAGGATGCGCCTGCGAGCCGTCGCACTCTCCACATTGCTGTTCGCGATGGCGCTCTCCGCCGCCGCGCAAACCATCGACCTCGCCAAAGACCGCGTCGCCATGACCGAGCTCGTCGGCCCCTGGCGCTTCCAACCCGGCGATGACTCCTCCTGGTCCAGCGCCGCCATCGACGATTCCTCCTGGCCGCAGCTGGTCGCCGGAAAACCCTGGACCGAGCAGGGCTACCCCCAGCTCACCGGCGTCGCCTGGTATCGCATCCGCGTTCTCCTCCCCGCAAAGCCAGCCCCCCTTGCGTTCTTCCTCCCCGGCGTCGCGAGCAGCGCGCAGGTCTTTGCGAACGGATGCCTCATCGGTCAACTGGGAGGAATGCCCCCGCACCCGGAAGTGATCCTCGATTCGAATCGTGTGTTCACCATTCCCCAGGACTGCCTTCGCCCCGGCCGGCCTTTGCTTCTTGCCGTGCGAGTCTGGTACTGGCCCAAAGCCCAGGGCCTCGGCGGCGGCCTCAGTTCCAAACCCAGCATCGGCGATCCGCAGACCATCACCGAATGGCGCCAACTCCGTATCGACAGCAACGTGCATTCCAACCTCGGCGTCTTCGTCGATTTCTACGCCGATTGCATGACCGGCCTGGCCGGCCTCGGCCTCTTCTTTCTCCGCCGCAAAGAGCGTCCCTACCTTTGGTGGGGTATCAGCGAACTGCTATGGGCCGGTTTCCTCCTGCTTCTCTTCGCCGTCAATTTCGTTCCCTTCCGGTATTCCTGGTATGACTTCGCCCACGCCGCCCTCTTTTCGATCGCCTATTGTTTTCAGATTGAGTTCTACACAACGTTTCTGCGTCAGCCCCGCCGCTGGCTCTTTGGCGGAGCCGTCTGTTCCATGCTCGTCGCGCAGGCTTTGCTTTTCCTCTTTTTCGCGAATCCCCTGCATCCGCTGTTGAACTATCTCGGGATCCTCATCGGCATGGTGTCCTATACGTTCATCGTCGCCATGCTCCTGCGCGGGGTCCGGAGCCGCGCCTTTGGTGCAGGAATGCTGCTGTTCGCCGATCTGGGTTCCTTCTTCACCTGGACCCTGCAGGCCGTTGCCTCCCTGCCACCCTTGTCGAAGACCTCCTGGGGCCCGAGGATACTTCTATTCCTCGATCAGCCGATTGCATGGCTTCCAACCAGCGCCTATCAAATCACCGGCGACTTCCTGATGTTCGCCGTCCTCGCCATCCTCGTCCTGAGCTATGCCCGCAGCCGCAGCGACGAAGAACGCCTCTCCTCCGAACTCGAAGCTGCCCGCACCGTTCAGAAAGTCCTCATCCCCGAGGAAACTCCGGCCATACCCGGCTTCGATATCCAAACCATCTACCATCCCGCCAGCCAGGTTGGCGGCGACTTCTTCCAGGTCATCGCCCTTCCCTCCGGCGGAGCGCTCCTCACCATCGGCGACGTCAGCGGCAAAGGCATGCCCGCCGCCATGACCGTCTCCCTCCTCGTTGGAACCTTCCGCACCCTCGCCCACTACACCCAAAGTCCCGGCGAAATTCTCCACGCCATGAATCAGCGCATGCTCTCCCGTTCCGGCGACGGCTTCACCACCTGTCTCGTCCTCCGCGTCGATCCTGATGGAGCCCTCACCGCCGCAAGCGCCGGCCACCTCGCTCCGTATATCGACGGCCATGAACTTGCCCTCGAAAACGGCCTCCCCCTCGGCCTCAGCCCCGACTCGCGCTACGAGGAGTCCACCGTCCAGCTACAGCCCGGCCAGCAACTCACCCTGCTCACCGACGGCGTCCCGGAAGCCCGCAACGCCGAGGGCGCTCTCTTCGGCTTCGACCGCGCCGCGTCGATCGCCACGCAATCCGCCGAAACCATTGCCGAAGCAGCCCGCAACTTCGGCCAGGAAGACGACGTCACCGTCATCAAGCTCGCCCTCGCTCCAACACCCGTCGCTGCGTAGCCCGTCCGTTCGTCTTCCAATCGACGGGTGCAGTCTGCGTAGCGCATCCGTTCGTCGTCCAATCAACTGGAGCGCTCTGCGTAGCGTATCCGTTCGCCTTCTAATCAACTGTGATCTGCGGAGGGGAGCCCTCTGCGGAGCGCATCCGTTCGTCTTCCAATCAGCTGGAGCACTCTGGATAGCGCAAGCGTTCGTCTTCCAGTCAACTCGAGCGCTCTGCGTAGCGCATCCGTTCGCACAGTGAATCGACTTCTAGTTGTGAGGTTTCAATAGGTTGTCCATCGGATCAAGAACTGGGAAGCTGGGTTTGCGAAGACTCAGAGTTCCAGGAGAACCGATGGACTACCACCAGAATGCCCGACTGACGATTCACAGTCGAGAGCAGTTAGCCAGAAGAGTTGTAATGGAGGGATGCACGCTGAAGCTGGCCGCGGCCAGCTTCGGCGTGAGCGCGAAGACGGCGGCCCGCTGGGTCCGCCGTTATCGTGAGGAAGGTGCAGGGGGGCTGCGGGACCGCAGTTCGCGTCCGCATCGGCTGCGCCGGCCAACGCCCGCCGAACAGGTGATGCTGGTTGAGAAGTTGCGGCGCCAGCGCTGGACCGGGTTGCGGATCGCGCAGCAGACCGAATTAAGCCGCGCCACTGTCAGCCGTATCCTGCGCCGGCTGAAGCTCAGCCGCATGCGCGATCTGGAGCCGAAGCCTGTGGTCAGGCGTTATGAACATGCCCTCCCTGGCGATCTGCTCCACCTGGATATCAAGAAGCTGGGGCGCATCGCGCGGCCTTCGCACCGGGTGACCGGCGACCGTCGCGACTCGGTCTCCGGCATCGGCTGGGAGTATCTGCAGGTGGCCATCGACGATCACTCCCGCATTGCCTTCTCGGCAATTTATCCGGATGAGAAGCAGACCTCGGTGCTGGCCTTCCTCGCGGCGGCTCTGGCTCACTATGCCCGCTTCGGCATCCGCTTCCGCGCTGTGCTCACCGACAACGGACCGGCTTACCGATCCCGCGCCTTCGCTCAGGCCTGCCACGCGCTGGGCCTGAAGCATCGCTTCACCCGTCCTTACACACCGCGCACCAACGGCAAGGCGGAGCGGTTCATCCAGACCCTTCTCCGCGAATGGGCTTATGTCCGTACCTATCAGAACTCAAACGAACGCAGCCAGCAGCTCCGCCCCTGGCTGCACCAGTACAACTGGCATCGGCCGCATGGTAGTCTCGGTGCGTCGCCACCCATTAGCCGATCAG
>DASUHZ010000101.1:0-2137 GCA_036273275.1 Bryocella sp.
CATCGTTCCAGGAGCTTGGGCGATTGACCTGAATTGTCGTACACCGCCCACTCGTCCGCCAGCGCCCGGTATACCCCGAAGTGCTCCCATCCGCGATCGAATCTCCTGAGTACATCGGCGCGAGGAACGCTGTGGCCACCCTGGCGCACGCGAGCGGCAACGCGACGGAGCGCCAGCTGAGGAGACTTGAGCCGAAGGTATACGATTTCGATGCGATAGCCCCGCTTCTTCCAATTAGTGAGTGGCGGACATAGCTCACGCCGCTGAGAGTAGACTCAAAGGCAAAATCCACGCTCGTTGCTGCTAGACGGTTGACCTCCCGCAGAAGGAGACGCCCGGCAGCCAGCGCAGCAATACGCGGATCGAGCGGTGCCAAACCCTGCGCGATGAGATCAGCGTTCACGAACTGAATAACGTCCGCTATCCTCGGCAGGTACTCCCGCGCGAATGTCGTCTTACCCGCTCCATTGGGCCCGGCGATTACTATGCATCGGGGCGATCTCTTGCGCTTGGGCATCTCCAGAGCATACAGACTCAGCCGAGACCTCGCCGATCCCGGGCCGCCCGTTCTGAGGCCTCGAATAGAATGACATTCTTCGTTGTCCGGCTCGTTCCGCGCTCCGCCTCAGGAGGCTGTTCCGCGATATCGGAGTGCGTCCACCAGTAGCGCAAAGGCGGGCGAAGTCTGCCGGCGACTGGGGTAGTACAGATGGTAGCCCGAAAAGGGCGGGCACCAATCCTCGAGAACGCGTCTCAGGCGTCCCTTTTCCAGATAGGGCTGCACGGCATCTTCCGGCAGGAAGGCGAGGCCGAGCCCTTCGAGCACCGCATTGACTCGTAGCGCGATGTTATTGAAGACGAGCTGACCATCCACTCGAACGTGCTGCTCGCGGCGGCCTTTCTCTAGTTCCCACGCGTAGAGTCCGCCGCGGGTCGGCAGCCGAAGGTTGATGCAGTTGTGAGTGGTCAGGTCTTGCGGCTTTTTCGGCGGTGATCGCTGCGCGAAATAGGAGGGCGCGCCGACGACCGCCATCCGCATGTCCGGTCCGATCCGGACGGCAATCATGTCCTTCGCGACCTGCTCGCCGAGTCGCACTCCCGCGTCATAGCGCTGAGCGACAATGTCAGTGAGGCCGTAGTCGACAATCACCTCGACCTTGATGTCGGGATAGTGCGGCAGGAACTTCGCCAGCACGGGCCAGAGCACGGCGTACGCGGCGTGTTCTCCCGCCGTGATGCGAATTGTGGCCGCCGGTTTCTCTCGAAGCTCGGTGAGGCCATCGAGCTCCGTCTCGATCTGCTCGAAGTGAGGGCCGAGTCTCTCCAGCAGCCGCTCGCCCGCATCAGTCGGCGAGAGGCTTCGCGTGGTGCGCATTAGCAGCCGAATTCCGAGCTTCGTCTCCAAGCGTCGGATGGTGTGGCTCAGGGCCGACTGTGAGACACCGAGCTTTGCGGCCGCACGGGTGAAGCTGCGCTCGCGCACCACCGCCAGGAAGGCGACTAGATCATCGAGGCTGGAGCGCCGCATTCATGAATGGATTTCATAATCCCATGCGCAGTCTGCCATCTAATCAAATGGCGCGACAAGGGCTACCTTTGTTCGCGTTACGAAATTCCAGTTTCACGATCCACTCGGAGCCCTCAAACCATGGAGATCAAGCGAAGCGGTTCGCAGCCCTCTACGCAGGGACCGGCCGATTGGTTCACCGGCAGCTTCGCATCGATCCACTCTTTTCCGCCCCCTCGCCCGCCCGTACCGCGTGCGCCAGCGTCACGTTCGAGCCCGGTGCGCGGACCGCATGGCACACCCATCCGCTGGGACAAGTACTGATGATCGTCACCGCCGGCGACGGCTGGACGCAGTGCGAAGGGGAACCCGTCGTGGAGATCCGCGCTGGGGACGTGATTTGGTGCCCACCGAATCATCGCCATTGGCACGGAGCAAGCCCGACGACCTCCATGACCCACATCGCTATCCAGGAGGCGCTCGATGGCAAGGTCGTGAATTGGATGGAGAAGGTGCCCGACGAGCAATACCTCGCCGGCCCTAGCAGGGCGTTGAAAAACGCTGCGATTCAGGCAAAGTTGCGTGAGCGAAGCAAGCGAGACCGACCTGATGCGCGGGGATGATGTTCAG
>DASUHZ010000102.1:0-6197 GCA_036273275.1 Bryocella sp.
CCGGCGATCACAACAAACTCGTGCGAGAGATACAGCTCGTAGCTATGGCGGCCGAACCAGCGCAGCGCTGCCGTCCAGAGGCTCCCCGGCTTGCGACGAAGCGTAACGGCCGCCATGACGAGACACACAGACAGCGCGAGCAGTGAGTCATCGGTGCCGCTTTTGCCGATCCCACGCAGCACGTGATGCCATGTGGGCCAGATCGCGATCACCAAAATCCCCGCCCATCCTGCAACCTGCACAATGCGCAGAAACGTTGCATTCATCGCGCGGCGCGAGAGCTGCTCCACAACGATCGCCGTCAAGCAGCCGAGCGCGATACTCGCCATCCCGGCGAGATAGGAGTTTTCTGCCTGTAAGTCTGTTTTCGGCCAGACCACGCGCGCCCACGGGCCAACTGTAAACAGAGCCAGCGCCAAGGTTATCCACGCATAGCGCCCGACGCGGCCCGCGCGAAACAGGACAAGACTGACCAGGGGAAAGAAGAGATAGAACATCTCCTCAATCGACAGCGACCAAAGCACGGTCCAGCACGCCGGTAGATACTTGCCTCGCGCTGCTTCCAGCCAGTTGAGATGAAACGTGAGCGCGGCGAACAACGCGCGCGGAAGAGTGAAGAACTTCTCGTTGATGCGATAGTCGTCAACATGCAGCAGGTGCAACGCACTCAACACTGCGAGCAGCAACAACAGCAGCGGCACGATGCGGGCAAACCGGATTCGATAAAACGCACGTGGACGAAGAGCTTCGAGCGAACCGAAGCGTCGTAGCGAGGTGAGGGTGATCAGAAATCCCGAAACCGCGAAGAATGCGGTTACGCCGTTCCCGCCGTTGAAGAACACGAGATGAGAGAGCGGCCTCGGCCAGTGCGACGCCAGTTTTGTACCTGACAACGCGAAGCGTATCCAGATATGCAGCAGGATCACGGCAAGAATCGATAGCCCGCGCAAGATGTCGATTCCGTCCAGCCGCGGCACGGCAGGCTTGCGATCCTGTTCTTTGAGCACTGGCCGAATTCTAAATCGAGTATGTATCGTCGGCACCGCCCAAAAGCAGAGCGGAGGCCGATGGCCTCCGCTCTATGGTCAAGCCTGGTTGACGCTTAGTGAGTCGCTGTCCCCGGGTGCGAAGCTGCACCGGAAGGCGTGGTGTGATGCGCGGTCGGAGCCGGAGCCGACGGCGGAGGAGCCGCAACACCCGAAGCCTGGTTGTATGCGTTCACAACAGCCTGCGTGATGTCCGTCGTCTGGTTGAACCACAGCACCGGGTTCGGAGTCTGCTGGTTGCCGCCAACGTTGAGCATCAGGGTGTAGCCATTCTCCTGCGCGTACTTCACCGCAGCCGCGCCAACCTTCTGCGCAACCTTGCCGTAGGCCTCCTGCAGATCGCCCTGATAGGCGTTCTGTGCGTCCTCGGCGTCACGGTTCAGGATCTTCTCCTTTTCATCAATCGTGCGGAGGCGGCGAGCGCGCTCGTCATCGGTGGTCGAAGCCGGAAGACCTTGTGCCTGCTTTTTCAGCGAGTCAACCTCGGCGGCTTCGCCGTCGATCTTGGACTTCTGCGGCTCGTACTTCTTCTGAACTTCAGCCATCGCGCGCTGTCCTTCGTTGGTAGCGACAACGGCCTGCTCGAATGCAATGATGGCGACCTTCGCGGGAATGGCTTCCGGTTTTACGTTAGCGGCAGGAGCACTCGCGCCCGGTGCGGCGCCGGTTGCAGCCTGTGCTGTAAGGGAGGGGACGGCGAGGCCAGCGGCCAACGCTGTTGCTAGGACAAGCGTGCGGTTCATGTGGTGGTTGTTGCTCCTTCGGAATCGAGAACGTGGTTTGCGCAAAATTGAATTCATGGAGTGGGAGCTGCGCCACTCACCGGGGTCCCCAGCAAGATCGCTTGCCGGGTGGTCAGCAAGGTGGGCCACCCTCCGCGTCCTGCTTTCATGTCGTTCTCACCTGCAAAAAAAGGACAGGCAAGAGAGGCGCGGGCAGATTGCTGTGGGGCCGACTGCACCAAATTATATAAGACCCGAAGCATCGCCGGTCAAACTGCAAAACCGGCGCCGCCTCGCGTCCAGAAGCGTCCTCAGAGTAAGACGTTTGGAGTAGGCGCATGTTTCAGAGGCAATCCGCCCACCCAAAGTCCAGATAAAGGAATTACCTTCTTCCGAAAAGCGGAGCGGACGATCCTGGTTTCTCCGATTTTGGGTAGCCAAAGCTCCCAGCTCCACGCGTTTGTAACGATTTGCGCCTTTCGGAACTTTGGTACGCCGATTGCTCTATCCATTAGTGTTCGACCTGTGCGCCGCGCCGCGGAGAGCATAGCGGCGGACGTCCAGCGGTGTTTGACAGACCTCCAGCAGTGAGGCAAGGCCCGCAGGGACAGCTCCGAAGGGAGCATTTCGGAGGCCAGTGACTGGCCATGTAGGGGTCCGAGGGCCATCTTCCGGGGAGGGGAGGTGGCCCAACGGCTTTCTGATCACAATATCTGGTAGACCATCGGGTGCAGACCCTTGTCGGTGCGCCAGATGACAGAGAAGGAAGAGCTTGCACAGAAGTTGTCCCGGCGATATACTTGGTAGTGTTCCGGGCGCGGAGCGCATGAGCCGCTGGTGGGCATTGCCCCTGAAGGCTGCACGACTCCCAGACGCCCGTAGTGGGAACAAGGATATCTCTGGAAAATCGAGGATTTGGACGGTCGCGCCGGATCGTGTGCTGGCACAGAACCGTCTTGTCCGAGGGGGCACGTCCAGACCCGCAGCAGGGATTAGTGCAGGACGACCGTAGAGTTCGAGGTCGATGATTTCGGCGGAGTTCTTCAGCGCGAACGCGGTGCGCTCGCAGAAGTTGAACCCAGCCGGTTAGTAACTTAGAAAGCCGTTCCAAGAGCCAAGATTTGAGATCGTCGGAAGACTCTCCTGTTCGGACCGCGGCTCGCGCAGAGCACCACCAAAGCGCGAAGCAAGAGGCCGCGTCTCCGCCGACTCCTGGAGAGCTTCTCGGAAGAACACAGTAAGGGGACCAACAGCAACCATGTCAGAACAGAATGTAGTGGACGCGCCCGAGCAGTTTGGCGGCGACGGATTTGATGGCGACGACTTCGACGGTGCAGCCAACGAGGGCGGCGGACCGGCCGCCCCAGGCATGGGACAGAGCAAGAGCAGCCGCAGGCGCCGCCGCAAGCGTAAGAACAAGCTGATGGCCGCAGTTGGTGAGGGCAGCAGCGTACCCGGCGCGACTGAGGACCCCGGCGCGGCCCCGGCAACGATCGTCATGGAAGGCGAGAGCCTCGCCCTCGCCGCCGGAGTTCCGGCCGGTAACACTGCTCCTGCTATCCGGCGTCCACAACAGGGCGGCCAGCAACCGCAGTTCGGACAAGGCACCGGAAAGCGCTGGAAGAAGAAGTTCCGCGACCGCGAACGCCGTCCCCGCAGTGAAAACCCTGGCAACGACTTCCGCTCCGATAACAGCGGCGGCGGGTACAGCAACGGCAGCGGCGGATACGGGGGTGGCAACGGCCACCGTCAGGGCCTGCCGGATAACTTCGGCAATCTGGTCGGCGGCTTCAAGCGCAAGAACAAGGGCGGCCAGTCCAGGGAACGCGGCTTCGTCGGTCCCATGGACCACAGCTACCGGGCTGGCGACGCGAACTATGCCGACTCGCCTCCATCAACCATTCAGGTGCACGGACATCGCCGTCACCGCCACCAGGGCGACAACCAGCCGCTCGACTTCTCCGGCCCGCGGCCCGTTCCGATTCCTGATGACGCGGAGACGCACATCTATCTCTTCATCGAGGACCTGTTCCTCACGGCCAAGATCACCGAGACCGCGCGCAAGCTCGGCGTGAAGGTCGCCTTTATCAAGAACGAGAAGGAGGCGCTCGCCGACCTGACCAGCGGGGAGGACGAGAACAAGCCGTCGCTGATCGTTTTTGATCTCAACAATGCGAACGCGAAGCCGCTGACCGTCATTCCGAAGATCAAGGCCAAACTGAAGCGTTCCGTTTCAATCATTGGATTCCTCTCGCACCTGCAGGGCGATCTCAAGGCAAAGGCCGTGGAGGCAGGCTGCGACGTCGTGATGCCGCGTGCCGCCTTCTCCCAGAATCTGCCGAATCTCCTGCGCCGCTACGGTGCCGAGGACGAGGAAGAGAAAAACTTCAACTACTAGAGAACAGAGATTAGAAATCAGAAAGCGCTACGGGCCATTCGGCTGTAGCGCTTCTTTTTTTGCTCGGTTCGAGCTAAATCTCTGATGGCTGCTTGTGCCTGATCTCTAATCTCTGATTTCTGTTCTCTCAACCTACAGCGACGACTGCGCCGCGTCTTTGAAGAAGTCCAGCGTGAGATCGATGACATTAAGGTTGCGGTCCGTTGAGGGAGCGAAAGAGTAATCCAGCCCCTTCAGATTCGCGCTCTCCTGCACCTTCGCGTGCAGCTCATCAATCGCAATCTGGTCGTAAACGTCGCCCGGCGCCAGTGCAAGCATCTTGCGAACCTCGGCCTCCTGAGTGGGAGACAGGTTCTTAACCGTCACGGTGCGCAGCCTGTACTGCGGGCCGGTCACGGTGACCAGCCGGTAGTTCGCCGTTGCATGTTCCGGGTCCAGCTCCGGCTGATCGACAAAGTGTACTGACGCGTACCCGGCCTGGAAATAGACCGTCATAATCGAGCTTTCGAGGCGGTCAAACGCATACGGCGTTGCCACCTCGCCCGTCTGCAGATCGTAGTACCCCGAAAGATCGCGCGCATGAAGCAGCGGCCCACCGTCGGCGCTGATCATGCCCACGTGATACAGCGGCCCGGCCGATACCTCCGCTCTCATCGGGACGTAGTAGCTGTCCCCGACGCGCATCGGATGGCCTGGCGAAACCGTGACCTCGGCCGAAAGGTATCCGTGCCGCTGCAGCGGCTCAGCCAGTTGATGTGCCTGCAGAGCAACGGCGCTCGCATCAAACGGCTTGCCTTCCATCTGCCTTGCGACTCGCGAAACCAGATCGCCTTCCGGTGACGAGTCCATGTCAATGCCGCCTACAAGAATCTGCGGCGAGGAGATGCTGAACACGATATGCTGCCGCTGCGCCGTCCCGGGAATATAGAACGGCAGCGTCCTCATAAACGCCGAAACCACCGCAGAGGTCGGCGAAGGCTCATCGGTGACCACCGTCGCGTGAACGCCCTTCTGCGCCAGCATCGCCGTCAAGGCGTCACGAACCTGCGCCTCTTGCGCCGACCCGCGGCCGACCTCATCGCCCAGGCTCGGTATCCGATGCTTCAGCTCGGTTCGAATCTGTGCGTCGGTCCACCACGGAAAATTGCTGAACCTATAGGGAAGCCGTTCCGAGACAGGCTGCTGCGGCGTCTGCGGAGCCTTCGCGGCTTGGCCCACAATAGCGGGCGTGCAGATTGGCAGGATCAGAAGAGTGAGGAGGCCGAGCGTCAGCGATGCAATGCGCATACAGGGTGCCCGACTAGAGAATATGACACTTTCGGGGTATGTGGTGCATATTTTGTGGGACTTCTACGGTACGCCCGTAAGTAACTTTTGGTTGACTGAAAAACACTGGGCTACGGGACGAACCACAGGAGTTAACACCCACCTCAAGTGCCACTTTAGGTATCGGCAGGAATCCGTCGGACAAGAGACGCGCGCGGCCCAAATCGCACCTCAGGCACTGCGCCGCCCCGCCGCCTCAGCGCCCTGATTCTCCCTGCTCCGTATCTCTCCGGCCCGCATCTCCCGGGCCCGGATCTCCAGGAAGCACTGGATCAGCGATAGTGCCGCCGGCGTCACCCCTGGCAGCCGGCTGGCCTGCCCTATCGTCGACGGCCGAACCCGCCCCAGCTTCTCCACCATCTCCCGCGACAGCCCGCTAACGGTCGTGTAGTCAAACGACTCCGGGATGACTCGCGCCTCATCCCGCCGCAGCCGCTCCATGCTTTTCTGCTGCTGGGCCAGGTATCCGGCAAACTTGATCGCTGTCTCTACCGTCTTCATCTCGTTTCGAACCCAGACCGGCAGCGCCCTGCCCGGGCCATACCCGATCGCCTGCAGCGCCGCCATCCACGGGGCGAGCTCAGCCACGCCCGCCAGCCGCTCCATCAATGGCGGCAGCAGCAGTTCCACACTCACCGGAGGACGCTTCAGCAACTGCGCCAGCCGGTCCCCCTTCACCGGCGTGGCCCCGGCAACGGCCGGCCA
>DASUHZ010000103.1:0-9393 GCA_036273275.1 Bryocella sp.
ACGGCCAGGTGCTTAAGTTGCGCGGAGTGGGTGATCACCTCTACGGCGGCCCAATGGGTGCGGCGATTCCGGACGGAATCCTCGAACGGCGTCTTCGCTTGCTGAAGGAGATGGGTGTGAATGCGATTCGCACCTCCCACAACCCGCACACGCCTTACTTTTATGACCTCTGTGACCGGCTCGGGATTCTTGTAATGGATGAAATCTACGACGGTTGGCACAAGAAGGTGCAGAACGAGTACGCGCAGCGATTCTATGCATCGCAGTGGCATCACGATGTCGAACGCTGGGTGCGGCGGGACCGAAACCACCCGTCGGTGTTCATCTGGAGTATCGGGAATGAGACCGGCTTGGTGGACGTGAACCACATGACCGAGTATGTCCATACGTTCGATCCAACCCGCCCCACAACCGGCGGCATGATAACGACCGGTGTCGATGTCTCGGGTTGGAACGGGCCAGGTGAGGTTCCGGGAGTGCTGGAGAAGTTTCATGCGGAGCATCCGACCGTGCCGATCGTTCTCACCGAAGAGCCGCATACGCTTCAGACCCGCGGCTTCTACCGTGTGCGCACGTGGTGGCGCGATTGGAAACCGGTGCAGCAGTTTGAGCCTTATGGGACCGAGGAGATATTTTTCGACGGCAACCCCTGGTATAACTCCTCGTACGACAACGCGATCGTTCGCGATACAGCGCGGCAGTCATGGAAGCGGACATCCTCGACACCGTGGATCGCCGGCGAATTTCGCTGGCTCGGATTCGATTACATAGGTGAAGCAGCCTACAAAGGCGGCCACTGGCCAGTGCGCGCGGAGAACTTTGGGATTATCGATCTGGCAGCGATTCCTAAAGACGACTACTTCCTCTATAAGGCCTTCTGGACGAAGCGGCCCATGGTTCATCTACTGCCACACTGGACGCATCGCAACATGGAAGGCGTCGTCATTCCCGTAGTGGCTTATTCGAACCAGCCCCAAGTGGAGCTCTTTCTGAACGGCAAGTCACTCGGCCGAAAACGCCCGCAACCGCTAGGTGACTTCTTGTGGGACGTGCCCTACGAACCTGGCACCTTGAAGGCCATCGCGTACGGTCAGGGCGGGGAACAGGTTGCGACGGCTGAGTTCGAAACCGCAGGTGATCCAACAGGGCTCAAGCTCGAGACAGACAACAGCGCTCTCAAACCGAATCGAACCGATGACGCCGTGATTACCGTGACGATTGTCGACAAGGACGGAACGATGGTGCCGTGGGATATGAACACGGTCCACTTCAAGCTGACCGGGCCGGTGCATCTGCTAGGAAATGAGAATGGCGATCCCGTCGACGTCACACCAAACCAGGCGCCGTATCGGAACGCTTTCTATGGCATGGCGCGCGGTTTCTACCAGGCAACCGCTCAGGATGCGCCGATTGAGATCGCGGCCGCGGCGATTCTCGGCGACACGGCAATTGCTGGCACGTCCCCGCAGCATCCCCGGATGGTTTCCATCGCTGTCTCGCGCATGTCTTTGCGGGGAGTGCTCGCGAACGCAGACCTCGTGATTCGATACACGACAGACGGAAGCGAGCCCAACGCTCAATCGAGCGTTTTTTCGGGGCCGTTCGGCGTATCGGATGACACCCAGGTCAAAGCAGTCGTCTTCCGCGATGGGTCCCGTTGGATGCAACTGTCTCAGTGGTTTCACAGGGTGGATCCTCCAGTGGTCAGCGATCCGCGGTGGGCGACCGATTCGACAGTGGATCCACTGGCACCGCGCAAGCGTGGTGGCGAGCGCAACCAGAATCCGTGAAGTCTTTTCATTGAGCTGGGAGGGACCTCCAACTCGCCACGGGCCAAGAGTCGATGGGGCACAAGACCATTCAGGTGACGCTACGCGCAACCGGCCCCGCGGCATCAGTTGGAGGCCGTCCAGCGGCTATGCGATACTGACGGAGCAGTGATGGGCGCGAGTGACGAAACTGACACCGGCGGGGACAAGTCCGTGGACAGTGGTTCCGTAATGTTGAACTAGGTCGCTCAAAACTAAGCAGCTTATCTCAATAAGCCGGGATGGCGGAACTGGCAGACGCAGCGGACTCAAAATCCGCCGACCCTTGCGGTCGTGGGGGTTCGACCCCCCCTCCCGGCACCACAAAAACAATCACTTATAGGTCAGTTCACTGTTCTTATGGAATCTTTGACAGCTCGTTGACGGCAGTTGGGAAGATTTCATCGATACGGTCCGCGACTTCGTTCCGCAACGCGGGGATCATGTGGGAATAGTTGTCCATCGTTAACTGGTAGCTCGACTGTCCTAACGTCTCCTGGACCAGCTTCGCTGGCACTCCTAAAGAGAGAAGCAAACTTGCACAGGAATGCCGCAGGTCATGGAAGCGGACCTTCGGAAGTTTTGCTTCCTCAAGAATCGTGACAGATGACACGACAATCCTTGTGTTCAAGTCTCCTCGTTTTCGCAGTCGCATTGCTCAGGCTCCCAAGCTAGAGCATCCGCGATGATCCGCTGTTATACCTCGGGGTGGGATACCGCACGCTGCTTCGCAATTAGGAGATTCAAGTTGGCGTCAGTGCGTGGAGAGCTAAATGCACCATTGAGAGCTGAGTGACCGTATCCGCCAAAATTAATGCGCTCAAAGATCGGATAGCAGGCGGAAAACAGGCTTGCATGGGCGATCTAGAGAGAGGCGCTTAGAAGATGAGCTTCACCGCAAACTGCATGATGCGGGGATCGCCGGCACCGGTGATGTATTGCTGGCCCGCGCCGAGAGCGGAGAAGACGCTGTAGTTGGTGCGCGGGTTGTTGAGATTCACGTTGCCGAAGACGTTGAAGGACTCGGCGCGGAACTGGAGCCGGAAGCTCTTCACGAGGGGAAACTCTTTGAAGAGCGAGAGGTCGGTACGCACGTTGCTGGGGCCATAGAACTGGTTGCGGCCCGAGCTGCCGTAAGGGTTGTTGGGGTTGGTTGGGAGGGAGAAGGCGGCTACGTTCAGGATGCCCTTGTAGATTTTGTCATGACGGCTTGAGACGTGGTTGTAGGGATCGCCGGTCACGTTGGCGCGGTCATTGTTGGTTCCGTCGAGGTTGGTGTCTGTGCCGGAGGTGATGGTGAAAGGGGAGCCTGACTGGAAGGTTGTGATGCCATTGACCCGCCATCCACCGATCACTTCGCGCCCGAACCAGCCCCAGCGGTCCAGCTCGTCGAACTGGTAGGTGTATGACGCGACGAAGCGGTGACGGATGTCAACGTTCGACGGGCCGTAGTCTTTAGTGAGGTCATTGTTGTCGACGATGGGACCGCCGTTGTCCAGTGCTTTCGACCAGACGTAGCTGGCAAGCGTGTTGAATTTCTTGCCAATGCGTCCACGAAGGCTTGTCTGGAGGCTGTTGTAGTTTGCGTCAAGCCGAGGTGCGAGCATGCTGATGCCGCCAAACTGTTCGCCAGCGGTGCGGTCGGAACCCGCGCTGCCGCTATAACCGGAATAAGCGGACAAAGGGGTCTTGCCGGTGGCAAGCGCAAGACACATTGCTTGACTCACGGCGAGATATGGCTGGTAGGGGCGACGGCAATCGATGCTGTTGGAATCGGTCGCCGCACCGGGAAAATAGACTGGCGAGTTCAGGTCGACATCGATGACATTGTTATGAGTGGCATTGCCAACGTAGCCGATACGAAACGCGAACGTCGCGTTCAACTGACGTTCGACGGTTAGGTTGTATTCATAGACGTAGGGAGCAGATTCCCCGAGAGGAACGCCCTGAGCGAGTGAATTGTCGGCGAAGCGAGGTGCGGCAGGATTGTAGGCGAAGGGGAAGGGGCTGCCTGCAGAGCCGTAAGGAGCAACCAGATTGGGGGTTTTGTTGGTGACGACCTTGAGGCTGAAGGGCAGATCGCCGAGACCGGCGTAGTTGATTTCGCTGATGGTGTCGAAGAAGAGACCGAAACCTCCGCGCAGGCTGGTTTTGCCGTCGCCGAAGACATCATAGGCAAAGCCGGCGCGCGGGGAGAAATTGGCGAGTGAGGTGTTGACGAGGCCTGGAGCTACATTCTTGTCGCCCTGATAAACGAGTCCTAGAGGGGCTGTGGGAACGACCGTGGACTGCTGTCCTGCGATGAAAGTGCCGGTGACGTGCGCCTCACAGCAGTGGGGCGGAAACATTTCCCAGCGCAGGCCCAGATTGAGCGTGAGCCGCTGGTTGGCTTGCCAATCATCCTGTACATAGAGTGCAGGATCGTACTGCTGGGTGCGATGAGTGGAAACGCTCGCTTGTGTGAACGCGTTGGAGCGTCCCATGAGGAAGTCTGCGAGAGCCGTGGAGCCCTTGATGCTGCTGTTGTTGGTAAATGTGAATTGCCCACCTGCTGATACTGCACCGTCGGCGGTGAACTTGTTGTGGACGTAGGAACCCCCGAGCTTGATCTGATGATGACCCCGCGACAAGGTTACGGTATCGATAATGCCCAAGCCGGTTTGCGAGTTGTGGTTGGGGCCAGCCCCTGAGGGGCCGGCTGTGAAGTCGCCATTGACGCTGAATTGCGGCGGAGCGAAGACGATGCCTCCTTCGGGAGCGGTGCTGCCGAGATCGGCGAGAAAGTGTCCAGGAATCTGATTATTGTCGACAAACTTGTTGTCGGCGTAGAAGAGACGGAGAGAGTTGACCGCACGGTCGTTGATGGTCCAGTTGTCCGCGATCACACCGTTCATCTGGATCGCGTTGTCGGTAATGCCGGAGTAACCAATGATGTTATTGCCGCCAGCGGTTGGATTTTCGTCATTGCCTTCAGTGTAGAAGGCCATGACCTCGATGGAATGATTCGTAAAACCGTTATAGTCGAGCCGGCCGAGTCCCTGATACGAGGCGTTGTTCGCTGCGGCCGTCTGCTGCGGAGAAATGCCATTTGCATTGGGAAGCGGAACGTATTTCAGGACGTTCTGCGAGACGGGATCCAGGGCGGCCGCACAAATTTTGGGCGCGCCCGCGGTGCCGCAGTTGGTTCCTGCAGGCAGGGCCGTCGGTTTCACGGTGCTCTGGCTGAAATCACCCGTGCGTTCCAGGGCTGTAGGCAGGATGATGGCGCCTGCATTCACGTTGCCCGTCTGGTGCAGAAGCAACTCTTCATATGAAGTAAAGAAAAATAGCTTGTCTTTCACGATGGGGCCGCCAAACGTGCCACCGAACTGGTTTTGCTTGTAGGGCTGGCGAGGGCCGGGGGCCTGGAAGTAGGGACGGGCATTCAGGATGTCGTTGCGGAGGAATTCATAAGCGTCACCGTGAAACTGCGAGGTGCCGGACCGAGTGATGACGTTGGCGACAGCGCCAGGAGAGCGTCCGAACTCGGCGTCGAAGTTGGTGGTGATGAGGCGGAACTCCTGGACGGCCTCAGGATTGGGGATCTTGTTGCCGCCGCCTTGTTTGAAGGTGGTGTTGTAAGAACCATCGAGGTAGAAGCTTCCCATGTCCGGAGGCAGGCCGTTGGCGCTGAAACTGGCGCCCTGCGGACTGCCGATGAGCGTGCCGGCGGAATAGTTAGTGACCCCTGGGACAGTCTGCACTAGGTCGTAGGTGCTGCGGTCGAGTGTGGGCAGGTTCTGGATGCGGTCCTGCTCGATGGTTTCTGCGATGGCTGATCCGCGAGTGTCGACGAGCGTGACGCCCGCGGTGACGTTGACGGTTTCGCTGGTGGCACCGGGAGCGAGCGAGAAGACCACATGGACGTTCTGGTTGGCGGCAACAGCGACGCCGGTTTCGTTCTGGGTCTTGAAGCCCTTGGCTGTGCCGGTGACGATGTAGTCGCTGGGCTTGACGTTGGGAATGACAAATTCCCCGGAGCCGTTCGCTTTCACCGAGGTGACAAGGCCGGTATGGACGTCTTTGGCAGAGACTGTGCTGCCAGGAACGGCGGCGCCGGTGTTGTCCATAACGGTGCCGTAGATACTGCCGGTGGTGGATTGCGCGTAAGCGGCGCCGATGCCGAATAGCATCCAGGTCAGGGAGCACAGAAGCCTGTAGATTGCTTTGCGGCGTGGGAAATACATCGATCCTCCGAAGTGGTTCAGATTGATTCCCAAATCGTTCGTGTGTCTCTTCGTGGAGCCTCATTTGAAGTCGGGAGAGAGGCACGACGTGAAAAGTGCTGGAATCATAACAGTCACTTTACAAACTTTGCAAACGATTTCATGCAATTGGAAGGGACGGTGTTTTCGGGGCGACTGTTGGGGTGTTGTGGAGTGGCCCTGTCTTAGTGGTCCTCTCGTCATGTGTATGGTGCTCGTTGGTTGGATCGCAATTATGCGGAAAGAATGAATCCCCGCTCTGGATCGGCCTCTTCGTCGTAGCTCGCCCAATCGATCGTGATCAGGCGCGCCATTCTTTTAGAAATGCGCAGCAGGTCGGTATGCAAACTCAAGGGCAGGACATTTTTTTAGGAACCTTCGTGTGATCGTTTACATCTACGGAACCCGGTGTGTGAAGGCTAACGTCGTTCTTCGGAGCTGGCACTAAGTATGTTCCAGATGGAGGGGGTGTTTGCGCTTCTGGTATGAAAATGATTACAGTGTGTGCCAAAGGAATTGGGTCAAATTTATGGATCGTCGCGAATTCGTTAAGCGTGCCGCTGCTGCCTCTGCGTCTGCAGCATTGCCCTTCCAGGCCGAAGCGGCTAAGAAACATTCCGGCAAACGGCCTAACGTGCTTTATGTGTTCAGCGATCAACACCGCGCCGCATCGCTACCTGGCGAGCCTTTCAGTGAGGCCATCGCGCCTGCGTTCGCCAAGTTCCGCCGTGAGAACCTGTCGATGGACGCCTGCATCGCAAACTATCCGCTGTGCACTCCGGCCCGCGCCATTCTGCTCAGCGGCTTGTCCTCAACGCAATCGCACATGATACACAATGGACAAACTCTCGAGCCGGTTGTGCCCGGGCTTGGCGATACATTTCAGCAGGCCGGTTATCACACCGGCTATGTGGGCAAATGGCACCTGTACCACGGTGAGAGTGAGTTCGTTCCCAAGGGGCCGTATCGCTTTGGCTTCGAAGACTGGCATGCATGGGCCAACACCAACAAACATTACGATGGCATAACGTTCGATCCGGAAACCGGCGAACGGGTCACGATGCCTGGCTATCAGCCGACGCGCATGACGGATCAGGCGATTGAGTTTCTCAATAAGCAGAGCGGCGCCGAGAAGCCGTGGCTGCTTGTGGTCGCTTGGAATCCTCCTCACCCTCCGTATGATCCTCCTGCCGACGACAAAAATCTTTACAACCCGTCCACGCTTAAGTTCCGCCCGAACGTCCGTCTCTCCACGGCCGCCGACAAGCTGTTCCGGCCCTATCCGCAACTGGAGTCCTTCGATACATTGCGACAGGCCGAAGAAGGCTACTACGGAGGGATATCGGCTGTCGATAAGGAGTTCGCGCGACTGCTGAAGACGCTCGACGACAACGGCATGACGGACGACACCATCGTTGTCTACACGTCCGATCACGGAGACATGATGGGTTCGCACGGCCACATGGCCAAGCAGATGCCGCAGGAAGAGTCGTGCAGGGTTCCTTTTTTTGTCCGGTCACCGCGCATGAAACACGCAAGAAGCTCAGAGGAACTTTTCGCTGCAATCGACATCTACCCGACACTGTGCGGTCTCGCCGGAATTCCTGTTCCCAATCACTGCAGTGGAAAAGACTTCTCCGGGTACATGCATGGCCACGGCGAATCGCCTGCTCCCGAGATGGTTTTCCTTATGAACGAAAAGGGGCCTGAGAGTCGCCAGGAAGTCGACGTTCCGACCTATCGCGGCGTCCGCACCCGGACCCACACCTATGCCGTGCAGTTGGATGGCCGCTGGTGTCTGTTCGACAACGCTGCTGATCCGTACCAGATGAAGAACCTGGTGAAAGAGCCCGCAAACAAGGCGATGATTGAAAGGTTCGACAAAGCGCTCATCGCCTGGAGCAAATCCTGCGGCGACGCCTTCCCGTATGAGCAAGCGCTTGGGTCCTACTCCTCGTACCCGAGTGCATAGAACCCAGGAGGGACTCCGGCAGAGCATTTATCTCAAGTAGCCAGCGTTTGACAGCGCGTAGTGCAAAGCAGCAGCACATTGCTGGGCATCGCTATTAGGACAATTGGAGGACCAGTTTGGCGAATCGGCGCGAATTTCTCAAAATGGGGGCATGCGCCGCCACGGCTTCGCTGGCGACCAAAGCGGGCGCATATCAGACACACCATTTGTCGCCGCGCGTTGGCTCAAAGCCGAACATTATTCTGATCCTCGCTGACGATATGGGATTCTCGGATATCGGCTGTTTCGGCTCGGAGATCTCCACGCCGAATCAATGAACTCTCCGGACAGAAGAATCCTTTCTTTCTGTACATCGGCTACAACGCGCCCCACTGGCCGATTCAAGCTCCGGCGGATCTCATCCAGAAATATGCTGACCGATACGGGGCCGGATGGGACGAACTTCGGAAGCAGCGGCATCAAAGGCAGATCGATATGGGCGTTGTCTCAAAGGAGTGGCCGTTGTCGCCGCGCGATCCACGAGTCCCGGCATGGACCGATGCCAAGGACAAGGGCTGGGAGATGGGACGCATGGCGGTATACGGGGCCACGATCGATCGACTCGATCAGGGTATCGGCCGCATTATCGAGAGCGTTGAAAGGGCGGGGATCGCTGACAACACGCTGATCGTCTTTATGTCGGACAACGGAGGCAATGCAGAAGAGATTGCTCGGGGCACCCAGACGGCTCCCAATTCGCGCGCGGGCAAGTTCCACGGTATAAATTTTCCGGGTCAGCCGGTGCCGTGCGAGATTGGCATGACCTGTACGGGCAACGTTCCCGGCGTCATGCCCGGGGATCAGAGCACCTTCCAAAGCATCGGCATTCCGTGGGGAAATTGCGCCAATACTCCATTTCGTATGTACAAACATTACACCTAAGAGGGCGGCATCAGTACGCCCTTCATCGTTTGCTGGCCGGCCTGGATCGCTGCGCAGGGAACTATCGTCAATGCTGTCGGGCATGAGACAGATCTAATGCCGACGTTCGTTGAATTGGCAGGAGCGACGTTCCCCTCAAAAACATTGCACGGACCCACCACACCTCTTGTCGGGCAGAGCCTCGTTATTTGCTGGTAAGACGCGTACACGAACACCAATTTATTGGGAGCATGAGGGGAACAGGGCTGTTCGAGACGGTAAGTGGAAGCTGGTTGCGCGTACGCCATGCCTTGCGAGCACGAAGCAACCGGCGAAGCGACCGAATGTGCTGTACGTGTTCGATGATGAGCATCGCTTTCACTCGATGCCGGGCCAGCCCTACTCGGACCCGGTGAACGCGCCGAATCTGGATGCGTTCCGCAAGACGAACTTCTCGATGGAGCAGTGC
>DASUHZ010000104.1:0-5362 GCA_036273275.1 Bryocella sp.
TCCTGCAACTGAATGCTCCAGTTGCTTGTCATCGATGGACGGCCATCTCGCGGCAGGATCAACTCGCCGCCAACGGCGTTGAAGCTGCCAGGTCCGTTCGGCGCGGTGAGTTGAGTGGGATCCAGATTCGGTGCGTAGCTCACGTTGGGATAGCCGACAGTTGAATTGGTAGGATCGGCCGCCGAGCTGGCATCGAGACGGAAGGCAGGGGTGAATGCGCCGCCCGTAGTGGCAGTCTGGCCGAGAGAAAAGTCGCGAGACTGGTTGTATCCCAGCGACATCGATCCGCCGAAATCGTTGTATTGCAATGGACCGTAGAGAATGGCCCCACCCGCGCGAATGACAGCCCTATTATTTGTGCCGGGCAGCACATATGCGAAACCTACGCGTGGAGCTATGTCCTTGTACCAGGTGTCCGCCCACGCCGTGTTGCAGTTGCAGGTTGTGCCGAAGACCAGCGCCCCGGGCAGACCGCCGGCTTTAGCGTCGGGCGCCGTAAAGCTGAAATTCGACGTTCTGTTCAGCGCCTCTTTGCGCGGCACATCAATGTCGTACCGGACGCCAAGATTGACCGTTAGATTCTGACTGAATTTGATATCATCTTCTGCGAAGAACCCCATGTAATGTGAGTTCCAGCGAGGATTGTCGTTGTAGACGTTCTGGCTTCCATTTCCAACCTCTCCCAGGAGGAAGCTCGCAAAGGGATTGCCCGACCCGCAGCAGGCGTTGCTCACCGCGGCAGTCTGATCGCGGTAGAAGTTCAACACGTCGACGTTGTACTGAATGACCGAGTACTGCTGGTGACGGAGATCGACGCCGAACTTGAAGCTCTGCCTGCCTTTCTCCCAGCTCACGCTGTCATTGATTCGCACGCCATTGTCGATGTTGACCCCGTTCTGTTGCTGCCCGAGTGTTTGAGGTGCGTCTGGGCTGGGAAAAATAAGCAGCGGGTAAAAGACGGAGTTGTCATTCGCTACACCCGCCGAAGAGGCAGTCAAGCTCGAATTGAGGTTATTGCCGAGGTTGACGCTGTTCGTCCGGTTATAGCCAAGATTGAGATGGTTCAACAGAGTCGGCGTAAAGCTGAAGTCCCAGCCGACACGCGTGTAGTGCGTTGTAAACGTCTGGATGTACCCAGCATTATTGAACGGCTCAGGCAGGTTGGGAGCGCCGGTCAGCTTGAAGTTCTGTCGCGTACTGTAGCTAGCGAAAAGCTTGCTCTTGTCCGTCAGGTTCTGATCGATGCGGATTGTGTACGTGACGTTGGTGTTCGGGGCGACCGATGAATAGGCGTAGTTGCCGTTATAGCCGGAGACATCCGTGCTCAACGGGGCCTGATTTGGCTCCGGAAGTCCTTGGATCAGCTTCTGGGCGGCCGCGCTGAAGAGCGAGGTCGGAATCTTATTACCTTGGAATGGTAAACGGCAGAAGACACCAGGCTGGATCTGCTTCGATGTGCGCGGATCGAAGATCTGGTTGTACAAAACCGGCTGTCCGTTGCAGGGGTTCACCAGGACGTTATAGGGTTGGCCGCTGTATGGCCAACTCGCAAGCTGAGTATTGCCAGGTACCGGGAGCGTACCGAGAACATCGCTGAAATCTCCGCCTCGCTCTGCCGCGGTTGGCAGCGTGGACACCTTCACGCCGCCGAGCTTCAACTGGTACTTCTCCCACGCAAAGAGGAAAAACGTGCGGTTCCTTCCGTTGTACAGCTTCGGAATCGACACAGGACCGTCAAAAATCCCACCGTAATCGTACTTGCTGTCCTGAGGAAGGCTGTAGGTGCACTGGAGATCGGTTAAGCCGACGCAGTTCTCTGCCTTGTACCCATTGTTGAACCAGTTGTTGGCATCGAAGATACGGTTCTTCACAATGGCGTATCCAATACCGTGAAAGTTGTTCGTGCCGGATTTTGTCGAGAAGCTTTCGATTCCGGAGGTCGTACGGCCAAATTCCGCCGACGGAGTTGAGGTCGTAACCTTGAACTCCTGCAACGCCTCGATCGACGGCGAGGTCTCGTCAAACGACGAGCCGTTCTCGCTGCGCTGAATGCTCGCGCCATCCAGCAGAACTTCGGCGCCATACGCCTGACCACCTGAGAGGCGCGAGAAGAAGACGCCGTTGTTAGCCTGACCGGCACCGCCGGTGGTACCGCTGCCAGGTCCCGTTGTACCTGGAAGAAGGAAGACGAAGCTCTCCGGCGAACGCAAACCGCCGACACCCTGGGCAAGCGACAGCGGAAGATCCTCAATCTGCTTATTCGATACGACCCCGCTTATATCCGAACTTTCGGTCTGCAGCAGATTCCCGCTGGCATCGACCGTAATCACGTCGCTCACCGATCCGGAGGCGAGCGAGATGTTGAGAGCCGTTGTGCTGTTGACCTGGACCAAAACCCCGGTACTGGTGTTCGTCGCAAAGCCAGTCGCCGTCGCCGTAACGGTGTATGTGCCGATAGGCAGATCAGGAAAGTGATAGACGCCCGCCCCGGTGCTATGGGTAATGCTCTTTCCGCCTGTCCCCAGGTTAGTGGCAGTAACGGTCGCGTTCGGGATCAGGGCGCCAGTGGGGTCGACAATGCTTCCGCTGATGGCGCCGCGCACCGACTGAGCAGCCGCCGTGGCTGCGACGCCTACTGTTAGAAGGAAAACCCCAAAACCAACGAAGAGGCGCTTAGTAAGCGGCTTTGACATGCAGGCTCTCCAAAGGGAACGGTAGATGCTATGGCCTGAACGACTTTTCGGCTCTCTTGCAGGCGGTTATTCCGCCTTGTAATCGGTTTCTTCCGTTCAAAACCCTAATCCCACCCTTGGCACGTGTCAATTGGAAAGTGACAAAAGTTTGAGTTCCGCATCCATCTAATGGATGAAATCAAACTAGATTATTGGGCGGCCGGGGGATTAGCGAGTCGCGCCGAAACGGCAAACTCCGTTTTCGCCTCCTCAAGCTTTCCCCGATGCCGATATGCCTGGCCAAGGAGAAAATGCAGGCTGGAGTTCTTCGGATCGAGTTCGCAAGCTTGCTGCAGCTCACGCTCTGCCGCTGCATAGTCCGCCTTCTGCATGTAAAGCTGGCCCAGCTGTTCGTGGACCCGTGGATCTTTGGGTGCCAGCGCCGCCCCCTGCGCCAGAAGGGGCTGGGCCTCGGCCAGGTCTCCCTTGTGCAGCAACACGATCCCCAGGTTGAGCAGTGGCTCTTCGCTCAGTTGGTCACGCGGTCCTTGATTTTGCCACTCTATCGCCCGCCGATACGCGGCCGCCGCTGCATCCGTCTGGTTCAGAGCATCGTACGTCAGACCCAGGTTGTTCTCCGCCTTTGCACTTTTCGGTGCGAGCTTCAGCACGTGCTGAAAGCAGGACAGCGCGTCACTAAATCGCTGCTCGGTATACCGGATGCGGCCCAAACTGTACCACGCATCGGCATTTGCGGGGTCCATCTCTACAGAGCGTAGGGTCCACTTGTCTGCGTCCGGCCAATCGGCCAGAAGCACGTAGTCCTGTCCCACATGCTCCAACATCTGAGCCGAAGGTTTCTCAATCGCCGCAGCCCGCGTGTACTCCTTCAGAGAGTCCGCGGGTTTGTTCTCCCGCAACAGCGCGTAAGCCAGCATGGCGTGGCCGGCCGCCGAAGGATCGTTGTTTCTCAGGTAGACCCTTAGCGCTCCCTCCGCCTCGTGGAATTTGCCCGCGTCGAGCAACGCCTGCATCTCCGCCAGACGGCCGACCCCGATGGATGCGGCCGGGTGCGGATCGGACATGACCGGCTGCTGAGCGGAGAGCAATGCAATCCCGAGAGTTGGGATCGCAACCGGCACCCACAACGTCGCCGATTGCAAAAGGCTCATTTCTCTGCCGCCGTCACCGAGGAATTCGGCTCGTCAATGCGAACAACGCGATCGCCCGCCACATTCGTCAGCGTCTGGTGGATGCCGCTCGGCCACGTAATCTCAATGCCGCGTGCCATCGTGTCGGCCCCTAGCCCGAAGTGCGCCCGCTTGTCATTGGAAGAGAGATAGCTTCCCGTTGTCGATACCGTCCAATACTGCGCGCCATGCGCGGTCGTTACCTTGATCACAGCCCCGATCGCATCACGGTTGCTCTTATGGCCGACCAGCAGGAGCGACAGCCAATGATTGGTCGTGGGAGTCTCATTGCGCAAAAGATACGCCGGTCCCCCGTTGGTCGTCACGACAGCGTCCAGCCGGCCATCGTTGTCAAAATCCCCGACGGCCATTCCCCTTCCGACCCAGCGCTGTTTGAACACGTCTCCGGACTCTGCCGACACATCGACAAACCTGCCATTCCCCATATTTCTGGCCAGCAGCATCGGTTCTTTGTAGTGCACCTGCGGATAGTTCAACTCCACGGTGTCCAGGTCGTGACCTTGCGCCACCAGCAGATCCTTGTAGCCGTCGTTGTCATAATCCAGGAAGAAAATCCCCCACCCCGAATGCAGCAACGTCATCGACGCAAGGCTCGTCGCATAGGTGTCGTAGGTGAATGATCCATCGCGGTTGTTGCGGTACAACGCATACTTCTGGTTTGCGAGATTCGTGATGGCCAGATCCGGCCATCCGTCGTTGTTGAAGTCCTGAAAGGCGATCCCCATGCCCGCGTATGTGCGTCCATCGCCATCGACCGCAATCTCGGCCGTAAATCCGGTCTCCTCGAGCGTACCGTCGCCTTTGTTATGAAACAGAAATTCGGGCATCGAGTCATTCGCAACCGCAATGTCGATCTTGCCGTCCTTGTCGTAGTCCGCAATGGCAATGCCTAGTCCTTTGCCCGGAATCGCCATTCCCACCTTCGCCGTCACATCTGTAAAGGTCCCGTCTCCATTGTTGTGGTAGACGATCGGCGTAATCGCCGGAAACAGGTCTGGATGACAGTACGCGCGGTACCCCTCCCGATGCTCGCCGCACCACACATCCTCAAAATCCCACTTCACATATCGCAGCACCACGAGATCGAGCAGCCCATCATTATCCAGATCCACCCACGCCGCGCTCGAATACCAGCTCTTTCCGCTAGTGTGATCGCCTCCTGTGCCGGAACGCTCCGTGACATCGGTAAAGGTGCCGTCGCCGTTATTGTGGTACAGGTGATTTCCACCGTACCCGGTTACGTACAGGTCTTCGTATCCATCGTTGTCGTAGTCGCCTACGGCAGCACCCATGTCATATCCGGTGCCCTTGAGTCCGGCCTTCTCAGTGACATCCTCAAACGTCCCGTCCTTGCGCTGGTGGTAAAGCCGATTCCAATCCTTGGGTGATCGCTTCTGTGGGACCGCTCCCTTCTGCATGGGATCATCCAGCGGTGCTCCATTCACAAAGAACAGATCCAGCCGGCCATCATTGTCAAAA
>DASUHZ010000105.1:0-11073 GCA_036273275.1 Bryocella sp.
TCGCGTTACTGTTCCAGCTCGATGCCCTGCCGTGCGAGCTCTGCCCTTGTGCGGGCGAGGGTCTCGTCGGTGATGCGTTCTGCGGTCTCAAACTGCTGCTGTGCGACCGCACGCCGCTCGTGCTGCTCGTGCTGCTCGTGAACATGGGCGCCGACAAAAATGCCCATGGCGAGTACGGCGGCAATCGCTCCCCCCATCCAACCGCGTGTCCAGGCCAGCGACCGTGGCATCGCAAACACCCGGCCGCCGTTGGAGAGCTTGAGCAGCCGGAAGCCGCCACCGGCGTGCCCGGGGTCCCCGGCGGATGTTCTTTGTTCGCTGGGGTGGAGCATGCGCTTCCGCTCGGCCTCGTCGGCCAGTGCCAGGAATTTCGCCGTTGTCTCGGCGCGGACTTCAACCCGGCGCATCGAGCGGGCGAGCGCCTGCTCGAACTCCGTCATCTGCGGATCGTTCGCTTCAAACTGCATTTGGTCTTTCTCGTCTGGCCCGTTCATCGCACATACTCCTTCATGGTGATCTCCGCCTTGCGCCGCAGCAGCTTCAGCCCGCGCTGGAGATTGCTCTTGACTGTCGGCACCGGCTGGCCGAGCAGCGTGGCAATATCGTCCGGCGTCATGTCCTCCTGATACCGCAATACGACTGCAACCCTCATCTGCTCGGGCAGCGAGCCGAGCAGGTCCTCGAGGCGCGCTTCCAGCACGGTTCCGAGGCCGGCTGCGCCGTCGCCGTCAGCGGGCGCCTCTTCGTTCCACTCCTCGGCATGCGATTCGGGACGGTGCGCCCGGCGCCGTAGCGCGTCGGTCGCCCGGTGCACCGTCACTTTGCGCAGCCAGAACCTCACGTGGTCCTCGCTGGACAGCCGTTCGGCCGACCGGAAGAGCTCGAGAAACACGTCCTGCGCGACCTCTTCGGCCGTGCCGTATTCCCCGGTGACTCTGAGGGCGAGCGAAAACACCATCCGCTGATGCCGCTCGACCATGCCCCGGAACGCCGCTGCTTCGGTCCGCATGCCTTCACCTGTCTATTACGCGCGCTGGGTCGCCGGAGGATGCAAAATCTTAGTAGCCATGAGATTTTCCATGAGATTTCCCCTGCTTTCCGCCGTCCTGATCCTGTCCACGCTGCCGGTCTTTGCCCAGACGCCGGCGCCTGCGCCGCCGGCCCACCCTACCAGCACACCGTATACCGGCGACCTCTCGGTCTTCGACGAGCCGGGGCGCGACCAGAAGCTGCAGATCGACCGTGTTATGGATACGCTGAAGCTTCATCCCGGTTCCACGGTGGCGGATATTGGCGCTGGAGGCGGGTGGTTCTCCGTGCGGGCGGCGCGCCGGGTTGCCGGCGGCCCGAATGGCGGGGGCAGGGTGTTCGCCGAGGACATCAATCCTCATGCGATTGACGCCATTCGCGAGCGGGCGGCGAAAGAGAAGCTGCCCGATATCGCCGCGGTCCTGGGCACGCCGGATGATCCTAAGCTCCCCGCCAACTCCCTGGACGCGGCGCTGATGTTACGGGTTTACCACGAGGTAGCGCACCCGCCCGTGCTGCTGGCGAACCTGCGGGCCGAGATGAAGCCCGGAGGGCTGTTTGGGGTCATCGACCACCCCGGCAATGGGGCGGACCACGGCATTGACGCCGATGTGGTGATCGCCGAGGTGCAGCGGGCGGGTTTCCACTTCATTCGCCAGTACGACTTCACCAAGGGTGACCAGAACGACTATTTCCTGCTGTTCGAACGGCGGTGACGTGAATGTCTCCGGCGGTTCTGCTTAGTTGGCCACCCGTTCTATCGGGAGACAGAAGGCGTTGATCAGTTCCGATCCGGTCGGCCAGGTCTTGAGCGGAACGATTCGGTCGCGGTCTGCCGTGTAAAGTTCGTAGCGGTAATCCTGAAGCAGAGAATAGACCATCCGGGTTGTGCTGCCCGCGCGTTCCAGCTGCTCAGGAAGCAGCTCGATGAGCATGTTGGGGCGAAATCTCTTCAAGCTGCGCTCTCCGCCGCGGAGCACGTGTGCCTCGAATCCTTCAACATCGATCTTCACGAAATCGAGGCGGGCGAGCCGAAGTTCGTCAACCCGTGTGTCCAGAGTGGAGACCTCAATCTCTGTATCTCCCTGGTCGGCGATGTGCGCCGCACCGGTGTTGTCCGGCCGCTTTGTCATATGCGCTGTTCCCGCGGAATCGGAAAGAGCATCGGGCACCACAGTGATGGATTCCTGCAGATGGTTCAGAGCAATGTTGCGTTCCAGCCTGGCGCGATTGGCGGGATGGGGCTCGAAGGCGAACACGTATCCGTGTCCTGCCAGATATTGGCCGATGGTCAGGGAATAGTACCCAAAGTTCGATCCGACATCGAAGAACACGGCGCCCTGCGGCAGCATACGCTTGATGTGGAAGGTGTCCCAGCGATCGTGCGTGCCGAGCCAGAAAAGATTTCTGTGGATGTAGTCGGAGGGGTTGAGCAGCCAGCGAAGGCCAGCCCTTTCCACCTCTAGTTCACAGTCGACATCGGGGCTCAACAACCGGCGCAATCCGTCGTGAACCTTCCACTGTCCACGATGATGGATACGGGTGCCGTAGAACTCGAGAGCCTTAAACGTAAGGGAATCCTGCTTCACGCCAGAGCTCCACAAAAAAGAAATAGTAAAGGTGCCTGATACTACATACGGCCATGGTGTTCCCGTCAATGCTTTTCTATTCACGGAGGAGGATGAGCGTGGAGCGACCCCTAAAGGCGTCGTTATGCGAGCCATGACACTTCGCGACGCCCTGCTCGAAGCCTCTGCATCCATCTCGCGGCGAGACGCGGAGACCCTGCTGGCTCATACGCTGCGGCGCGAGCGCGCATGGCTGCTTGCCCATCTGGACGACGAACTCTCGCACGACGAGCTCGAAAAGTTTCGCACGCTTGCCGGCCGCAGGGCAGCGCAGGAGCCGTTGCAGCACCTGACAGGGACGCAGGAGTTTTTTGGCATCGAACTGCAGGTGACTCGCGACGTACTCATACCGCGGCCGGAGACCGAACACCTGGTGGAAGCGGTCCTGGACTGGGCGCACCGCCAATCCGACGCCGACCCCGAAGCGGGCTCGCACCTTCGCATTGCGGACGTGGGCACAGGTTCGGGCGCCATCGCGATCGCTCTCGCGTCGGTGCTCGAGCATGCATCCTTGACAGCGATTGACATCTCCGCCGAGGCGCTGGCGGTCGCACGTGAAAACGCTGCGCGCGTCGGAGTTGCGGATCGCGTTCGCTTCATCCAGGGCGATCTTCTCGCGCCGCTGCTTGCGAACCACCCGGCCCCCGACCCGCTGTTTACCGGTGATCCGCTGAACAGCCTCATCGTGGGTTCGGACCCTTTCGACCCGATGCACAATGCGGTTCTCGGAGGGCGCGAGCCGGCCTTCGACGTCATTGCGTCGAACCCTCCCTACGTTGCACTCGATGACGCCGCAACTCTGGCGCCCGAGGTGCGGGACCACGAGCCCGCGGTTGCGCTGTATGCCGGCGCGGACGGGCTTGCGATCTACCGCCGCCTGATCCCGGAGGCCGCACAACTGCTGCGCCCAGGCGGCCTGCTGGCAATGGAGATCGGGTTTGGGCAGCGCGAGGCAGTCACAAATCTTCTTGCGGGATGGAACTCCGTGCGCTTCGTCGACGACTATGCCGGCATTCCGCGGGTCGCGCTCGCGATCCGTGCGTGAAGACGCCTCGTCGCACCCACTACAATCTGTTCTGTAATGTCTGAAGCCACATCGACCCCCGTCCTGACAACGATTGCCGAACTCAAACAGCACATCGGCCAGCCTGTCACGCTGCGCGGCTGGCTGTACAACCTGCGCAGCTCCGGCAAGCTGCTGTTCCCCACGTTCCGCGATGGCACCGGCACCGTGCAGGGCATCGTTCCGAAGGCGGCTGTGCCGGAACAGGTGTTCGAGACCTTGAAGGGTCTGACGCTTGAATCCTCCCTGACCGTAACGGGGACCGTGCGCGAGGACCAGCGCGCGCCGTCCGGCGTTGAGCTGGACGTGCAGGATGTGACCGTCACGCAGCGGATTCCGGAAGAGACGCCCTATCCAATCTCGCGCAAAGAGCATGGCGTCGACTTCCTGATGGAACACCGGCATCTATGGCTGCGGACGCCAAGACAGTCGGCCATCCTTCGCGTTCGCGCAGCGATCATGCGGGCCGCAGCGGAATATTTTGACATCAATGGATTCGTCCGCACGGATCCGCCGATCCTGACGCCAAACGCGTGCGAAGGCACTTCCGACCTCTTCCAGATGAAGTACTTCGACGAGGAGATGGCATACCTGACGCAGTCCGGCCAGCTCTACGTGGAGGCAACGGCGCTTGCGCTGGGCAAGGTCTACTCGTTCGGTCCAACCTTCCGTGCGGAAAAGTCGAAGACCCGCCGCCATCTGACGGAGTTCTGGATGATCGAGCCTGAGGTCACCTACATGGACCTCGAGGGACTGATGACGCTCGCGGAGGAATTCCTCACGCACATCGTCAGGCGTGTGCTTGAAAACCACCGCGCGGACTTACAGGTGATCGGCCGCGATGTGTCGAAGCTGGAAGCGATCGCGGCTCCGGGCGAATTTCCGAAGGTCACTTATGACGAGGCGCACGCGATGCTCGAGCAGGCCTGCAAAGACGGGAAGATCGAAAACCCACACACCTACGGCGACGACTTTGGCTCGCCGGATGAGACCTACATCTCGTCGCAGTTTGACAAACCGGTGATGGTGCACCGCTACCCTGCTGAAGTCAAAGCCTTCTACATGCAGCCCGATCCGAAAGACCCGGCCAAGGCCCTGTGCGTCGACGTGCTGGCGCCCGAAGGCTACGGCGAGATCATCGGCGGATCGCAGCGCATCGACGACTACGATCTGCTCAAGGCGCGCATCGAGTCCCACGACCTTCCGCTGGCTGCTTTCCAGTGGTACCTCGACCTGCGCCAGTACGGCAGCGTGCCCCACTCCGGGTTCGGCATGGGCATCGAGCGCTGTGTCGCCTGGATCTGCGGCCTGGAACACGTACGGGAGACCATCCCCTTCGCCCGGACATTGAACCGGATTTACCCCTGATCTCCGTCGTTAGGCGATCGATAGTGCGCAAAGCACGGCATAAGCTTCGGCACGCCTCAAGGTTTGCGCCCGCACCTCGGGCGGTGCAAACATTCCGGTAAGTCGCGGTATTTCATGCATCGAGCCGAAGAGCATCGGAACACGTGTGTCCTTCCAGTGTGCAAAGAATTGCACACTGCGCAAAAGGTTGCTAGGCGGCATTTAGTTTTATCAACAACTTACGATTCGGCGAGAATGGCGCGCGAACTGCACTTAGACGTGCAGACCACCGAAAAAGTGGGGAGGAAAGATGAAGATTCTCAGCGGGATCTCTGTACTTGCACTTTTGATTGCGGGGGCGGCTACGCCTTCGTTTGCGACGACACTGGCTGATGGCGGGACGGCAGTTCCGAACACCGTGGCGTTCACCGGTTTCACACAACTTGCGACCACCGGCACGATGAACTACACCTACGCTGGCGGAGCGGATCAGGGCACCGTCATGGAAGAGGTAGGAACGTTTGCCGGGAATCCCTTCGGCGCCAATGACATGACCTTTGTTTATCAGGTCACCGTGAAGGCCGGCGATATCCAGCACATTTCGGGCTTCGATTTTGGCGGCACCCACCTGGACGTTGCGGATTCGGTCGACGGATCGGGCACAACCCAGCCGACGAACGCGACCTTCGATTTTGGCGTCGTTGAGTTCAACTTCCCGGGTCCCTCAAGTGCGTTGCTTCCTGGAAACACCAGCTACCTGTTGATCGTGAACACCGACGCGACCAGCTTTGGAACGGGCACGATCGGTCTGCTTGACGGCGGCGGCACAACGGCGGCGGGTTTCGCACCGGGCGCAACTCCAGAGCCCTCGAGCCTGACCCTGCTCGGCACCGGCCTTCTGGCCGCCGGCGCCGGCCTGCGTCGCCGGATGCGCAAGTAAGCAAACGGGCTATCGCTCGGAAGGGAGTGGGAGGAATATCTCCCACTCCTTTTCTGTGCCGAGGGTCTTCTGTGCCGAGGGTCCTAGTCCGTCATTGTTTCGATATGGGCAGCCATTTTGATCCGATGGATTGCATGCCCACCGAGTGGGCAACCTTCGCGAAACGGCCGTCGATCCTCTTGGCCATCGAGCAACTCCAGTTCCCTTTCGAAGCCCTATGATTTCAGTCGTTTGCGGACATTTCTTTGGCAGAGGATTACTCTTTGCCTCTGCAACAAGTTGCTTAAGGGAAAGCGTCGCAAAAAGACCACTTTTGCACAATCAATAGCTTGCGATTTCCTCAGAATGGCCACGGAAGTGCCTCTTTGATGCTTAAGGCCCACACTGCATCGGGGAGGATGAATGAAAATTCTGAACGGAATCTCTGTCTGTGCACTTCTTATAGCGGGGGCGGTGGCTACACCCTCGTTCGCAACTTTGCTTCCAGATGGCGGCTCGGTCACTCCGCCGCCCACGGTTTCCCTTACCGGCTTTACCGTGCTGAACACTACTGGCACACAAGGCTACAGCTACGCCGCCGGTGCGGATGCCGGCACCTACTTATCCGAGGTGGGGACCTGGGCCGGCAACCCGTTCGGCGCCAGCGATCTGACCTTTGTCTACCAGGTCACTGTCACCGCAGGTGATATCCAGCACATCTCAGGCTCAAACTTCGCCGGAACCTTACTCGACGTCGCTCAGTCGCAAACGGGGACAGGTTTTTCCACGGGTGAACGGGCAGCCGCGGATGCGACGTTCAACTTCGGAGTCGTGGAGTTTGACTTCCCAGGAGCGGGCGGCGCACTAACGCCCGGGGCCAATGCCACAAGCTACATCCTGATCGTCAACACGAACGCGACCTCGTATTCAACTGGAACCATCGGGTTGATTGACGGCGGCGGGACCACGGTAAATGGCTTCATGCCGGGCGCGGCTCCGGAACCCTCGACTCTGAGCCTGCTCGGCACCGGTCTTCTGGCCGCTGGCGCTGGCCTGCGTCGCCGGATGGTGCGCAAGTAACTTAGCCGTCTCGTGAAGAGGTTCGGTTTCTTCTCTCCTCCTCCACGGTATGGCCCTACCTGAACCGAGGCACCCTCACGGGTGCCTCGTTTTTTCTTGCGCCGAGTTTTCTCTGGGTCTGGAAGAAGGGCGGCCTGTCTTAGGCTGCGACCTCTGCCGATTGCAGCCGGGGCTTCACTTCCGCACCCAGCAGATCGACTGCCCGCAGCATTTTGTCGTGTGCAAGCGGGCCACCTGACATCATCAGGCTGACCTGCGAGACGCCGCCGAGCGAGTCGCTGATGTGCTGCATCTTCCTGGCCGCTGTATCTGGTGAGCCGACAATAAAGGCTCCCGTCGGACCGCGCTGCGCGTCGAAGGCCGCGCGCGTCAGTGGTCCCCATCCACGCTCTTTGCCGATCCGGCTGAAGGTATGCGAGTAGGCGGGCCAGAGTTCGTCGGCCGCCTGCTGGTCGGTCTCGGCGACATAGCCGATGGAGTGCACTGCAACATCGAGCGACTCGGGTGCGTGCCCTGCGCGTCGTCCAGCCTCGCGATAGAGGTCGACGAGCGGGCGGAAGCGGTGTGGCTCCCCGCCGATGATCGCGACCGTGAGCGGAAGGCCGAGCATGCCGGCGCGGACGAAAGAGTTCGGCGTGCCGCCGACTCCTAACCGGATGGGAAGCACGGGCTGCACTGGTCTTGGCCATACACCCTGCCCGCTGAGCGATGCCCGGTGCTTGCCCTCCCAGAAGACCTTCACCTCGTCGCGGAGATGCAGCAGCAAGTCGAGCTTTTCGGCGAAGAGCTCGTCATAGTTGTTGAGGTCGTAGCCGAAGAGTGGATAGGACTCGATGAACGAGCCGCGGCCGACGATGATCTCCGCGCGGCCATTGGACACGAGATCGAGCGTGGCGAAATCCTGGAAGACGCGGACTGGGTCGTCCGAGCTGAGGACGGTGACCGCGCTCGTGAGACGAATGTTCCGGGTGCGCGCTGCAGCCGCCGCGAGCAGCACGGCGGGCGAGCTGGCGATGTACTCCTCGCGATGGTGTTCGCCGATCCCGAAGCTGTCGAGGCCAACGCGGTCTGCAAGTTCGATCTCCTCCATGAGCTGCGCGACGCGCTCCTGTCCACGCTGACCCGCGGGGCGCTCGTCGGCCAGCATCTCGACGAAGCTATCAATCCCAATCCGCAACATTTTTCCTCCCGATTCTGTCGATTTCAATTATATTGATGTCAATAGGTATTGAAACGATGCAGAACAGTCTGAACTCGACCAAGCCATCCAAGCCGAAGAAGGCTTCAAAAGAAGCCAAATCCAAGCAAGCAAAGGACCCACGGACGGGGAAAACTGAGCGGGTTTCAGGAACGCAGCTCTGGCTGGTGCTGATCAAGGCCTACCACTCTCTGCTCGGTTTCACGGAGCACACCCTGAACGGCAGCGGGCTGGGCGAGTCCGAGTTCCGCATCCTGGAGGCGCTGCTGCATAAGGGACCGATGCCCGTAAATACGATTGGCCCAAAGGTCTTTCTGACGCCCGGGTCGATTTCAGTGGCGGTGGACCGGCTGCTGAAGCGAGGGCTCGTGTCGCGCACGAACAGCTCCGAGGACCGGCGGGTGCGCGTCGTGGACCTTACACCGGCGGGCCGCCGGCAGATAGAAGAGGTCTTTGCGGCGCATGCCCGCCAGGTGGACCGCCTGGCCGAGGTGCTAAGCCCGAAGGAGCGGCGTCAAATCGTGCGCGGACTGAAGGCTTTCGGCAAGGCGGCAGCGCACACGACCTCCTGAGGAATGCGGTGACGCGCGCCATGTTCCAATAGAAGAGAAGGAACTTACCCGGAACATGGCTCTGAATTGTGGAATCGTAGGGCTGCCGAACGTCGGCAAGTCCACCATCTTCAACGCGCTCACGGCGGCCAAGGCCCAGGCCGCGAACTATCCGTTCTGCACGATCGATCCCAACGTTGGGATTGTTTCCGTGCCGGACGAGCGGCTGGACCGGATCGCTGCGATCTTCAAGCCGAAGTCGCTGGTGCCGACGACGATGGAGTTCATCGACATCGCCGGCCTGGTCGCCGGCGCGAGCAAGGGCGAGGGACTCGGCAACCAGTTCCTCGGGCATATCCGCGCGACCGATGCGATCGTACATGTGGTCCGCTGCTTCGACGATCCGGAGGTCGTGCACGTGGCCGGCGGCGTAAATCCGCTCTCGGACATTGACGTGATCAACACTGAGCTAATGCTCGCCGACCTCGATTCCGTGGAGAAGCGCTCGCAGCGGCTGGAGAAGCTGGCGAAGAATTCAACCGATCCGAAGATCAAGAGCGAGGTCTCGGGCGTGGCGAAGATCAAGGCGGCACTCGAGGAAGGCAAGCCCGCGCGCACAGTCGAGCTCACCGAAGATGAGCGCGCCGCGACACGCGATCTGCAACTCATCACGGCGAAGCCGATGCTCTACGTGGCGAACGTCGATGATGCGTCGCTTATCGGCGGCAACGCGTATACGGCGCAGGTGGAGCAGCGCGCGGCGGAAGAAGGTTCACAGGTGGTGCGGATCTGCGGGGCAATGGAAGCCGAGATCGCGCTGCTGGAGCCTGAGGAGCGCGCGGAGTTTCTTGCCGACCTTGGACTCACCGAGCCGGGTTTGAATCGGCTGATCCACGCGGGTTATCGGCTGCTGGACCTGGTCACGTATTTCACGGCCGGGCCGGACGAGTGCCGCGCCTGGACGATTCGTCGCGGCACGAAAGCTCCGGGCGCTGCCGGCGTCATCCACACGGACTTCGAGCGCGGCTTCATTCGCGCCGAGGCCTACAACAGCGATGACCTTTTCCGGCTAGGGACGGAGCAGGCCATAAAAGAAGCGGGACTTATGCGCTCGGAAGGCAAGGAATATGTCGTCAAGGACGGCGACTGCCTCTTCTTCAAGTTCAATGTGTAGCTTGGGTTTGCGGTGTGAGTCGTGAAAGTGGACGCGCCGCGCGCTCCTGCCACAGCCCGCTCCAGCTTTCGGCGACAACCACGCTATTGCCGGGGTTGCGTGGGTCGTAGCGGACCTGCAGGGGCTGATCCAACCGCCAGCCAGTGACGCGCTCCGGCAACTTGGAGACATCCTGCGCGCAGTCATAGGTCACGCCGGCGAGGCGATAGCTGTAGATCAGTACTTCGGGGGCTGTGTCGTTCGTCTCTTCACCGGTAAGAGTTCGGGCATCGATGAGCACGCCGTCCGTGATGCGGCCCATGGTGGCGAGGCGGTCGCGGCGGCGCCGTTCCAACTCCTCGGCCGAGGGCCGGCGCGAACGAACCCACAGCCAAAGCGCGGTTCCGGCGATCGCAACTCCGGCGGCCGCTCCGCCGACGATACGCGGATGCGCGACGTGCAGCAGGTGAGTCATGTACTGGATTGAGGGCCTCACAGGAGATGAGATGAGCATAGCGCAGGCGACGACTGCAATCGTCACGCCAGCCACCGGAAGGGGAACCAGTTGTGGTGCGGCGATATACTTCAGGTTGCTCATGAGCGGAAAAACTTCAGTTACAGAATCATGGCGCGCTGCGCACTCCGGCAATCACCCAACCGGGTCGAGGCAAATGACACCCCCGCCCCTTGACCTTGGCGAGGGGCGCCGGGTGCGCTCCACGACTGTGTTGTGCGTGCAGCGCGGCGGCGCAATGGTAATGGCCGCCGACGGGCAGGTGACGCTTGGCTCGACGGTGATGAAGCAGACCGCACGCAAGATTCGCCGCCTTTACAACGATAAGGTTCTCGCGGGCTTTGCGGGCTCCACGGCGGATGCGTTCGCGCTCTTCACGCGCTTTGAGGCCAAACTGGAGCAATACAGCGGCAACCTGGGGCGCTCGGCCGTCGAGCTCGCCAAGGACTGGCGGACTGACAAGCTGCTGCGCCAGCTCGAGGCGCTGCTCATCATTGCCGACGGGAAGCAGATTTTCCTGCTGTCCGGCAATGGCGATGTGATTGAACCGGACCCGGTAGCCGACGGTGTAATCGCGACGATCGGCTCCGG
>DASUHZ010000106.1:0-31285 GCA_036273275.1 Bryocella sp.
GACTACGCCGAGACCCTGCACCGCGAAGGTCCCTTCCTCATCCGCTCCGAACTCGCCCGCATCCGCCCCATCGACCCCGCACCCGACAGCCTGTTCAACCGCATCTGCCAGGCCGTCGACGTCCTCCTCGGCCGCAGTCACGTCTACGTCGATCGCCGCCGCCACTAGCCTTGCCTTTCTTTCTGTCATCCTGAGCGCAGCGAAGGACCTGCTTTTGCCTTTGGCCTTTGCCCTTGCTTTTCTTTCTGTCATTCCGAGGCAAAGCCAAGGAACCTGCTTTTGCTTTTCGCAGCCGCCATTGCCGGGTGCACCGACGGCTGCCGCGCCAGCCCAAGCTTCGCCTCAATCACATCCGCCGCCCTTCCCGGACCATCGATCCCCACAATCTTTTCCTGAAGACCACGCGCCGCCTCGCCATACCGGCTATCCTCCAACACGGCCTGGACGCAGCCCCGAAGCCGGCGCACAGACAGTTTTCCGAGCGGTATCACCATCCCCGCGCGTTTTGCCGCCACGCGCGCCGCTACGCCAGGCTGATCATTGCCCATCGGGATGCACACCATCGGTACGCCCTCCGTCAGACTTTCCAATGTGGTGTTCAGTCCCGCATGCGTAATCACCGCAGCCGCTCGCTTCAGCAACTGAAGTTGTGGCGCATAGCCAACCACGATCGGGTCTCCCGGCAGCCGGCCCAGCCTCTCCGGGCTCAACCCACCTCCCAGCGAGATCACAAGCTGCGCGTCGAGGTTCACACATGCTTCCGCAATCGTGCGAAACACCTTCTCCGCACCGTTCTGCAGCGTGCCCATCGACGCGTAAATCACCGGCCGCCCATCCAATCTCTCCCACGGAAACGCAACCGCCGGCCTTTGCTGCGCGTCGATGAACGGCCCCGTGTAATGCAGAACCTCCGGCCTCTCACCGCAGTCGAACTCCAGCGCCTCAGGCATCTGCGCCACCTGCGCCAGCGGCGAGAGCGTATCCGTGAGCCTCGCCAGCGGTTTCAACCCCCACGTCTCACGCTGCCGGTTCACCTCTCGAAGCACCGGCGCAGCCAGAAGCGTCAGCAGTCTCATCCCCAGTTGATTCCGCAGCCGGCTGAGTCCATCCTGCCCCGCACGCCAGCCAAAACAGAACGGCGGCACGCGGTTGTGCTGCATCAGCGGCGGAAAGAACGCGACCGAGACATACGGCAGCCGCATGTACTCCGCCACATTGCCCGCCATATCGGCCTCATCGACCAGCACCGCGTCCACATGACAATCGCGCAGCGCAGATGGACCTTCGCGCAGAATCATCCTCGCCGTGTTGCGCACACGATCCACCGTGAAGTGAAATGCCCGCAGACCATTCAGTTGCGCGAGGCGATCATCCAGCCGCTTTAACGTGCCTGTCGGATAATCGCTATCGCCAATGCGACAGAATCGAACCCCTGCAGCCGTCACCGCAGCTTCGACATCGGCAATCCCGAACAGCACAACCTCATGACCGCGCAGCTGCAGCCGGCGCGCCAGCGCTGTCATCGGATTGATATGTCCAGTGCCCGGAAAGCAGAATGCGCCAAGGGTCGCCACGTCTCCCTCCCGCTCTTCTGAAGAACGCTGTCCAGCTTACCTTGGATTTTGCGCCGGGTGCCCCATTCATCGCGCAGCGATGAGTACGTTCGCACCATGTCGGACGGAGAATGCCGGGTGGCCTACCGTTTCACAAAGTGAAAGGGTCAGGTATTGCCCGAAACCGGGTGTCCTATCCTTTCGCATAGCGAAAGGGTGGGTTATCGCGCGTTAAGCCGGGCTCCCCGGCGAGCTTGCTCGATGGGGTAGAAAACGCGCGAGTGCCTTTGCCGTTGCCTTTGCTTTGTTTTGGCTTTTCTTTTTGTCATCCCCGAAGGGGATCTGCGTTTGCCTTTGCTCTTGCCTTTGCCTTTCTGTCATTCCGAGCGCAGCGAGGAACCTGCTTCTCGCTCGGACCACCACGAACACCGGGTGCCCCATTCATGACGCGAAGCGGCATGGGTGGGGTATCGCTGACTCGCTACGCAAAGCTCGCCCGCCTCACCGTCTGCCGGAAATCCTCGCCCTTCATCTCTACCACCACGCACATCTCCTGCAGCCGCGACCGCATCCGCTCCCCGATGCGATCCCCCAGCGTCTCCTCGCGCACCGCTGCGCGCGGCCCGCTCAGTTCACCACCACCCGGCGGCAGATTCGCATAGTTCGTCGTGATGATCGTTGTCCGCCGGTCGTTATACCGCGTGTTCAAAATATGCGCGACCGTGTCCCACACCCAGTCCGTCGGCTTCGACGCGCCCAGTTCATCGAGCACCAGCACCTCCGCGTCGAACACCGGCTGCAGAATCTCCAGCTCCGTCGCCTCCACACTGCGGTTGTAGCTGTTCTGCACCTGCTTCAGCAGATCGCGATAGTCAAAGAACAGCCCCTTCGCTCCCCGCTCTGCAATCAGCGACTGCAGAATCCCCACCGCAAGATGCGTCTTCCCCACCCCAATCGATCCCGTCAGCAGCAGCCCCGGCACATCGGTTCCTGGCAGATACTCGCGCACATAATTCCGTGACTGCACCAGCGCATTCGACAGCGACGGATTCTTGCCGCCGTAGTTCGGCACATAATCCTCCAGAGTGCAGTGCGCATACCGCTTCGGAATCCTGGCCTGCTCGATAATCCGCACCGCCCGGCGCGCCGCGCGGCACTCACACGGCTGCGCCACCCGCAGCCCGTCCGCGCGCTCCACCACGCGCAACCCCGAACCCTCACATACAGGACAAAGATCTGCCATCGGTTCCCTCAGTATCGCAGTGCCCAGGTCCGCTGGCCGCTGTGCGAATCCCGTCAGCAAAGAGGAAACCTGAGCCAATCCTCGGCTCCCTCCGTCGTGCCCTCCCATAGACGCCGCAAAACGCTCGGCGGAACCGTCGCATTATCTTGCACTTACAAAAATTTTCCTCGATAACAGCCGAAAAACTGGCTTGTCAAGCCCCTAGATGGCCTAACCCGCACAAAACAAAGAGAAAAGTCGTGGCAGTTAATTCCACTCAAATTGCAATAATGGAGATAGAAGGTTAAATGAGACGAGGCTGCCATCGCGCAGCCTTTTAGTTTTGCATTCGTTACCTTTCGCGCCGTCGGTAAACTGCTGATTCCAGATATTTTTTAGTAAAATATTCATTACAAAGAATTTACGATCAAAATCTTTAGAATCAATAATTTTCAGCCACCACCCTCTCGCAAGTCACTGATTTCAAAGATCGGGCAAAAACAAGGGGAGGGGGGTAGGGGGCGGGGCGGGCCAGCGTACCCGCCGATGCTAAACTGGAGAGAGCGCCTGAAGGTCCGGGAGTCGGACCCCAAGCTTGCAGCGCGACAGGAACATCGATGTGCGGATCTCTCGGAGACCGCGCAAGCGAACCGTTCTGCGGCGGGTTAGCTGATGAAAGGATTCACCATGCCCAAGGAAGGCATCCACCCCAAGTACGAAAAAACCAACGTCCGCTGCGCCTGCGGCAGTCACTTCGAGACCCGCTCGACCCACAAGGGCGACATCGTTCTCGAAATCTGCTCGGCCTGCCACCCGTTCTTCACCGGCAAGCAGAAGCTGGTCGACACCGCCGGTCGCGTCGAGCGCTTCCGCCGCAAGTACGCCGCTGCCGAAAAGAAGTAAGAGTCGATCACACCAGACAAGAAGAAGGCCTCCCGCTTCGGAGGCCTTCTTCTTTTCCCCCGCTGCATCTTCAGTAATACGGCCAATAATGCGGCCGCACGTAGTACCTGGGTGCCGGTGGATAGTAGACCGGCTGGGGCACGTACACAGGCTGCTGTACATATACCGGCTGCGGCTGAGCCTGAGGCGCTGCCGCCTGCACCACAATGATCTGCGGAGTCGCGGCCTGCGCCTGATATGTAGGCTGCGGTGCATACTGCTGCGGCGCAGCGTAGCTCTGCTGTACCGGCGCGGGCTGTTGTTGCTGAGGCGCAGCATACTGCGAGCCGAATGCCTGGTCTGCAGTCATGTATCCCTGGTCGATCATATTTTCTTTATGCCGCTCAATCGCTGCGGCACGCCGCTCGATGAGCGCCGGCTGCTGATAATCCTGCTCGGCTTGCGAGGGAATGCCAAAATCATCCAGCACCTTAAGCGTCAGCTGGGTCTCCGGCTTGAGCGTCGGCCGCGGTCCACGACGCGGCAGATTAATCAGATCGATCGGCCACAGCACTGGAATCAGCCACTCGACCGTATCGCGCACCGGATGTCCTGTTCCATGAATGCGTCCTTGCGCATCCACCGGATACTTCGGCGCAGCAACGACGCGGGCGTTGATCGGCACGTTCGTGTCCGGCTGAATCATGAGGCGATCGAATCGCAGCTCCATCCACCCCTTGCCCACGAAATGTCCCGGGTCCTTGTATTCCTCGAAATGACCGATCAGGTAACTGCCGTAGGGGAACGCCACGCGGCTGTACGCTTCAGTGTGACCGAGCGTACACATGACCGGATCGCCGACGGCTTCCGTCCGCGATGAAATCTTGTCCGAAACGGTGCACTTCAGGATGGAGCCGGCTGGCACAAGCTGCTCGGCCGAAGCAACGGCAGGCGAGCAAAGAAAGACAGCAGAGAGTGGAGCACTGAGGAGGAGAGTTAAAATGAGTTTGCTCTTCATAAAGAACCCCGAGGAACTATCGGGCTCATGCACGGAGCCCGGCTGCTGTTGCGTTTGCAACATGCGACGCTCACCTTGCGAGTGCGCTGGCCCCATCGATCGTCCGGTGGAAGCCGGTACAAAGAGTTCCACAATGATGCTCTCGTGGTATTGCACGGTCAACGGTTAAACTGGATGTAATTCTTCAACGCGCGGCCTACAGGACGCGGACATCGATCGAGGATGCGGCGCTATCCTCATGACGATTCAAGTGCTTCGCTGCATTGCATTTATGCAGCATCAGAAATAGACGGCGGCGCGATAGCGCGGCGAACTCGCCCAAGCGATATCCGCCACGAGGAAAAAGTTGCTGTGGATAAGAAGTGGACATCACCGATCGAGCGCGAGATGCCGGCCGAAGCCAGCGTCCCCGCGGATCTGTACATCGGCACCGTTCGCATCGCTCCCGCGACCGTCCTCGCGCCGATGGCCGGCGTCACGGATACCGTCTTCCGCCGCTTCATCAAGAACGCATCGCTATATTCTGCTGCAGCGACGCCATCTTTAGCGCAGAACGACGGAGCTAATGATGTCGACGTCGAGACCTCGAATGAGGTCTCCGGCTGCGGCCTCATCATGACCGAGTTCACCTCGGCGGACGGCCTGAGCCGCATGCGCGAGACCAAGCGCAAGCGCTACCTCACCTACTACGACGACGAGCATCCCATCTCCGCGCAAATCTTCGGCTCCAACCCCGAGACACTCGCCGAGAGCGCGCGCATCTGCGAAGACGCGGGATTCGACATCGTCGATCTCAACCTTGGCTGCCCGGCGAAGCGCGTCGTCAACTGCAACGGCGGAAGCGGGCTGCTGCGCGATCTTCCTGCAATTCAAAAGATCTTCGAGCGCGTGCGCGCAGCGGTCGCGATTCCGTTCACCGTAAAGTTCCGCCTGGGATGGAATGATTCCAATATTGTCTGCGTCGAGCTCGCGAAGATGGCTGAAGATTGCGGCCTCAACGCGGTTGCACTCCACGCCCGCACACGCGAGCAGGGTTACTCAGGCGAGGCGCGCTGGGAATGGATTGCTGCCTGCAAAGATGCTGTCAGGATCCCCGTGATTGGAAATGGCGACATCCGCACACCTGAAGACGCTGCTGCGATGATCGAAGCCACGCGCTGCGACGCTGTGATGATTGGCCGCGCCGCGCCTGCGAATCCGTGGATCTTCCGCCAGATCGCGCAGTACACGGCGACAAAGCGCGCCAGTGGAACGGGAGCCTACGAGAAGCCGACGGAGATGGATCGCTATCGCATGATCCGGGACTACTTCGAGCGCCTGCTGCACGAGATCTCAGAGCACCCTGAGGTTGCCGCACCCGCAATCACTGATGAAGCGAAGCGGCAGAAACGCGATCACGAGAGCGCACAACGCGACGCCATCGGCAGAATGAAGCAATTCGCGAGCTGGTTCACGCACGGCGTTCCAGGCGGAGCCACGCTGCGCCGCGAGATCTTTGAAGCGAAGCGCGGCGGCGAAGTGATGGACCGTGTCGAACGCTTCTTCACCGCGCGGATGGATGAACCGGCAGAGCAGCCGCCGCTCGAACCGGATGACGAACTGAACGCCGCGCCCGCGTGGATGGGCTAAGCGCTATCCCGCCTTCAGCGCCGTGATGATCTGCTCCGTGCTGCGCACCCGTCCCATGCGAGGGAAGATGTTCTTCACCGAGAACTCGTGCATTTCAGCGGTCATACTCGTCATCGCATCTTCGGCGAACACGAGTTGATAGCCGATGTCCTGCGCTGCTCGCGCGGTGGACTCCACGCCCATGTTGGTTGCGATGCCGCCCATGATGAGGGTGTCGATACCCTTGCGGCGAAGGTGCTGATCGAGGCTGGTCCCTTCAAAGGCTCCCCACTGGCGCTTGGCGATGAGGATGTCTCCAGGCTGCCTGCCGGCTTCGGGAACGATCTCGGTCGCACCAGGCGGCAGCTGTGCAGGCATTGGAGCGCGCTGCTCGTCGGTAATGCGGTGAGCGACCTCACCTATCAGCACGTGTACATACACGACAAGGCCGCCGGCCGTACGCACCGCGTCGGCGAGCTTCGCCGCGCGAGTGATCACGTCGAAGGGTTTATAAGGCGCCGTATCGCGAGTGACGATTGCGCCCTGCAGGTCGATCAGAACAAGTGCAGTCTTCTTCGGCTCTAACGTTAGCTGCTGCTCTGCCATTCGATCCTCGGTTACGCCTTTACGGCGGATTCGACCTCACTCCACTCTTCGGGCGAGAGTTGGAGGTTCGCTGATTTCATGTTCTCTTCCAGGTGCGCTACGGAACTGGTTCCGGGAATCGGCAGCATCACAGGCGAGCGCTGCAGCAGCCACGCGATCGACAACTGTGCGACTGTGGCGTCGTGCTTCTTCGCAATCTGATCGAGCTTACCGCCGGGCGCAGCCAGCTTGCCCGCAGCCACCGGAAACCACGGAATGAAGCCGAGATTGTGGGTCTCGCAGTAGTTGACAATGTCTTCGCTCTTGCGGGTGGTGAGATTGTATTCGTTCTGCACGCTCACGATGTCGACGATCTTCCGCGCCTGCTCAATCTGAGCAACCGAGACTTCACTGAGGCCGATGTGGCGAATCTTTCCCTGCTCCCGCAGCTTCTTGGCTGCGCCTAGAGACTCCTCCACCGGAGTCTTCGGATCGATGCGATGGAGCTGCCACAGATCCAGCCGCTCAGTTCTCAGATGGCGGAGACTCATCTCGACCTGCTGCGTGATGTACTCTGCGCGGGCGAGTGGGGCCCACTTGTCCGGCCCCGTGCGCACGAGACCCGCTTTCGTGGCAATCACTAAGCCAGCCTTGTACGGAGCCAGCGTCTCGCCGATGAGTTGCTCACTCACGTCCGGGCCGTACGAATCGGCGGTATCGATGAAATCCACGCCGAGTTCCACCGCGCGCCGTAGAACGCGCCTGGCTTCTTCTCGATCGCGCGGCTCGCCCCAGATGCCCTTGCCGGTGATGCGCATTGCACCGAAGCCCAGCCGGTGAACTCTCATGTCGCCGCCCAGGCGGAAGGTGGTCGCAGTCTCTGTCGCTGTTGCCATCGCACTCTCCACTGTCCTCCGGTTCGATGCGCGACCGGCTGTGGAGGACGCAGAGGAATTTCATGCGTGCAAATTCAGCACAGATGATTTAGAGACGAAGCCTTCCCGCCGCTCTTGCGCCACACGACGCGAATCTGCTGCCGCCAGCGTTCATCAAGCGCGAGAAGACTCCACTCGACCGCCGGCGAGAGATATCGCAGCACTGTCTCGGTCGCAGGATGAATGTGCAACGCGGGTGCGACGAGATACAGTCGAGGCGGCAGCGGCGATAACTCCACACCGCGAAAGTAGCCGTGCCGCTGAAATTCACCGAGACCGGTGTTCGGATCGGCCGTTTCGCGATGATGATGCCGCACGCGAATCCAGTAATCCAGCCCCTGCAACGCAAAGTGCAAATCATCCTGCGCCTTCAACTCCAGGACGGCAAGCCGTCCATCGGCCGTAATGCCAAGCAGATCGAGCATGCCGCGATCGCTCGCGCCCGCAATGGCCGGCACCTGCGTGTACACATGTCTCGGATCGAGATGCGGCAACACGCGTGAGCCGTGCCCGTTCGTAAATTCGTTATCGTCACGAGCGGATTGAGAGTCAGTTCGATTGCCTCGCGTATCCGGATCAGGGTCATTCGCGAACTGTCCAAACGACCGGTGCGCACCGCGCGGCTGTGGAGCGAGACTGCGCGTGAGCGGTGCAAGATCATGCCGCAGCACAGATTCAAGCCAGCGCTCCGGCGCGGCGCGGTAGAGCGGGTCCTGCGCCGGATTCACCGCCGATATTCTCGCTTGCGCTCCACGCAGCGGCAGGCGGGAGTGTGCGGTGCCGGCCGCCTGCGAACCAATCCGCCGGTGGGGCGGAACTGCAAGTTGACGCTGCACACGCGCCACAGCGCGGCGGCGTCCGAAGAGTTCCGTCACGCGCTGCTGAATCTCATCGCGCGTCGACGGCGTCAGCGGCAGCTCGGCTTCACCGCTGCCGAAGGTTATCTCGAGCGTGTGCGCAAAGGTTCCCGGTGCGAGACTAATGCGTGCACGCGCAAACTCCAGCCCATGCAGCAGAAAGGCGAGCTCTGACGTGCTTCGCAGCCGCTGCTCCACACGCGGATGATCGTGCGGCGGGACCAGCTCCAGCACCTGATCGATCGCGCGCGTAAACCGCTCCGCGGCCGCGTTCTCGTCGGGATGATGCACAAGCCGCGTGCGCAGATTTCCCGTGTCGGCAAGGTCGCGCTGCACAAGCTCTTCGCTTGCCGCATCGAGCTCGTATAACTCCCACTGCGCCGCGTCGGCGTTCAGCCACGCCATGCGCGAGAGGGTCAGGGCAGCCATGCCGCGCGGCATCATGACCTTCAGCCCCTGATAGATTCTTCGCCCCGCACCCTGCTCGCGACAATGGTGCAGCCACAAAATGCCGAGCGTCAGAATGCCGTCAATGATCGCCGCGCTCTCGTGCTCGCCTATGCCGATGACGGCCCACGCCTGCGATCCGCGCGCCAGCATGCCTCGCGCGTACGCCGGACCAAAGCTGCGTTCGAGGTCCATCGCTGTGCGGAAGCCTTCGACACTCCACTCCGGAAAATTCCGCGCGAGCACTCTCTCCAACAGCCGCTGATATCGCGTGCGTGCGGCGTCGCGCGTCGTTCTCGTGCGCCGCTCACGTGCATTCACCAGTTCCAGGGACTTCGGCTGCGTATGCCCGAGCCGCTTCGTCGAGAGCCGCAGCCCATTGGCACGCGGCGTCGCCGCAAGTATGCTACGCACGACGTTCCGCTCATCATTCCAAAGATGCAGCGAACAACGGGCATGCTCGGTCGAAAGCGTGTACTTGGCCGTGCGCAGATCGAACAGCACCTTGCCGTCCTCAAGCACAGTAGCTTCGCTGTGCTCAGCGAGGAAGTCTGCGATCACGGAAGCAATCTGTTCGGCAGTTTGCGGTGCAGAGTCTTCGACAGAAGGGGCCCGTTGCGACGGCATGCGTGAGAGCGTATCACCAGCCTCAGCCTGGACGCTCTACCACCCTTGTTGTGCGCGCAAATGCGTAATGTGTGCGACATGATGCCGGCAGTGCCACGCATACAAGAGCGTCGCGACATCCAGGCCCTGTACGCCACGCTCGCTGTGATTCCACGTGCGATGCCACTGCCGCTCGTCCATTGAATTCAATAGCGTAGCCCAGCGCGCGTGCACGCCCTCCAGAAGATCCAGCGACCACTCGACAGGCATTTTATGGTCGGGCAGCTCGGCAAACGCGGCCTCGTTATATCCCTGCACCGTCGGCTGCTCCTCTGTCAGCGCGCGGCACAGGCGATGGAGGGACGCCATATGCGAATCCGCCAGATGATGCACCACCTGCCGCACCGTCCAGCCGCCTTCGCGGTACGGCGTGTCGAGCTGATGTTCGCTCAGCGAGCGCACTGCCTCGCGCAGTTGCTCCGGCATCTCGGAGATCGTTAAAATCGCGTACCGCCGGTCCTCCGCCGTGATCGTCTCAGGAGGCGTGAACCGCCCGATGGGATATCGCGGATCATTGGTCTGTGACTGTTGATTGGTCTCTGGCATTGGCCTGGCTCCCGGGTATAGACCTGTATCGTAAATGGTGTGAGCACCCTGAGAATGACACAGAAGCGGGAAGGAGCCACGATTATGCCGAAGCTCCGGCTCGGACTTGTGGCTTCCGGCGCCATGATGCTTTGCGGCTGTTCGCGCGCACACTCGAATGCGCCGGCAAAAGCTGAAAACTCTCAACCCGCTGCAGTAACGCAATCATCAGCGGCCGCAAGCAGCCCGAGCAATCCAGCGCCCCGCAGCGGCCCTTTTGTCGGATTCGATCGTAACGACTATCCCGGCGATGACGCCATGTTGTCGATGCGCAAAACCTTCAGCTTCACGGGCTACTGGCTCACCAATCCTCCCGGCGAAGACACCAACACGTGGGCCGGCAAGCGTGCGCTACTCAGGTCGCAGGGATGGGGCTTTCTTGTGCTCGCAAACGGGAAGCTGGACGACGAGATTATGAAGGCGCAGAAGAGCGGCACACCACCAGCCGCGCTGGGCAAGCGCGATGCCGCCGACGCAGTGGCAGCGGCGAAGCACGAAGGCTTTCCACCGCAGACGATTCTCTTTCTCGACCAGGAGGAGGGCGGCCGTCTGCTCGATGAGCAGGCTGCCTATCTGCTCGCCTGGACCGAGGCCGTCGCTGCCTCCAACTTCCGCGCCGGCGTTTACGCCAGCGGCCAGCGTGTGCAGGATTCTCCCGGCGTGTGGATCGACACCGTCCAGGACATTCGTGCGCGTGTGAAGAAGGATAATCTGCACGAGGTCGCGATCTTCGATGCGCTCGACCAGTGCCCGCCTTCACCCGGGTGTACGCTCCAGGCCAAACCGCTGAGTGCCGCGCCTGACCTCGATCTCACCGTTTGGCAGTACTCACAATCGCCGCGCCGGCTGGAGATCACGCAAAGCTGCGGATCGACCTATGCCGACGATCGCAACTGCTATGCGCATGGATCTCCAGGGGTCTTTCTCGACATGGACGCCGCAGACTCCGCAGATCCTTCCCACGGCCGGTGAATCCTCACGGCTCCGCATAGAATCGAAACAGTTGTTGACAGAAGATTGGACGAATGTGGCAGACTTCACTTCCCTCTCGCAGCCCTATGATCACAAACGCTACTTCCTGGAAACGCTCGGCCTGACAGAGCGCCTGATGGAGCGGGCGCTCGGCGAAGCCCTCAGCGCCGGCGGCGACTTCGCAGACCTGTACTTCGAGGCCGTCACCTCAACCTCGCTCGCGATGGACGAGGGCATCGTGAAGACCGCCGCACAAGGGGTCAGTGTCGGTTGCGGCGTGCGTGTGCTCAGTGGAGAGCGCACCGGCTTCGCCTACACGGACGACCTCAGCGCTGAACGCCTGCTGAAAGCCGCACGGACCGCAGCGCTGATCGCAAGCGGCCCGCAAACAACGCGCGTCGCAGCGTTTCAGGAGACGCGCACGCCACAGCTCTATCCCATCACCGGCTCCTCCGAGGCGGAGATCAGCGCCAAGCTGGATCTGATCGCACGCGCAGATCGCGCAGCGCGAGCCTTCGATCCGCGCATCGTGCAGGTGCGCGCGGGCCTGAGCGACGAGCTGCGCAGGATTCTCGTCGTCGCGTCGGATGGAACCTTTGCTTCGGACACGCAGCCGCTCGCGAGACTCAACGTCGCGGTCATCGCCAAGGACGAGCACAACAGCGCGCGTGGCTCGAGCGGCGGTGGCGGACGTGTAACGCTCGATTTCTTTACAAGCGCGCGCGGCCCGGGAGAAACGGACAAGAGCCCGGAGCACTTTGCCATTGAAGCTGCGCGAACTGCGGTGTTGCAGCTCGGCGCGGTCGCTGCACCTGCAGGCGAGATGGAAGTTGTGCTCGGCCCCGGATGGCCGGGCGTGCTGTTGCATGAGGCTGTCGGTCATGGACTGGAAGCAGACTTTAACCGCAAGAAGACGAGCGCGTTCGCCGGACTGATCGGTCAGCAGGTCGCATCCAGCAAAGTGACCGTCGTCGATAACGGCACCATGCCAGGGCGGCGCGGATCGCTCAACGTCGATGACGAAGGCAATGCGACGCAGGAGACGGTGCTGATCGAGAACGGTATCCTGCGCGGCTACCTGAGCGACAAGCTCAGCGCAAAGCTGATGAACATGCCCAACACCGGCAGCGGACGCCGCGAAAGCTATCAGGCTATCCCGATGCCCCGCATGACCAACACCTACATGCTTGCAGGAGATGACGAACCCGCTGACATCATCCGCAGCGTGAAGCGCGGTCTCTATGCCGTGAACTTCGGTGGCGGACAGGTCGATATCACCACTGGCAAATTCGTGTTCTCAGCAAGCGAGGCCTACCTGATTGAGGATGGCAAGGTGACGGCGCCGGTGAAAGGCGCAACGCTTATCGGCAACGGACCGGAGTCGTTGAAATACGTGTCGATGGTTGGCAACGATCTCGCCCTCGATGAAGGCATCGGCACGTGCGGCAAAAACGGGCAAAGCGTTCCCGTCGGTGTAGGCATGCCTACGGTCAAGCTGGACCGCATGACGGTAGGTGGAACGAGAAGCTGATTTCTTACAAAGCGCTCTCGAACGCAGAGGCCAGTTTCGCGTGACCCGCGTCGTTCGGATGCACGGTGTCGGCCATATCTGTCGAGATGTTGAGAACAGACTCACAGTGCACGACCGTGACCCACATGCCATCCGCCGCTAACGCTAAAGCAAGCTGATTGAGCGCGTTGTTATGCGTCACTTCGACCGTATTGAAATAGGAAGCAGTTGACTGAGGCAGCAGCGCCACCATTACCCGCGGGGCTCCGGCCGTCGAATCATATTGGCCACTCGAAACGCCGGCCCACTGGAACGAAAAAAAACCTCCGCTTGATCCATTTGTAATCGTGACGGTGTGCGCACCCGCTGCGCCGAGCGGAATTCCAACAGCCCAGATCGTGTCTGTAGCTCCATTCAGGGTACCGATCGCACGTCCACCATTTGCGATTGCCGAAAGCGTTGCGACGGTGTTTCCATCCAGTTGCACGGTCGCTGTTCCACCATTCATCTTGCCTGCGTCGAAGACGCGATACGCGATGTAGAGCGTGCGCCCGGCGACTGTCTGCTGGACGGGAAAGCTGAGCGAAGCGCCCGCGGTGCTGGTGGCGACCCCGACGTTGAGGTCGGTTGCCCATGCCGGCGAGACATTCAGCGAGGATCCAAGCACCTTATCGCTTGCCGGAAGAGCAAGCCACGGAAGCATCGCGGTCATTGCATTCATGTAGTTCGGAAGGCAGCCAGTTTGTCCGCCACACGCGGTGATGTCATTGGTGCCGACCATGACCGTATAGAGTTGCTTCTGCCCCAGTGCGGGCGCGGCATTCGGCATCACCCAGGCCTTCACGGTGTCCGCCGCCATATCGCCGGGACGGCACAGATTCTGCGCTGTGGTTCCAGTCAGCGTGGCATCGAAGCGGCCGCCGTATCCGCTGTTTGAGTAGATGTATCCGGTAGCGCCGTCGGGAGTGGCGTAGAAACCGCAAGTGATCGAAGCGCCGAAATTCGTGACCTGCGCATACTTTGGCCCTGCCGGCGCCGCGCTGGTCGGAGCAGGCGGCGCGGAACCTGACTGTGTCGAACCAGCGGTTGTGGAACCTGTGGACGGCGCCTGAAAGGCGGGCGAACTATTGGCCGCTGCACAGCCGGCGATCGCAATGCAGAGCGAAGCGACCGTAGCAAACGCAAAGACCTGAGTGCGTCTCCACCAGAGGCTCCGCTCGCCGGCATACTGGCAGTCCTGAGACAATAATTCGGAATGGCGCAAGGCACACACTCTCTTCAGCATAGGCACTCTGATGCGTCCGGCGGCGATCTCCGGTCGCTCGCAGAAGTAACCGTCGACCGAGCACTTAAGGCACGAGCAACAGACGCGGAAGTCGTAATGTTCGAGGGCGACGAGTTTTCCGTGCACGTGCGGATGGGAGAGGTGGATGAGTTAACAGAGTCGGGCTCGCGCGCGATGGGCCTGAGGGTGTTCTTTGAGGGCGAAGGCGGACAGCGCACAGCCAGCACCTCGACATCGGACCTGTCCGAGGATGGACTCCGGCGGCTGGTGAGCGGCGCGATCGAACTGGCGAAGGTGACGGGCGCCGATCCATTTGCAGGGCTGCCCGTGCCGGAGGCGTTTGGCTCGCTGGAGGTCGACGAACTGGCGCTGTACTTCGAGGACATCGACAGCGTTGCGCCGGAAGAGCGGATTGCGACCGCGCGCCGCTGTGAAGCAGCGGCTTTGGCTTTAGATACACGCATCCAGAACAGCCGCGGAGCGTCGTTCGACCTAAGCAGGACGCGCCGGATCATGGTGAACTCGCGAGGATTTTCGGGGGAATATCGGCGCAGCTACTGCGGTTTCTCGGCGTCGCCGATCGCGCAGGATGCGAGCGGGATGCAGACGGGATACTGGTACTCGAGTGCACGAACGCCGCGGCTGCTGGAGGATCCGGAGGAGATTGGACGGATTGCGGCGCAGCGTGCGCTCCGCAAGCTGGGGGCGCGGCGTGTGCCCACCTGCCAGGTTCCGGTCGTATTTCCACCGGAGGTCTCGCGCGGGCTTATGGCCAACCTGCTGCACGCCGCAGACGGCGACGCGATTTACCGTAACGCTTCGATGTTTGCGGGGAAGCTGGGTGAGCAGGTGGCGGGAAAGAACATCACGATCGTCGATGACGGGACGATGGTGTTCGATCATGTGCTCGGGGATGGGGGCAAGCTGAGGGTTGGTGGATTTGGGACCTCGCCGTTCGATGGAGATGGGTTGCCGACGCGGCGGACGGTTGTGGTCGAGCGCGGGGTGCTGCGGGAGCTTCTGCTGAACACCTACACGGCGCGCAAGCTGAACATGAAATCGAATGGTAAGGCGGCGAGGGGGTTGGCGGGGGCCCCGGGGATTGGGGGTGGGAACTACTTCCTGGAGCGCGGTGAGCTGACGCAGGATCAAATTGTGGGTGAGGTGAAGCGGGGGCTGTATGTGTTGGGAACAATGGGGTTTGGGGTGAACCTGGTAACCGGTGACTACTCGCAGGGAGCGACGGGACTGTGGATTGAGGATGGCGAGCTGACGCACGCGGTGGAGGAGATCACGATTGCAGGGAACCTGAAGGAGATGTTTCGAAACGTGAGCGCGATCGGGAATGACCTGGAATTTCGCGGAGCGGGGGCGGTGCCGACCGTCCGGATCGAGGGGATGACGGTGGCGGGGAGCTGAGAGGTACCCCTCCCCCTTTTTGCGCAAAGTCTTCAAGACAGATAGTTTAGGCTTGGACCTCGTCTCCAAATGGACACATGATGTGGCAAAAAGTGCTCAGCACCCCTGGGCGAAAAGCGAAGAGGTTAGCGAACGACTCCGCGAAGCGGAAGGGTGATGGTCTCGGTGTGCGGAGGAAGGCAGATCTGGTCGTTGCAGGATTGGTAGCGCACGAGGATGAGGCTGACGGCGCCGGAGGGCGGCGCGGTGTGCGGGGCGCGGACCCGGAGCGTGAATTCGGCCGCATTCTGGAACATCCCGGTGGTTTGACGAAGCACCGGATCGGGGACCATGCGCGGCTCCGGCTCGGCGACATCGAGCAGGGTCAGAGGGTCGCCTTCGGCGAGGCCGATCTGGGTGGCGATGGGACCTCCCTCGGGCTCTTCGAGGGCGTAGATGTGCCAGCCGGGATCGATGTGGGCGGTGAGGGTAAGGGTAAAGGAGGCGCCTGGGGCGACGGGCGCTTTGGGTCCCTGGACGGCCCAGTGCGCGGGCGTGGGTGGAGCGGCGAGTGCGGCTGCGGAGGTAAGCAAGCTGCCGACGGCAAGCAGTAAGGGTAGCGGGCTGCGGGGCGAGCAGAGACTCATCGAGCGGCCTTCTGCGCGTGAGATTCGAGCGGAGCGAAGGCGGCGGCTAGCACGTGATGGGAGTTCAGGTCTTCGACCCAGGCGGCGACGGCGAGTTGGCCGAGCGGAAGCGTGGTGTCGGTCATGAGGAAGTGAACGGGGCCGAACCTTGTGCTGTACTGCTGGTAATCGTCAAGGTACTTGCTGAGCGAGGCGCTGAGCGAGGCGGGATCGAAGCTGAACGCGGCTGTGGAGGAGCCTGACGCGGCGACGGGGAAAGCTTCCGTCGTGGGCCTGGCAAGCGCGCGGACCACCATGGAATGAAAGCGAATGCCGTTTTCTCCGCTATAGCGGACGTCCTTTTGAACGAGAGCGAAGTTGAGGACGAGGTGAGGAGGCTGGGGCGCAGCGGAAGGTTTTGCGGCGGTCTCGGGCTTGGCGGGAGCGGATGGCGCAGCGCCGGATGCCGAGGGCTTGGATCCCGAAGGGTTGGGTGCCGAGGGATTGGGTAGAGGCTCGGCTGTGAGGGCCTTGGTGAGGGCGGTGGGATCGGTTACGCGGACTTCGGCGCTGGCGGCGATGGACTTTTCCGGCGTGAGATTTGCCGAGAGCTGGAGGGTGATGCCGGAGGGCGTGCCAAGGTCGGCGTCGATGCGCCTGGTGAGGAGATCGAAGTCCGACTTTGCCTGCGAGCGGCCTCCACCGATTCCGTTTGCGCGCAGGCCGTCGATCCAGACGGTGGGCGTTCCGCCGAGGTGTAGATAATCGGCGCGGCCTTCCGTGTCGGCGTTGGCCAGCGGATCGGGCGCGGGGATGTGCTCATCGAAGGAGAGCGCGACGACTTCGCTGCGCGGGTAGGCCTGGAGAAGGCCGTCGAGGCCAAGGTCCGCGGCGACACAGGGTTCGCAGGCGGAGCCGGTATAGAGCTCGACGAAAACGCTGCGGCGGGCAGCGGGAGCAGTGTGGGGCGGCGGCGTGAATGGATGCTGGAGAGCGCGGTAACGTGTGTCGAGCTCGTCCTCGAGGCCGGCGGCGTCGCCGTGGTGTTTGGCGCGATAGAGATCGAGCAGGAGCGATTGCCCGGACGGTGTCATCCCACCGTAGACGTTGGACAGCTCCAAATCTTCCAAGGCTTCCGTGTCTTTGTGGCGCGCGTGCGCGATCTGTCCCATCGTGAGATAGACGTCGCCCTCGTCAGGCTTGAGGGAGTGGGCCTCATCAAGGGCCTTGGAAGCTTTGCGGAGTTTGCCTTCGCGAAAGTAGACGTCGGCGAGGGTCTGGAGATCGGCAGCGCGCGCGGGACCGACGGATTTCTGCATCTCCTCGGGCGTGGGCAGGGCAACTTTAAACTTCACCATCGTCTCTTTCAGCTGCGCGACGAGGGCTGGAATGGTGGACTTGTCGACGGCATCCTTCGCCCAGCCTTCGGCGGCCTGGAGATCGACGCCGTTGGGAGGGGCTTCGGCGAGTTCGTAGGCGACGGTGTTTTCCTCGTTCGCACGACCCTCGGCGGTTGCGTGGTCGACGAGAGCGTTGGCGACCTCATGGACCTGCTGAGTGTCCTGCGGCGGAACGGCGAGCAGCAGCTTGAGGAGCATGTCGCGCGCGGGCTCATCGAGCTTGCTGTCCGGGAAGTCGTGGAGAAAGGCGCGAAAGGCGGCGATGCGCTGGTCTCTGTCGGCGATATCGTGTGCAGCCTTATAGGCTTTACGGTCGGGAGGAAGCTGCATGGCCGGCTCAACGGTGGAAGTGGCCGCGGGCTGAGATGACGACAGGGTCTGGGGCGCAGCGGGGAGAACGAGACATAACCCGGCGAGCGGGATGGCCAGCCAGGACAAGCTCCGCGTGTGCATGGCTCACTCCTTGCGGTCGATTTGTGGGATCGACCGGGTGCGTGCAGCATAGCATCGTGGAGCGAAACCGGGAGAGGGGTTTGCGGCTTCGCCGGTCAGGATTTGGGTTGCTGGTCGGGTGAGGGAGGTGCGGTCTGGCCGGGTGGGACGACTGCGGGCGGCGTTTCTTTGGGTTTCGGGGCGTTGATCACGGGGCACTTATCGGAGAGCGCTTTGGCGAGGTCTTCGTGCTCGACGGTGAAGTTGAGGGTGCGCTTTTTGTCGGCGCCGGTGGTGATGCGGAAGATGTAGATGGTTTCGTAGTCGGAGTTGAGCCAGCGGGGAACGATGTCCTTCTGGCCGAAGGTCTTGAGCATCTGTTCGGCGAAGCGGCGGGCGCGGATGTGCTCCCAGGCGACGACGACAAGGGAGTTGGAGAACTCGGGCTTGAGGAGCTCGCGCTGGAGGCCTTTGATGTCGTCGGCGGCGATCTCGGCGTTGACGGGCATGCCCTGGGCGATGGCGTAGGGCTCGATGGTGGCGAGAGGGCGGACGTAGGAGTGACGGGTAACGTTGGGTTCGGCGTCGTCGGCGACCGGCTTGGAGGGGTTGGCCGCGAAGATGGCTGCGGCTTTGCCGTAGCGCGCGAGGACGGAAGGAAGCGCGAGGGCGCGGTTGAGGCCCTGGCAGTCGAGCTGGCCGCGGGCCTTTTCGGGCGGCTTCTCGCCGTGGCGGACCATGACGATGGTTTCGGTGCCTGGGCTTTGGGCGATTGCTCTGTGTGCGCCGGCTGCGATGAGGGTGAAAAGGGCGGTAGAGGCCGCGAGGCGTCTCGGAAAAAACAACATGGTGCATGAGACGCAAGATGGGCGAGGAGCGTTGAGGGAGGGTCGAAGGCGATTCCAAGCGTCTGGGGCGAGGGCTCACGCCAGCGCTTCGGCGGGGGAACGAGCGGGCGCGGCCGTAGGCCATCCGAGAGCAAGGGCCACAAGAACGATTGGAATGCAGAGCAGTGAGATCCAGTTTGACGGAACCAGGCAAAGTGCAAGAAACGGAAAGATGAGGAGCGACGCTGTGGCTGCGACGGTCCTGCGGCGGGAAGGAGAGCGAGATGCGCTGGCGGAGGCGAGGTAACGGTCCAGAATGTGCGCGAACGGCAGGAGCAGCAACGTGAGATCGTGCAGATAAAGGTGGTAGCTGACCAGCAGGGCGACGGGAATCGCGAGTTCCATGGACGGCCGCCTGCGGGCCGCCCAGGCGAGCAGACAGATGGAAAGGAGCACAGTCGGCAGGATGGCCCACTTCGCACTTTGGGTGAGCGCATACATGAGGCCGTAGAGGTTTGGCATTCGGTCGAAGTAGACGCCGTACTGCAACTGCGCGATGGAATTTGGGCCGGCCGCAGCGGTGAACGGCGTGCGGAAGATGCTGGAAGCGTGAGCGGTTCCGACAATCGCGAGCGAGGCCGCGGCGAAAACTGAAGTGCCAATGAGGAATCCGGCGATGAAACGCCAACGGCGCCATAGAAGGAACAGCAGGGCGATCGGAACCGCAATCTGGAACTTGATGAGGCCCAGCGATAAAAGCAGACCGGCGAGGAGAGGCTGTTCGCGTTTCAGCGCGACGAATACAGCGCAGCAGATTGCCAGAAGGACGATGGAAAGCTGGCCCTGCAACAAGGCGAACCCCAGGGGAGGAAAGCTGAGGAACAGAAGAGCCGGCGTGAGAAACGCGTAGGAGGAGAGTGAAGGAAAAAAACGCGCGATCCAGACTGCGGAGAGCGTCGCGAGGAGGAGATTGACGCCTGCGAAGACGCAAAATGCATTCAGATAATCGAGCCGGGAGAGTGGAGCGAACGGCAGCCCGGCAAGAGGAGGAATCATGACCGGAAGAGCTGCTGTACGGGGCGAGACCAGATGGTTCTGCACCGCGGTCTGAGCCTGGTAATCGTAGAGCGAGCCGCTTTGACCGGTGCGAATGAGATACCCGATGGCGTAGAAGTTTCGGAAATCAACGAGGCCCGCACGAACGAAACGCCAGCCGGCAATGCAGACGGCGAACTGAAGGAAGATCAGGATTGCAAAATAGAGCAGCAACGGCTTCCGGGCGAAGACCACACCAGACTCCAGTCACAAGAAGAGTGCGGCAAGTATAACCACGGCTGCTCGAGAAGCGGCAACGGCAACCGATTGGAACTCCGCCGCGGAATCGACGTATATACGAGTGCGATGTGAGAGGAGGACCTGGGCCAAGTTGCGAAGTCTGGTCAAGCCGTTTCACTTTAGAGTCGGGTTGTTTCTGCTGTGCTTTATGTTTTGTGCACGGTTGCCGGCGCTGCAATCAATTGCTCAGCCGTCGACCACACCTCGGCTAAGCAGCGAGCAGTGGCATGAGGACCTGAAATATCTTGCTACCGAACTGCCGAAGCGCCACGCGAATGCCTTCCACCTTCTTTCCGAAACAAAGTTTGCGGAGGAAGTAAAGCAGTTGGACGGGGCGCTGGATCATCTTGACCGCGACCAGATTTTCGTCGGCATGGATCGGATAGAGAATTCGATCGGGGACGGGCACACGTATATCCGAGTTCCTGCCGAAGCGCCGGTTTTCCCAGTTCACTTTGAGAGATTTGGTGAGGACTACCGGCTGGTGTCGACGCAAGATGTTCCGGGGGCGCGCGAGGCGCTCGGGGGGCGATTGGTCAGCATTGACGACACGCCGGTGGAGCGCGCACACGAACTTCTGCTGACATTGACGCCGGCGGATGAGACGCAAAGCTTGCGTGATGTGCGTGCGACTGCGCTGTTGAACGATGGCATGGTGTTACATGGGCTCGGGATCACACGGGAGCGGGACGCAGTGCGGTACGTCGTACGAACTGATCGTGGAGACGATGTGACCGTGGAGTATCACGGAGAGGCGAATGAGCCACGCGGAGCCGCGAATACGGAGATTCTCAAGCCTGGGTGGATGAGCGCGGTGGGTCATCCGGCGCTTTATCTGCAGCACGCGGATGAGGGCTTCTGGTGCACGTACCTGCCGGAGTCGCGGACGGGCTATTGCAACTTTCGGTCCTACACAGATCTGAAACATACTTCTCGCGCTTTGACCGAGCTTGTGAAGCAGAATCATCCAGAGAACCTGGTGATTGATTTACGGCTGAATCCCGGAGGCGATTGGGATCTCGGGTTGAAATATGTGGTCAACCCGATTCGCCGGATGGCGAGGATCAATCGATCGGGGCATTTGTTTGTGCTGATCGGGCCTAGAACATTTTCGGCGGCGATGGCGAACGCAGAGCATTTTCGTAAACGCACGAAAGCGATTCTTGTTGGGCAGCCTATTGGGGAAAAGCCCAACAGTTATCAGGAGGCGCGCGAGATGGTTCTGCCGAACTCGCGGTGGGTAGCGCGCTACTCGGTACGGTTCTATCGATTTGTAAATGGCGGAGAAAATTTGATCCGCCCGGATCAGGAGATTCCCGAGAGCTGGGAGGATTTTGAGAAGGGGCGCGATCCGGTGATGGATTGGGTGGTGCGGAGGGTTTCGGACCAGGAAACGGCCGTTGAAGAGCACTGAATTGAGGTTGTGGAGAGCGAGGCTTTTCTCTCTCGTCTCAACGAGCGATGCCCCACCCTTTCACGATGACACCGTAAAAGGAGCGGTCGGTTGTGATCCTGTCGCGACTAGTCGCGTAGAGGGTTGGGCGCCCGCATTCGGAGTGGTTTACTCGGGGGTTTGGTTGCGGCGGGGGCGGCGATTGGCCTGAAGGACTTTTTTGCGCAGGCGGAGGGATTTTGGAGTGACTTCGACCAGCTCGTCGTCGGCAATGAATTCGATGGATTGCTCGAGGGTTTGCTGCTTGTAGGGGACGAGGCGGAGCGCTTCGTCGGCGGAGGAGGCGCGCATGTTGGTGAGTTTTTTCTCGCGGACGGCGTTGACGTCGAGATCGTTGTCGCGGGAGTGCTCGCCGATGACCATGCCCTCGTACACCTCGACGCCATCGGGGACGAAGAGGACGCCGCGGTCCTGGAGACCGTTTAGCGCGTAGGTGGTGGTGGTGCCGGCGCGGTCGGCGATGAGGGCGCCGGTGGGACGCTGCGGGATCTCGCCCTGGTAGGGGACGTAGCCGTCGGCGATGGAGTTCATCACGATGGTGCCGCGGGTTTCGGTGAGCATTTCGGAGCGCAGGCCGATCAGGCCGCGGGAGGGGATTTTGAATTCCATGCGCACGCGTCCGGAGCCATGGTTGGACATCTTCACCATCTCGCCCTTGCGCGGGCCGAGGCGCTCGATGACAGTACCGACGAAGTTCTCCGGGATGTCGATGGTGAGGAGCTCGTTGGGCTCCATGAGCTGGCCTTCAATGCGGCGGGTGACGATCTCGGGGCGCGAGACCAGGAGCTCGAAGCCTTCGCGGCGCATCATTTCGATGAGCACGGACAGCTGCAGCTCTCCGCGGCCGAGGACTTTGAAGGTCTCGGGCGAGCCGGTGTCTTCAACGCGGATGGAGACGTTGGTGAGGAGCTCTTTTTCGAGGCGCTCCTTGAGATTGCGCGAGGTGACGAACTGGCCTTCGCGGCCGGCGAAGGGTGAGTTGTTTACGGAGAACTGGATGGCGATTGTGGGCTCGTCAATGGTGATGAGCGGCAGCGGCGCGGGGTTTTCGATGTTGGTGAAGGACTCGCCGATGGTGATGCCGGGGACGCCGGCGATGGCGACGATGTCGCCGAGCGTGGTCTCGGTGGTGTCGACGCGCTTGAGGCCGTCGAACGAGAAGAGCTTGGTGATCTTGACGTTCTGCAGCGAGAGGTCGCGCTTGGAGACGGCGACCTCCTGGCCGGTCCTGAGCGTGCCGTTGAAGACGCGTGCGATGGCGAGGCGGCCGAGGTAGTCGGAGTAGTCGAGGTTGGTGACGAGGATCTGGAGCGATCCGTCGGGGTCACCCTTGGCGACGGGGATGGTGTTGACGATGAGCTCGAAGAGCGGCTGGAGATCGGTGCCGGGCTTGGCGAGATCCATCGTCGCGGTGCCGGCTTTGCCGTTGGTGTAGATGACGGGGAACTCGAGCATGGACTCGTCTGCGTCAAGATCGATGAAGAGGTCATAGACTTCGTTCAGCACTTCCTGCGCGCGCGCGTCGGGGCGGTCGATCTTGTTGATAACGAGGATCGGGGTGAGCTTGGCTTCGAGTGCTTTCGAGAGTACGTAGCGGGTTTGCGGCAGCGGGCCTTCGGAGGCGTCGACGAGGAGGACGACGCCGTCGACCATCTTGAGGGCGCGCTCGACTTCGCCGCCGAAGTCGGCGTGGCCGGGCGTGTCAACGATGTTGATCTTGGTGTTCTTGTAGTGGATCGCCGTGTTCTTCGCCAGGATGGTGATGCCGCGCTCTTTTTCGAGGTCGTTGGAGTCCATGACGCGCTCGGCGACGGCCTCATTGGCGCGGAAGGTGCCCGACTGGCGCAGCATGGCGTCGACGAGGGTAGTCTTTCCGTGGTCGACGTGGGCGATGATGGCGATGTTGCGGATGGGCTGCGATGCGGTGCTCAAAAGGGCTTCCTTAATAAGAGATTCAGATGTGCGTCGGATGTCCGAAGCATTCAGGCGCCGGATGTTCACGGGAGCCGGGGCGCGAAAAGAACGCAACTTGTTAAGTTTACCGCAGATAAGGCGCCGGGTTCATGCGGGCGGGGATGCCGCATCTATGCGCTCCAGCTAATGTGTTTTGGTGCCCTATACTGGCGGCGAGATCATGAATAAATTGCCAACAGGAAGTGTGGCGACCGCCTGTATGCTCGCGGCGGCAGCCTTTTGCGGTGCGGGGCGGCTGCAGGCCCAGGCCAACGCGCCGCGGATGGTGATCGTCGACCAGGATGCGAGCGGGCCGGGTGGCTCAGACCAGATGTCGATGATGGAGCTGCTGCAGTCGCCGCAGGTGAAGGTGCTGGGCATTACGGTGGTGACCGGAGATCAGTGGCAGCGCGAGGAGGTTCAGCACACGCTGCGGATGCTGGAGATCATTCATCGCACGGATGTGCCGGTGGTGCCGGGAGCGGTGTTTCCGCTGGTGAGGACGGAGGTGGAGTCGATGGCGGAGCGGGCGATTGTGGGGAGCTCGCCGTGGTATGGGGCGTGGACGGAAGGGGCGAACCACCATGGGCCGTACGTCGTGCCTGCGCTGAAGGAAGGTCAGCCTACGACGAAGCCGCTGGATGAGGATGCGGCGCATTTTCTGATCCGGCAGGTGCATGCGCATGCGCACGAGGTGACGATTTATACGGCAGGGCCGCTGACGAATATTGCGTTGGCACTGACGATCGACCCGCAGTTTGCAGAGTTGACGCAAGGGATCGTGATTATGGGCGGCAGTCTTTCGCCGCAGACGGATGATCCGGAGTTTGCGACACATCCGAGGCATGAATTTAATTTCTGGTTCGATCCGGAGGCCGCGCATATCGTGTTCCGTGCAGCGTGGCCGCGCGTGGACTTGACGACGGTGGACATCTCGGTGAAGACGCTGTTTTCGAAGGAGATGATGGCGGAGATTGCGCGCGCGCCGACGCCAGCAGCGCAGTACGTGGCGAAGTACACGACGGAGTATCACTACTTATGGGATGAGCTGGCGGCGGCTGCCTGGCTGGATCCGAAGATCATCACCAGGGAGCGCGTGCTGTATGTGGATGTGGACCTTACGCGCGGGCCGAACTACGGAGACACGCTGACGTGGACGGATGCGAACAGGCCGAAGGACCGGCAGTTGCGACAGGTGCATGTGCACGAGGATCTGGACGGGTCGCGGTTCTACAAGATGTTTGTGGAGCTGATGAAGGCTGCGCCGCGCGAGCCGTAGAGTTTTTGCCGACACAAACAGGGCGGAGTGTAAAGTAGACGAAATGCACGCTGCAAAAACGCGCTGGAGTTTCTGTCGCTTTGCCGAAGATTGAAACAAAAGAAAGCACAGGCGTGCCGCAGGCGGAGAGCGGAGCGGCGGCGGATCAGGGTCATTTCGAGGATCAAGGTCATTCAGAGAAGAGGAAGCCGGCAGCGCGGTCGATGCTGATTGACGCGGTGCGCGGCATGGCGATCTCGCTGGTAGCGCTGGGCCACACGAACCAGGGAATGACGCATCGAGGATGGTGGGGCGCGTCGAATGTGGGGACGCGGCTGGATATCACGATCTATGCGTTTCATATGCCCGCGTTCTTTTTTGTTTCGGGAATTTTCATCATTGCGAGCGTGCAGAAGCGCGGGCCGGGGCGGTTTACCATCGAGCGGCTGCGGACGCTGATTTATCCGTATGTCCTGTGGTCGGTGATCGATGTCGCCGCGGGAAATGCACTCACGCGATATACCGCGCAGGCGCGAATTGAGTGGAGTCACTTTCTTCCAGGGCTGATCAGAGGGTATGGCATTTGGTTTTTGCCGACGTTGTTCGCCTGCCAGGTGTTCGGTATGGCGCTGCGCAAGCTGCCGGGGCCAGTGATTCTCGCGATTGCGCTGGTGGCGTACTACTTTATGCCGCAGACTGGCGTGAACTGGTTCGACCTGGCAGTGCGGTTCTTTCCGTTTGTCGCGGCGGGTATGTGGATGGGCCGTGGATATGAGCGGCTGGAGAGGATTCCGCGGTGGGCTGGATTTGTGGGCGCGGTTGCGTTACTCGCTGCGCTGCTGGCGGCAACGTATAAGCCGTGGACGCTGTATCAAAATATCGTGCTGCTGAGCGGAGCGATTGGGATCCTGATGCTGATGATGCTGGCGCGGAGCTTTGGGCGATCGAAGCTTGCACGAGTGTTTGCGTGGATCGGTGAGGCCTCGCTGGCGATCTACATGGCGGGAGAGTATGCGCAAGGTCTGGTGCGGCAGTTGATGGTGTGGGCGCATGTGATCACGCCGTATCCGCAACTGATTCTGCCCACGCTCGCGGCGATCCTGGTTCCGTCATGGATGTATGCGCATCGGGTGCGGCTGCGTCTTGGATGGTTGTTTGTGGCTCCGTTCTGGGAGCCGCGGCCGCGGAGCCCGACGCCGGTGCAGATGACGGGCGGTTAAAATCCGTGAGAGTGGGTGTGGGGTTTGAGTTCGAGGGGCACGTGGAGTTTGCGCCCGAGCGTGCGACGGAGATTCTGCGGGAGGTTCCTGCGGCACCGGGAGTTGTCTGCTTGCGCGGGCACGATGAGAGTGCGCAACCATACCTGACGCGGGCGGCGGACATGCGGCGCAGGCTGCGACGGCTGCTGGACTCGCCGAATGCGGTGGATGAGAGTGGACGGCCGGTGCTGTCGAAGCGACTGAACCTGCGCGAGCGGGTGCGGTGGATTGAGTGGACGAGGACTGGGTCGGAGTTTGAATCTACGGTGGTGCTTTACTGCGCGGCACGAGCGAACTTTGGGCCGGCGGAGGCGCGCAGACGGCTGAGGCTGCATGCACCGTTTGTGCTGCGAATGGCGATGACGAATGAGCATCCGCGGGTGTATGTCACGAACAAGTTGAACAAGAAGAGCCTGGCCGAAGCGTATGGGCCGTTTCCGTCGAGGGCTGCGGCAGAGCGATACTGCGAGGCGGTGCTGGACCTGTTCAAGCTGCGTCGATGCTGGGAGGATCTGGAGGTTTCGCCCGAGCATCCCGGGTGTGCCTACGGCGAGATGAAGATGTGCATGGAGCCGTGCAAGGGCGCGTGCACGCGTGAGGAATATGCCGCCGAGACGGAGCGCGTAAGGGCGTTTCTAGAGACGAATGGGGAGTCGATGCTGGCGGAGCTGGCGGCGAAGCGCGAGGCTGCCAGCGAGGCGATGGACTTCGAGGGTGCAGCGGCGGTTCATAAGCAGTGGGAGAAGGTGAAGGCTGCGACGGGGTTGGCCGACGAGATCGTGCAACCGCTGACGAGGCTGCGGTCGTTGATTGTTCAGGCGGCGGCTCCAACGGCTGAAGAGAGTGCGCGTGAGGCGGCGTATGTGTTTGCGTTTGAGGATGGAAGGATCGCCGGGCCGGAGCGGCTTTCGACACTGGGCGTTCGCGCGGTGCGGGAGCAGACGGCGGTAGGGAGTTCCTTGTTTGCGCAGCCGCTGATGATTGCGGCGCTGCCGTTGGAGGGCGAGTTAGGGAGTGAGCGAGTTAGCGAGTTTGGGAGCGCAGTTCTGAGTCCGGAGGAGCGGGCGCGGGGTGTAATTGTGCGGCTCGAGGAGCGGGTGCGGGCGGCTGGCGCCGTTGATGTAGCAGAGCGATCGGATTATCTGGCGCTGCTGCGGCGGTGGTACTACAGGCCGGAGAAGCAGCGCGCGGGGGCGATTCTCTTCCCTAACCCGGATGGTGCGTGGCCGGTGCGGCGGCTGCTGAATGCTGCGGCGCGAGAGGCGCTGGGGCCTCCGCGGGAGAGTGCGGCGGTGGATCGTGAGGCCGCGAAGGAGATGAAGACGCGTGTGCTGCATCCGGGGCGCGAGGGTGTGGAGCGGGTTGTGCCGGTGCTGCCGAAGAGAGTGCGTGGTAGAAAGGCCGTGCTGCCGAAGGATGTCGAGGAGGGCGCGCAATGAGCGAGAAGAGGTTTGTTACGGAGCGTCTGAAAATGTGGCGCAACGTCGAGCATGCGGATAGCTTTGAGCGAACGCTTTCGAACATTGAGCAGTATGGCTGGGACGTGATGGTGATCAAGGGAGATCCGCAGACACGCTTCTCCTATACGGTAGGCGTACACGACACGCTCGGGTTTCCAGAGTTGATCGTTGTCGGTCTAACGAACGACACGGGAGCCGCCGCACTGAATGCTGCCGTTGACGCACTGCAGAAGCGCGTTGATCTGACCGCCGGACGCCATCGCGATATCGTCGGCGAAGTTGAAGTCGAGTTTCGTACCGTCGCAGAGCCATGGATCGAACATGTGATGTACAGGGATTACTGGTACTACCAAGGCGAACGGATTCCGGCACTTCAGCTGATATATCCCGACCTGGAGGGCAGGTTTCAGTGGGAGGACGGGTTTGAGGATTACTTCCGACAACCGTTGATGCAGACTGCTCCGCCCATCGATAACCGTGCCAAAGACTTCTGGGCACATAACGATCCATCCAGTAGCCTCTTCGACTGGAAATTCCCGGACCCGCCACATACACAGGGGTTTCTCTCGCAGGCGGTGCAGGATCGGGCGGAGGCAATCACTTATGTTGCGCACGAGGCCAGCGACGGTGCTTGGCAGTTCTTAGGAGACAGCATGGCGGACGGGGGTGGACCGGTCGTTTCGTGTATTCACCATCCACTCGACTGGGATCCATCGGTGAGAGAGCTTCATGACCTTCCACGAGGCTGGTATGCAGTGCGGGACAAACCTGGCGATCCATGGCAAAGGTTCGAGATTGGACCAGAGCACGATGGATAGCGCGGTAGACTTGAGGCAATTCTGGACGGTGGAGTGGGCGCTTTGGTTGAACTGGCTTTTTCGATTCTGGCGGCTGACTTTACGCACTTGGCCGATGAGATTGCGCGGGCGGAGCGCGGTGGCGGGACGATCTGCCACGTGGATGTGATGGATGGGCATTTTGTGCCGAACATCACGTTTGGGCCGCCGGTGGTGGAGGCCGTGCGACGGGTGACCAAGCTGCCGCTCGACTGCCACCTGATGATCGAGGACCCGGACAAGTTCATCCCGGAGTTTGCGAAGGCGGGCGCGGACATGATCAGCGTGCAGTGGGAGACCTGCCCGCATCTGAACCGGACGCTGCAGCACATTCTCGACCATGGCGTTCTGGCCGGAGTGGTGATCAATCCGGCGACGCCGGTGGACTTCCTGGTCGAGGTGCTCCCGATGGTGCATCACGTTCTGGTGATGAGCGTTAACCCCGGGTTCGGGGGGCAGAAGTTCCTGCCGCGGTCGGTGGAGCGGATCGCACACCTGCGGCGGCTCAGGCACGAGATGGGGTTGAATTTCCGCATCGAGGTGGACGGCGGAATAGCCGATGATACGGTCGCTTCGGTGGTGCGGGCCGGGGCGGACATGCTCGTGGCCGGGTCGGCGATCTTTGCCGGCGGGAAGGCCGAGGAGAACGCACGGCGGTTTCTGGAGGTTGCTCGCGCAGCGACCGCGGTCTCCGTCTAAGGAATGGACCCCGTCCAGGCATGAGAGGGTCGCCCGGCGAGCCGGACGCCGCTTTGCCATTTAGAATCTAGTGCAGTCCCGTTGCGGCCTCGCACCGAGACGGATCGAGGATTTTTGATGATGGACCGTTCCTTTTCTTCTCCCCGCACGGTGCGTTTTGCGACCGGCGTAATTGCCGTCGCGCTGAGTATGGCGGGCGTGGCTGGCGCCCAGGTGACGGGAAGCTCGCAGACGACGACCGATGCGCAGGGGCAACAGCATGAGTCGGCCACGATCACGGTGACGAAGCCTTCAAAGAAGACGCGTGAGTCCAAGAAGGAAGAGAAGGTGAAGTCCACCAAGGATACGCGTGCCGAGCAGAAGAAGGAAAAGAAGCTGAATCCGCTGATCGGCAAGGACGCCGACCTTCCGGATAAGCAGCTCTACGACAAGGCTTTGGCGCAGATCAAGTCGGGACACTTCGATGTGGCGCGGCTGGATTTGAATACGCTGCTGAGCACGTACCCGGATTCGCAGTACCAGATGCGCGCGAAGCTGGCCATTGCGGATGCGTGGTATCGCGAGGGCGGCTCGGCGGCGCTGGCGCAGGCCGAGCAGGAGTACAAGGACTTCATCACCTTCTTTCCGAACGCGCCGGAGGCAGCCGAGGCGCAGATGCGTGTGGGCGATATCTACTTCAAGCAGATGGATGTTCCGGACCGCGATTACTCCAAGGCGACACACGCCGAGGAGGAGTACCGGACGATGCTGAAGCAGTATCCGGATGCTCCGAAGGAGATTCTGAAGGAGGCACAGCAGAAGCTGCGCGATGTGCAGGAGGTGCTGGCACAGCGCGAGGCCGATATTGGGGCGTTCTATGCTTCGCATGAGGACTGGCCGGCGGCGCTGGCACGCTATCAGACGGTTGTGGAGACTTATCCTCAGTACAGCCACATGGACGATGTGCTGATAGGGATTGGCGACGCATACGAGGCGGAGGCGAAGATTGCGCGGGCCGCAAAGCTGTGCCCGCCGAACCCGCCGCAGGGCACGCCTTGTATGAGTGAGGCGTTGAAGTCCGCCATCGAACAGGAGTACGACGGCAAAGCGGCGGCGGAGTATCGCGAGGTGGTGCTGAAGCACGCTGCGGCTCCGCATGCGGAGTTCGCGAAGGAGCGGCTGGCGGCAATGAACCTGCCGATTCCGCAGCCCACCGCGGAGGATGTGGCCGCGAGTGAAGCACTGGAGGGCAGCCGCGCGCAGTACACGATGCAGAAACGGCTGGCGCTGCTGTTTTTGCGCAAGCCGGACACGGTGACGGCGGCGCAGGTGGGAGATCCTCCGCTGGACGACCCGAGTCCGGTGCTGGCGCCCGAGGTGGCGCATGCGATCCTGGACAGCTACAAAAATGCGCTGAACCCCGGCGCGAGCCCGAAGGCCGACGTGAAAGCAGCGACGCCGGCGATTGAGCCCGGGCCCGGCGAGGTTCCGCCGCAGCCCAGAACTCCTCCAGGGCAGCCTGCGTCCAACGCGCCAGCCGCACCGCCAACCCTGTCAGACGTGCCGGCCGCGGGGGCGGCCAATGACACGGGTGCTGCCACGGAGATGACTCCGGCGTCGCCTTCGGGTGCATCGCCGAGCGGCACTGGAGTAGGCGTAGAGGTGCTGACGCCGGGCGTGAACACCGGCGCGGGTGCGGCGAGCTCGCTGCCGTCGGCGACGGGATCTGCCGACCCGAACCTGGGATTGAAGGCCGTGGGACCGCAGGATAATTCGCCGTTGCCGGCTGTGCAGGCGCCGGCGGCCGCTCCGGACCAGGTGAACGACGCGGCAGGTCAAAACACGCCTCCGGCGCAGGCGAAGCCGGCGGGGAAGAAAAATCCCAAGCCGGAGTATGACAAGAATGACGAGAGCTCCAGCAAGCACAAGAAGAAGAAGGGCGCGGACAAGCTGAACCCGTTCTAAGCCAGAGGGTAGACAGTAGTGGGTAGAGAAAGGGCGGAAGCGATGCTTCCGCCCTTTCTTGCGTCTGTGCTGCGCCTGATTTTGTCTACTCTCTACTCTCTACTGTCTAATGTCTTCATATGAGTTCTGAGCTACCGAAGGCGTATGAGCCTTCCCTGATTGAAGAAAAGTGGGCGAAGTTCTGGGTGGAGCAGGGGCTGTTCCATGTATCCACGCCACGCGAAGGTGAGAGCGTGGGGCCGCGGTTTGTCCAGCTTCTGCCTCCGCCGAATGTGACCGG
>DASUHZ010000107.1:0-71124 GCA_036273275.1 Bryocella sp.
CCAGCAGCCGCGCCTTGATCAGATGCTGATCATTCTCCGGCAAATCATCAATCAGCTCCGGATCATCCACATCTCTCACCGCTGCCAGCGTTGGCGCCTCGGCCACTTCCTCACGCTTGCCGATCGCCGCCATCCGCTGCCGCGCCAGCATCGCGTAGTAGCTGTTCACGTACGCGTCATTCACCTTGTTGTAGTAATTCAGCGCCTGCGCGAAATTGTGCTCCACATCCTCATACAGCCGCCCGCGCCAGTACAGCGCTCCCGGGATCTCCTGCCCTCCTGGATAGTTCTGGATCTGCTCATCCATCAGCCTTGCAGCCTCCGGGTAATTTTTCGTCCGATAGCTCAACCACGCCGCACGCCAGTGCGCACTCGGCGCATACACACTCCTCGGAAAGTGCTGCACCAGCGCCGAGTAATCCGCAATCGCGCGCCCCGCATCATGCCGCAGCAGGTACATGTTCCCGCCCGAGTACAGTGCCTCCTCCAGCCACCGGCTCTGCGGATACTTCTGCGTCAACTCCTGCACCAGAGCATCCTGCGCGGTCTCATCGCCCACATTCCGAGCCAGCTCCGCCTGCATATAAAGCTTCAGCGCCGCGCTGTCGTCGCCCGTCACCGGCAGCTTCTCCACATCCATCCGGCTCAATCGCTTCAGCTTCAGATCACAAACCGCTGCATAGATCTCCAGCGCGTCCCGGTCCGCCTGCGTCAGGTCCTTGTCGTCCTTCTCGAGCTCGCGATACTCAATCGCCGCATCCCCATACTGATGCGCATTGAACATCGCATCCGCGTGCTGCTTCCGCTCCGCCACCGTCAACGGAATCTGCATCACCGCAAGCTGATTCTTCGCGTCATTCGCCGTGCCGCTCAGCGGATCCTTCAAGTAAATCCCGCGATACAGCTTCGCCGCCTCCGCAGAGTTCCCACTCTGCTGATACGCCTTCGCCAGCGTCGACCGAAAATCCACATGGCCTCCGGCAGGAGTATTGGCCAGCGGCTGCAGCACCCGCAACGCGCTGCCAGGATCATGATTCTCCAGATACGCCTGCGCCAGCGTCACCGGCGCATTTGGCACAAACAAACTGTCCGGAAACTTCTCCGCGAAGTTCGCGAGCACCGCGATCGCATCCGTCGGCCGATTCGCCGCAATCGCCGCCTGCGCGCCCAGGTACACTGCATAATCGTCCAGCGCCACACCCGCCTGCTTGGCAGCCGCATACGCCTGCTCTGCCTCCGGATACCTGTGGTCCAGCATCAGCGCATGCCCCAGCGCCAGCTGCGCCGCCGCCGCGCCATCGCCAGGATGCCCCGCAGCCCAATGCTGCACACCCTCATACGCCGCCGAACTCCGCGTCAGCACCAACTGCTGCGCCATCGGACGCAACTGCGAGCTCGCCACAAACGCCGCATGCAGTCTCCGGCTCGCCGCCGTCGCCGCAACTTCAATATGCTTCCGCCGAACCTTCCCGCGTCCCGCATGCCTTTTCGCTGACGTTCGCTTCGACGTAACTCTGTGAGCCTTTGCATGGTGCGTCGACGACGCATGATGACTTGTCGACGCATGATGCGCCGTCGTCTTCCGCGGCGCACTCTTACTCGAGGTCGTCGCCTTCTTTTTATGCGTTGTCCTGCTCGAGCTCTGCGCCTGGCCCACCGCGAGCGCGGAGATCATCGCCCCGGCCACCAACCACCTGAACCCCTGGCGAGCTATGCTCGCTGGGCTGATCAACCACCTGAATCCCAAAACTTGCTTCACCATTCCACCTTCATTCGACTCTACGGCGTCAAGAAAGTCTCTGCATCCACACCTCCGTGCTACCCGAACCTCCGCGGGTACCCAAACCCGGCGCGCTAGAACTTCACTCCCACGTTCAACTGCATCATTCGCGGAGCCTGCGCCGCCACTGCCCGCCCAAAGTACGGCGAGGTCACCACTCCCACATACGTCGTATCGTTCTGATGATTCAGCACATTGAACGCATTCACCGCCACAGTCGCCACCGGCCCTTTCTCCTTCCGCCTGGTCAGCGCAAAGTCCCGCGACACATTCATGTCAAGGTCCAGATACCCCGGCCCATGCATCGAGTTCCGCGGCACTCCCGCCGGCCGGTCCAGCGCCAGGCCATCGTGGTTATCGTCGTTCCCCGTTGTCACATTCACCGGCATCCCCGAATACGTCGAAAGCGCCGTCCCGAACCGGAACCACTCCCGCACATTGAAGCTTCCCAGCAGATCAAACTTCTGCCGCCTGTCGTTGTCGGACCGCGCCCAGTCTGCATTCGGCGCATAACTGTTCGCCGGAAAGTACGTCACGCCGCTCGTGTTGTTGTACGTCTTGCTCAGCACATACTGCGCCTGCCCCGTGAAAAAGGTCCCGATTCTCCCGCGAAAGTTCACCTCCAGCGAGTTGCTCTTCATGGAACCCTCCGACTGAATCTGCCGGTTCTGCCCCAACGCCGCATTCGGCCTCGCCGCGGTCGCTCCCATCGGCGCATTCGCATCCACAGACCGGAACGAATCGATGCCTCGCGCGCCCGAGTAGTTCACCGCCAGCGAGCTCCGTGCCGTCAACTGCTGCTCCACCCCCACGCCGTACAGCGCAGAGTACGGAATTCTCGCCCGCGGATCCAGCGTCACCACACTCGTCGGCTCCGCTGCAATCTCCGCCTGCGTCGCCGGGTATCCCGGGTCTTCTACCAAATACCGCCGCAACTGCACACCGTTAAACCGCCGCAGATCCCACAACGGGCTTGGCCCCGAGCGGTCGAAGAAGATACCGCCGCCTCCGCGAATCACCGTGTGCCCCTGCTTCCAGGGCGCATACGCGAAGCTCAACCTTGGTGCAACATGACGCGGGCTGTCGCCAAAATAGTTTTGCCAGTAGTACCGCACACCTGCCGCCACCTGCAGCTTCGCCGACATCCGCACCGTATCCTCGAACACACCCGCAAGGTTCTTCTCCAGAAACGTGACATGCCCGTTCCCTTGCTGCACCACGTAGCTGTACGGAGTATCGGACTCGTACGCCGCCAGGCTCGCAAAGGAATAGGTCCCCTTAAGATTCGTAAAGTCGTCATAGCCGCGCCGGCTGATATCCGGCACATCCATGCCGAACTTGATCTCCTGCGTGCCGCGTGTCCATGTCATCATCTCCGTTCCTTCCGTGTGATACTCCGTGCGCCGTATATCCGCCTGCGCTCCGCCTCCCACGAACGCTCCGGAGACCGCAATCTGTGGCTCGTCATTAATGCTCTGCGTTTTGCTGTCGTAATGGCCAATCAGGAAATGAATCTGGTTCACCAGCGTCGGCGACAACACATGGGTATCGGCAACGTTCACCTCATGCTCAAAGAAGATCGCATTCGTGCCTGCCTCCGGCAGCACATTCCCGCCCACTCCCTGGTTCTCAACCGTCCGGTGCTCATACGAGTAGCCGATCCAGAACTGATCACCCTTCCCGTAGTTATGAAATCCCCTCCCTGACAGAAAGTAGTGATGAACCGGATATGGCGCCGTCTCGTTCACCTGTCCTGTCGGCAACGCCGCCACCACCACCGACTGCTGATTGTCGCTGTCATCATCCAGCGCCAGCAGAAACGTCGTCTTCCCATTCCGCGCCAGCGGCCCCGTCAGCGAGCCCTCGTAGTAGGTACGCTCCTCGTTCGGCTTGTTCTTTGCAAATGGCCGCTTCGCATCAAACACCGAGTTCCGGTACATGAAGTTCGCCGAGCCGTGCAGCTGTGGCGTCCCACCCGCAGTCGTAATCTCAATCCGCGCCCGCCCCGGCCGCGAGAACAGCGCTGAATAGGGGTTCTGATTGATCTTCACGCTCGTCACAGCCGACGGCGTCACACCCGGCCCATTCGCCTCTATCCCATTCACCACCAGCGTCACGCCGTTCGTTCCCGTCGCGTCCGGGTTCAGAAACCGCGAAAGCGTCGCAATGTAGTCCTCATCGAACACCGGCAGTTGATCCAGCGCGTCCCGGTCCACCGTGTTTCCATTCTGGTTCTGGCCGATCTCGGTACTCACCTGCGCAGAGCTGTCCGAGCCCTCTACCGTCACCACCTCATCGGCGGCCGCCACTGCCAGCACCACCTTCACGCGCGTTCCATTTGCGCTTAGCGGCTGCTTTACCTCGCGGAATCCCGTCTCCGTCACGTCCAGCACATACCGCCCGCGTGCCGGTGCCTGAACGTGAAATACACCACTGCTGTCTGAGATCGTGTGACCGATCACATCGCCGCGCTCCGTGAGCACCTGCACCGTCGCGCCCGGAACCAGCGCCCCGCTCGGGTCCTGCACCGTCCCGCTTACCGTCCTCGTCTGTGCATCAATAGCCTGTGCACAAAAACCCGCAGCCCCCAACACCCCACATACAAAAAGCACACGAAACCACAACGACATCACACCTTTTCCCGAGAGCCCGTCACCTTCACTCGTTCGAAACAACATCTCCACCAGTCTAAGGAAGCTGTCTTAAGCCATCCTGAATACCCACATCTCCTTCAGACCCCCTACCCCTTCCCCCGTCCTGTAAACTACATAAAGCATGGCGGCCCACACCTCATCTCTCGCAGACGAACCGGCCGAGCTCCACGGAGCCGATGCCGTCGAGGCCCCGCACCCCGACCTCGCGCTCGTCGAACGCGCCAAGGCCGGCGACACCGCCGCGTTCGAGCAGCTCATCCGCCAGTACGACCGCCAGATCTACCGCACCGCCCTGCACATCACCCAGAACCGCGAAGACGCCGAAGACATCACCCAGGATGTCTTCTTCAAGGCCTTCCAGAAGCTCGAACAGTTCCAGGGCAACTCCAAATTCTCCACCTGGCTCGTCCGCATCGCGGTCAACGAGAGCCTCATGCGCCTCCGCAAGCGCAAGACCTCCCGGACCGTCTCCATGGACCAGGACGTCCAGACCGACGAGGGCTCCATCCCCCGCGATTTCGCCGAATGGCGCCCCAACCCCGAGCAGATTTACTCGCAGGGCGAACTGGGCGACATCCTCCGCAAGACAATCGCAGGATTACCACCAGGTTTCCGAACCGTTTTCACCCTCCGCGACATCGAAAACCTGTCGACTGAGGAAACGGCCGAGGCGTTAGGATTGAGCGTCCCTGCCGTGAAGTCACGACTGCTGCGTGCGCGCCTGCAACTACGCGAGCGCCTCAGCCGCTACTTCCGCAAGGCGAACGAGGGCTCGAAGTGAATTGCACCGATTTTCTCGCGAAACTAACCGACTACTTCGACGGCCAGATCGACCCCGATCTCCTCGCTGAAGTCAAAGAGCACCTCGGAACCTGCCACCACTGCGAAGTGGTCGTAAACACCACCCGCAAGACCATCGACATCTATCGGCACGAGCAGCCCTACGAGTTCCCCGAGGAACTCTCCACCCGCCTCCGATCCGCCATCATGGCCCGCTGTAACGCCTCCAAAGAAGGCGCCGAAGCCAAAGCCAGGCTCCATGCCGAGCTCGTTCGCGACGCCTCCTCCCGCTCCTCCTCCTGAAAGATCTCCGAGCTCCCGGCACCAACACTCGATGCCTCACCCTCGGCGCGAAGCGACAGGGTGGTGGTATCGCGCGTGCCGGGGTAGCCCGCGAGACTTTGCGCACAAGGTACGGCGGGGGAGGGGTACCCCCAAAAAATAATAAAGGCGCCCCGAAGGGCGCCTTTGCTGACTTTGAAAACTCCACATTTTAACTTTTATTTAACCACCTGCTGAAATAAAGGCGAGCTCAGAAGCCCCGCGAACTCGGTGTCAGACGACGAATAATCCACCGTCAAGGTCCCGGAGTTCGAGTCGATCGACGTGTCGTCCACCGCGCTCTTCTCCAGTGGCGACCCCGACGTCTTCTTCAGGATGGCAACACCCTTCAACAGCGTCGCCGCCGTCGCCGCCGTCATCGTGTCCGACATCACTACGGACATGTCGAACTTCACCCCGTTGGAGAAGTCCATCGTGTACCGAGCGCTCTTCATCCGGTTCTTGACCGTGTCGTAGTCGGCCAGCTGCGCCGCCTCACCCAGCACGCTCTTCATCATGGTCTGCGTGCCTTTCTGGTCCAGAAGGCTCCATACCGGCCGGCTGTCCACGATGGCCATATCGTTCATCATTTCGCCATTCTGGAGGAAGTTTGGCGCCAGGCCGTCGCGCGCATCCAGCGCCGCCTTCACCGCATCCCGGTCCCCGAAAATCATGACCGTCTGGTTGAGGAACGCCACACTCATCCCCGCCACACCCATCGGATACACCGGATTATTCCTCACCATCAGCGGCTTGGTCTTCTTCTTGGCGAAATCGGCCAGGATCGACTGATAGTTGAACTGTCCCTGTGCAATTCCAAGAATCCGCGTGCCATCCGCACCCGGCGCACGGAACGCCGCAAACGCCAGGGTGTCAGCATCCCGGTCGACCCGGAGTCCCGAAGTCTTGAGCGAGGTCTCCAGCCGCTTCAGCTCGGGTGGAAGCACCCGGTCCTTGAGCTGCATCGCGGCCGGCGAGTTCTGCATCTCTCGGTAGTCCACCACGATGATCTGCTGCACGTCCCGCGGGATCGACGCACGCGCATCGCCTGAGAGCTGCGAAGCCCCCGCTGTTGAAGGAACCACCAGGCCGACGAGAAGGCCCAGAACCGCTCCACCTTTGAAAATCTTCGACATCATCACTGTCCGCGCTCCGACTGAAACCGCGATATCCGGCGTCTCTATTCTTTCGTGAACTGGCAAAACCGGCAAGAAACCAGTGCTACTGCTTTCGAATCAAGGCCACGCCAAAGGATGTAGCAGCCTGCGCTCGAGGACTCTCTCCTCGGGATTAAACCCGACTATTTGACGAACCCAATCAGCATTTGGCTCAAACGCCTGCTCGGGAATCAGACCAATCAACTCCCCGTCGCCCACCATTCCTCCGTGCCGGGCGGCACTTTCCGCCACCGCCGCATGTACCCGCGCCATCGGAGTGTGCCGGAAGTCCGTGACGTTCATGCTCACCTGGGCGTGGCCGTTGACCATAACCCCCATGGCCTTCAGGCCATACAGGCCGCCACTCGACGCCCGTACGTCCTTCGCGACCGTTCGGGCAAGCCCGACGTCAGCGTTCCCACGCCGGGCGTGCAGTGTGATGTTGTACGCAATAAGGAAGTGTCGCGCGCCGACCGCACTGGCGCCCGCAGTGGGATGAATTCCCGGTCCGCCGATGTCCGGCTGCCGGGTCGAGTCCTTCACCGCGGCCAGGCTGAGGCCCTCGAATTCGCCCCTGCGGACGTTCTCCAGGTGCACACGATCCGGACGCGAGGCGGCCGCCTCGTAGAAGTAAACCGGAACGCCGAAGCGCTTCCAAATCTCCATTCCCGCCTGGCGCGCCAGAAGCACGCATTGGGGCAACGAGATCCCACTCACCGGAACGAAGGGCACAACATCGGCCGCGCCGATGCGTGGATGCTCGCCCTTCTGCTGCGTGAGATCGATGAGCTCAGCGGCCTTGCCGACGCCCCGCACGGTGGACTCGAGGACAGCCGCCGGAGGGCCGGCGATGGTCACGACCGAGCGGTTGTGATCGGGGTCCAGAGACCAGTCCAGAAGATGGACTCCCATCACGTGCATCGCGCGGACAATGTCGCGGACCTTGCCGGCATCCCGGCCTTCGGCGAAGTTGGGAACGCACTCCACAATCGGTGAAGCAACCCTCTGGGTATCGTTTTCCTGGATCAGGGTTTGACTGCTCATCAATTGCTTTCCTACTTCCACCAGCTATAGCCAACTGACAATTGCACGCTTGCGTTCACGCCGGGATTCCGGTCGCCAAGACTAGCGCTGGAAATATGCACCGCGTTTGCGCTGACGTCAATGGATCTTCCTGGCCGCACGAAGTAATGGGTACCGACGCCGAACTGTGGCGTAAAGTTCCACACGCTGGTATTGCCGCCCGGGCCGTCATTATCGAGATACGTCTGCGCGGCGGGCGGTCCGATCGTCGTCGGTCCCGAGACCGGCGTGGCAATTCCATAGGCCGGATATTTGTGATTCGTCCAGACCAGACCGCCTGCGCCCTGAATCCACGGCATCCAGCGCTCACCGTGCGTGAAGTTCCAGCGCAGGATGATCGGCGTGACGCTGACCCCCTTGAAGGTTCCCCCGACGGTGTACTGCGCCGAGCAGCCTGCGACCGGCCCGGGAATGACAGGCGGATAGATCTCGATGCAATTGGCCCGCTGGAATTTTGGAGTGTAGGACTGCCACAAGGGAAACACCTCGACACCGTACTCGAAGTCGCCCTTGAGCACCCCGCTGCCGACCTGGGGTGTGAGGATGCGGCCGGCGTGGCCGCCGATGAGGAGGAATTTGAAGCTGCCGCGATCTTCGGTCACACCGAAGCCGCTCTGTACGAGCGCGCCGAAGTTCCAGTTCGCAGTCGCGGCAGCATTGGCGACAGGGGATGTGTTCGCATTTCGCTGTGCAACACCGCTCTGAGCGATGGACAAAGCCACGAAAATTGCCAACCCACCTGCGACGTGTCTTGCCTTCACTCGCTGCTCCTCACAGTGAAAAGCCGCCATTGAGAATGGCGGCTTCGCGCTTCCTTCTCTTTCGTTAGACGGTTACGCCGGAACCTGCGCTTCATCCATTTCGAAGTTCGAGTAAACATTCTGCGAGTCGTCGAGGTCTTCGAGAGTCTCGAGCAGGCGCATCATCGCAGAGGCCTGGGTTCCTTCGAGCTTCTGATATGTAGAGGGAACCATCGTGACCTCGGCGGACTCGGGCTCGATCTTCGCGGCCTTCACGGCGTCGCGAACGGCTTCAAAGTCCTTGGGCGAGGTGAGAATCTCCCAATAATCGCCGTCATTGTTGAGGTCATCGGCGCCCGCATCGAGCACGATCTCGGTAAGCTTGTCTTCGTCGGCCGCGGACTTCGCGACGACGATGACGCCCTTCTTCGAGAACATGTAGCTGACCGAGCCGGACTCGCCGAGGTTGCCGCCGTTCTTGGAGAACGCGTGGCGGATTTCGCTGACCGCCCGGTTGCGGTTGTCGGTGAGGACCTCGACGATGATGGCGACGCCGCCCGGACCGTAGCCCTCGAAGGTGATGTCCTCGTAGCTCGCGCCCTCGATTTCACCCGTGCCGCGCTTGATGGCGCGCGTGATGTTGTCGTTGGGCATGTTTTCGGACTTCGCGGCAAGGATCGCGCTGCGCAGGCGCGGATTGCCGTCAGGGTCTCCGCCGCCGGCTTTCGCGGCGACCATGATCTCCTTGATCAGACGAGTGAAGATCTTGCCGCGCTTGGCGTCGAGTGCGCCCTTCTTGTGCTTAATGGTCGCCCATTTTGAATGGCCGGACATACTGAAAACCTCGAACTGAAATCTGTTTGCAAGCTCCGGAACGGGCTTAAAAGGCCACTCAACGAAGCGTTTGCACCGTTGGCGATTCTACCACGCGAGGGTGCCGGTTGGCCCCGCAGTAGGGGCTAGAACAGCTCTGGCGCAAAGAGGTCATCAAGCGTTTCGCGGCGGCGGATGAGGCGCAGCTTCTCGCCTTCGATGAGGACCTCGGCGGGGCGAACGCGGGTGTTGTAGTGCGAGCTGAGGCTCATGCCGTAGGCGCCGGCGTCGAGCAGAGCGACGAGCTCGCCCGCATGGAGTTGCTCGATCTCTCGGTCGCGGGCGAAGAAGTCGCCCGACTCGCACACGGGACCCACGATGTCGGCAACCTCTTTTGGCGCGTTCGATTGAAGCACGGGAATTATCTCGTGGTGCGCTCCGTACAGTGCGGGACGGATGAGGTCGTTCATCGCGGCATCGGTAATGATGAAGCGCTTGCTTCCGTTCTGCTTGGTGTAGAGCACGCGTGAGACCAGCGCGCCAGCCTGCGCGATGAGGAAGCGGCCGGGTTCGAGCAGCAGGTGAACGCCGAGTCCTTCCAGTGCGGAGCGAATGGCGTGCGCATAGTCGGCGACGCGTTCGGCCGGGTTGAACGGCGCGCGGCCGTACTCGATGCCGAATCCGCCGCCGGCATCGAGGTACTCGATCTTGATGCCGTCCGAGCGCAGGTCTTCGATGAGAGCGCGGACGCGTTTGACGGATTCCGCGAACGGCGCTGTGTCGCGGATCTGTGAACCGATGTGCACGCTGACGCCCGCGGGTGTAATGCCTGGAAGCTGTGCGGCGCGGCGATAGACGTCGCGAGCGCGTTCGATGGCGATGCCGAACTTGTGCTCGCGCAGGCCCGTGGAGATGTAGGGATGCGTTTGCGCGAAGACATCGGGGTTGACGCGCAGCGCGATGCGGGCGGTTTTGCTGAGCGCCTGTACACGCTCGCCGAGGAGTTCAAGCTCGGCCTCACTCTCGACATTGAAGAGGAGAATTCCTGCCTGCAGTGCGGCGTCGATCTCCCAGGCCTGCGTGCCGACGCCCGAGAAGACACCCCGCTCGAAGGCATCGGGGGCAGCGTGGCGTACGCGCTCCAGCTCTCCGCCGGAGACGATGTCGAATCCGCAACCGAGCGATGCGAGCAGCTTGAGGATTGCGAGTGACGAGTTGGCTTTTACGGCGTAGCAGATGGTGTGGCCGACGCCCGCGAACTCGCGCGTGAGCATGGCGGCTCGATCGCGGATGTCGTCCGCGGAGTAGACGTAAAGTGGCGTGCCGAATTGTGCGGCGAGGTCTGCGAGCTTGACGCTGCCGCAGCAGAGTTGGGAGTCGATGTAGCGGAACGGCCGCGGGGCGGGAAATTCACTCACGAGTGCGTCACACTCGTCATTTGCGGCAGCAGGTAGGGCTCATTAGGGATGACGAGCCACGCGATAATGTAAGCCGGCAGCGCAATTCCGAGACCGCAGAAGAATGAAAGGACCAGAACCAATCGAACCAGCAGCGGATCCCATCCATAGCGCTGAGCGAAAGCCGCGCAGACACCGGCGATCCTCCGGCCTTCACGCGGGCGCTCCAGGCGAGGCCACTGGCGCGCATAGGGCGGTGCAGATACAGCGCAGCCGCAGTTGCTGCAGAATCGTGCGCCCTCGTTCAAAGTCGTGTGACATGCCGGACAAATCATATTCGCCTCCTTACGACACATCTTGCCATACGCGCTGCACGTCGCGGCGGTTCCATGCTGGAATCCGCTATTTGCCCGCGTACGGCGACTTCAGGTATTTGCGCGCGAGGTCAGCCTGCGAGGAGTCGCCGCCGGACGCGGCCATCTGGTACATCTTCTCAGCGTTCGCGCGCTGGTGGAGCATATCGTAGACCTCACCGGCATTGACCTGTGCGCGGCTGCGCAGCCATGGACTGCAGTTGGGCTGCTCGGCGGCCTGCACATAGGATGCGACGGCGTCGGGAAGCTGGTTGTAGCCGCGCTGCGTTTCGGCGAGACCGAACCATGCCATCTGCAGGCGCGGATCGATGAAGTAGCCCGGCTTCCGCGCGTCAGCGAGCACCTGTTTGTAAGCCGCGATGGCCTCGTAGCCATGGCCTTCGTCCTTGAGGAGGTTCGCTACCTCGAGGCTAAAGAGATAGTCGTGCGGGTACTGGTTGGTGAGGCTGCGCTCGACCTGCAGAGCTTCAGGGTAGCGGCCGTCGTGGCGTAGAAAAAGGCTGAGCGCGGTGCGAGATTCAACACTGGTGATGACGCCGTGCTGGGCGGAGTCGCGGAGTAGAGCGATGCCTTTTGACTTTGACCCTCCGACACCAAAGACGCCAACCACAAAGCGAAGGAAGCGTGGAAGGCTGGCGACGGCGAACTGCTGAATGCCTATTGCCATCTCGGCGTCGGCGTATTGAGGATCGATCTTCAGCGCGTCTTCGCTGTCGTTGCGGGCCTGCAGGCCCTGGCGCGCCGCGGCCGAAAAAGCATGGTCGGCGAGGGTAATGAAAGCGCCGTGCATGCCCTTCGCGTATCCGCGAGCGAAGAGCGCGTTCTTGTCCTGCGGATTCTGGTCGAGGCGCTTATCACACATGCTGATCACTTTGTCGGTCAGGCCGTTGATCTGGTCGCGCGCCTGCTTGGAGATGCTGATCTGGCGCTTGTTGAACAGGAAGCTGTCGTGCGCGTAGTACGTGGTGTCGAGCAGGTCGTGGTTGTAGAGCTCACGAAAGACCGTCACGACGAGGATGTAATTCCACGCCATGGGATCCTGTGGGTGCTGTGCCGCTATTTGATTGAAGTCCTTAAGCGCGCCGTCGAAATCAAGATCGTAGAAGCGGTCGTAACCATGGCGGACGAGCGGGTCGAGATTGAGCGGGTCAGTGTGGGCGTTGGCAGGCTGGGCTTGGGCCGGTGCGCAGAGAATCAAAAGGCAGGCCAGCAACGGTAACAGCCTCGGCAGGGCCAGCAGCAGCCTCGATAGCGCCAGCAGCCCCGATAGCGCCAGCAGCCCGGATTTAGATCGTCGCACCCGGAGTCACTCCTCTGTCTTGCACCGCGCGCCGCCCGCGCAGATACACTATACCTTTGGACGCGCGAACGAGCTGTAAGCCTCCCTGCCGCTCGACGCCAAAATGGATTCACCATGAACGCTTCGATTATGCTTCCGCCCCTTCTTCTGCTGCTCGCCTGCGGCGCGTATATCTTCTGGCCGCAGCGCAGGCTCGCCGCCGCGCCGGAGAAGACGCGCCTGGATTATCTCCGCGAGCGCAAGGAGGTTATCTATGAGAACCTGCGCGACCTGAACTTCGAGTACAAGGCCGGCAAGTATCCGGAGGCCGATTACGCGACGCAACGTGATGCGCTGGAGAGCGAAGCGGCAACCGTGCTGGCGGAGATGGAATCGCTGGGCGGCTGATATATTAGCTGCGTTTACTCCATCCTGGAATCAGTGACTCTGGAACGATGAAACAGCTTCTTGCTCTGCTGCTGCTCCCGATCGTTATGCCGTCCGCCGTCCCAACGCGCACAATCCTGATTCACGGGCATCGCGGAGCGCGGGCCATGCGGCCGGAGAACACGATCCCCGCCTTCGAATACGGCATCCAGCATGGCGATGACGTGCTGGAGCTCGACCTCGCCGTAACCAGGGACAACCATCTGGTGGTCTCGCACTCGCCGCTCCTCACCCAACCGGCGCTCAAGCCGGGTGACACCTACGACGCTGCGGCCAACGAGCGCCGTTGCGACGGTCCGGCCCTGCCACCGGGAACCCCTATCCACGCGCTCACGCTCGCGCAGCTGAAGCAGTACGACTGCGGCTCGCACACGCTCCCAGCCTTTCCGCAGCAGGTCGCTGTTCCCGGAACGAAGATCCCCACCTTCGACGAGGTGTTGGATCTGGCGCCACAAGGCAACTTCCAGTTCAACGTTGAAACCAAGATCTTCCCGGCGCACCCGGAGCTCACGCCATCACCGGAGGTCTTCGTTCAGATGATTGACGAAGCAGTGCGCCGTCATCACCTGCAGTCGCGTGTCATCCTGCAGAGCTTCGATTTCCGCACACTGCACGCGATGCGCAAGATCGATCCAGAGATCCGGCTCTCCGCGCTGTTTGGGCAATCGAAGTACGACGTGATGATGGGCATCACCGATCCGGACAAGAGCTTCGCGCATATCGCGCAGGTCTCGGGCGCCGACATCCTGAGCCCGGACCTTTCGCTGGTAACACCGGAAGAGGTAGCGGTAGCGCATAAGCTCCAACTGCAGGTTGCGCCCTATACGGTGGACCGCCCGGAGGACTGGAAGCGGATGGCCGATGCTGGCGTCGACGCGATCATTACCGATAATCCCGGCGCGCTGCTGGCGTGGCTCCGCTCACAGGATCCTCCGCTGCACCCCTAGCGTAAGTAGGCTAGGCACATCGCTGAGATCCCAGGAGCTGGGAGTTTCTGCTTCTGACGTATCCTGATAAGGTGCCCGTTCTAAAACCCACTCTCCGTATCGTCATTGTTCTGTTGTGTTCTTTGGCAGCTCGCATTGCCCTGGCGGCGACGCCGATCACCGGTGTCGTGATGAACAAGACGACCGGCAAGCCTTCCGCCGGAGATACGGTCACGCTCATCCGTCTGGCGCAAGGCATGCAGGAGGCGACCCACACCACCACCGACGCGCATGGCCGCTACACGCTCAACGTGCCGGACAACGGACTGCACCTGGTGCGCGTGACGCATGACCTCGCGAACTACTTCAAGCCTGCGCAGGCGGGAACAACCTCGGTCGACCTCGACGTCTATAACGCTGCGGCGAATGTGAAGGGAGTAAGCAGCGAGGCCAACGTGATGCGCATCGAGAGCGATGCCAGCGGAACCTCGCTGCGCGTTGTCGAAAACTTCTTCCTGAAGAACGATTCCAACCCGCCCATGACGCAGTTCTCGAAGGTGCCCTTCGACTTCTGGCTGCCGGATGGCGCCGTGGTTGAAGGAGCGGCGGCAGAGTCTCCGGATGGCATGCCAGTCCGGCAGGCGCCCGTGCCGCTCGCGGAGAAGAACCATTTCACGTTTCTGTTCCCGATTCGCCCGGGCGAGACGCGGTTTCAGATTACGTATCGGATTCCCTACACCGGTAAGCTCGCGCTTGAGCCCAAACTGACGATGCCCACCGACACCGTCGCGATCATGATTCCGAAATCGATGACCTTCGCGCCGGTTGCGGGCGCGCCGTACAGTCCCGTCGATGACGAGGTGAATGCTCACACGCTGGTGGCGCGCAGTGTGGCGCCTAACGCGCCGCTCGGATTCACGCTCACCGGAACCGGACAGCTTCCGCGCGACACCAATGCGCCAACGCAGGGCGGCGATCAGTCTGCTCAGGGCGCCGCGCAGGCGCAGGACAACAGCCAGTCGGCCACAGCCGACACGCGGCCGGGTGGTGGGCTCGGCAATCCACTGGATGAGGGCGGCAATCGCGATCCATGGGCGAAGTACAAATGGTGGATTCTCTCCGGAATCGCCGTGCTCCTGGCCGCGGCAGCCGGTGTTCTTCTACGCAAGCCCGCAGCGAGTTCTGGAGTAGCGACGACAGGACCGTACCCCGCGGGTCCGCTTCCACCATCGCCGCAGGGAATGCAGACGCACTCGGCGCAACTCCTCCAGGCGCTGAAGGAAGAGATGTTCGCGCTGGAGACAGACCATCTGCAGCACCGCATCTCCGACGAAGACTATCTCGCGAACAAGGCGGCCCTGGAGCTTGTGTTGCGGCGCGCGCTGCAGCGTGAGAATGCAACCGCGACCGCACCAGAGTTGATCTCTCGCTGACCCATGGCGACCTTCCTGCGCATTCTGCGACTGTATCCGCTGGCTCTCTGGGTCGGCGGGGAGATCTTCTTCGTAATTGTGGCGGGCATTTCGTTCAGTGTTTTGCCGGACAAGCATTCGGCCGGACTGGTCGTGCGCAGTGCGCTGATGGATCTGCATCGGATTGGAATCGGTGCCGCCGTGATTTACCTGCTGGCGACGCTTGGCCTGATGGCAATCGAGCGCACCGGGCAACGCGTTCGCTTTATCGAAATCGTCCTCGTGGCGGCGATGTTGCTTCTGACCTTGTACTCGCAACTCGGCGTGATCCCGCAGATGGAAAATGACAGGCTGTCGCTCGGCGGCGATATCACCACGGCCGCTACGGGCAATCCCGCGCGGCAGGATTTCAACCGGCTTCATCAGCGCTCTGTGAGCCTGGAAGGAGCGGTGCTTCTCGGTGGCCTGGTGCTCATTGCACTCGCGCCGATTTACGACCGCAGATTGCAGCAGGTTACATCTAAGAATTCGAACGACCTTCAGCAGGAGAGACAATGAGGCTTTTGGTGACCGGTGGGGCTGGATATGTCGGCGGCACGGTAGGGACGATTCTGATGCAGGCGGGACATCAGGTCACGATCGTGGACAACCTCTGCCACAGCAAGCGCAATGAGGTTCCCGCCGGTGCAGAGTTTGTGCAGGCGGACATCGCGGATCGTCCGCGCATCGAAGCGTTGCTGCGTGATCTGCAGCCGGACGGCGTGCTGCACTTCGCCGCGCTGATCGAGGCCGGCGAATCTATGCAGAAGCCGGAGATTTATTTCCGCAACAACACCGCCTCGACACTCGCGTTGCTCGAAGCCATGCACGCAACCGGTGTAAAGAAGCTCGTCTTCAGTTCGACGGCCGCAGTCTATGGCGAGCCGGAGCGCGTTCCCATCGATGAGACGGCGAAGCTTGCGCCGACAAACGCCTACGGCGAGAGCAAGCTGCTGGTCGAGCAGATACTCACGTGGCTGCATCGCCTTCACGGCCTGCGTTATGCGTCACTGCGCTACTTCAACGTCGCGGGAGCGCTGCCCGGACGCGGTGAAGCGCATGAGCCGGAGACGCACCTGATTCCGTTGATCCTGGATGTGGCGCTCGGCCGTCGCGAAAAGATCTTCATCTACGGCGACGATTACGAAACGCCCGACGGAACCTGCATCCGCGACTACATTCACGTCGTCGATTTGACCGCGGCGCACATCCTTGCCCTGGATGCGCTCAAGACACGCGATCGCCTCATCTGCAATCTCGGCAATGGTCAGGGATTCTCCGTCAAGCAGGTCGTCGAGGCCGCACGACGCGTGACCGGACATCCAATTCCCGTCGAAGTAAAGCCCCGGCGTGCGGGCGATCCCGCCCGCCTGGTGGCGAGTTCGGAGCGCGCTCAAAAAGAGCTTGGCTGGCGGCCACAGACTCCCGAGATCGACAGGATCCTCGCCTCTGCCTGGGAGTGGCACAAGCAGCGCTATGCAGTTCGGGCGTAACCAAATCCAGCATTGAAGCTGAGCCGCTATCCTGCGACAGTAGAAGCACGACAGCCCGTGTCGCACTACGATAAACTGTTGGCAGGCCAGTGTTTTTCCGAGCTTCCCTCGTTTGAGAAAAAATCATCGACACACATATAAATTCCGCCGACATAGGTCCGGTCAGTTCCAAACTGCGGCCAAGGCGCAAAATCATCTTGAGAGACAGCATCACGTTCCTGGTGCTGACCTTGTCGACGGTGGCGCTCTATGCGCTTACATCGTTTTTGTTCCGCAGCTTTTCGGCTCGGCAGTCGCAGCTTGCAAAGCAGTTTGCCGCCAGCGGCCAACAGGCACTCAGCCGAGGTGATGCCGAGCGCGCGGTAAGCGATTTCCGTTCATCGCTCTCGTATGCCCCGGACGATACGACCAACCGGCTGCTGCTGGCCGAGTCGCTTGCCCTCTCCAAGCATTTCGAGCAAGCCAGAAGCTATTTCCTGGGGTTGCTCGATGCCCAGCCCGCCGACGGATTTCTGAACCTTCAACTCGCGCGGCTGGCCAGAGAGCGCAAAGATTCGCGTGCTGCGATCGATTATTACCGCGCGGCCGCGGTTGGCAACTGGAGCGGCGATTCACTCCGCCAACGCTACACCGTGCAGCTTGAGCTCGCCGACTATCTGCTTCAGTTGAACAATCTTCCGTCCGCACGCGCCGAGTTGCTGATCGCCACGGCGGATGCACCCGTCGACGACAGTGTTTACACAATGCTGGGTGAGAAGTTTCAGCAAGCGAAGGACCCAACCGACGCGCTCGAACTGTACCGGAAGGCGATCAAAGCAAATCCATCCAACGCCGACGCCCCCTACAGGGCCGGACACGTCGCCTATCAGATGGGCAATTTCTCGCAGGCCGCAGCGCTTCTATCCATGGCTCGCCGGCACAGTGCAGAGGCAAAGGCCGGCGAAGAGGATACGCGTGAGATAGACGATCTGCTGCACAGTGCCAGGCGCATCCAGGAGCTCTCCTTGTCCTCCGACGTTGGCCCGCAGGATCGGATAGAGCACTTATTGCGCGCGCTGCCGATTGCCAAGCAGCGCTTCGACAGCTGCGTTGCTCAGTCCAACGGCGCTCCGCTGCCCGCCGACATGCAGGCCTTGCAGGGCGGCTGGAACGATGCCGACAAGCTCAGACTCACGCGATCATCGCTGCAGGATCAGGCCCAGCAGGAGAACCTCACGAAGCTCATCTTTCAGACCGAGGAGGCCACCTCGCGATTGTGCGGCGCGCCGTCGGGAGATGACGCTCTGCTGTTACAGCTGGCCAACTCGTCGCAAAATCCATTGACGATGGAGAAGCGATGAGTCTCACGACGGCAGCCACGAGCCTGACGCAACCACTCGAGACCGGCGACTCCGCGCCCGGCCGCGAGGACCGCCTGTTTCTGGTGCTTTCGATCTTCGTCGGGATTCTCTCCGGGCTTCTGGTTGTTTCGTTCCGCATGGCCATCGAGTGGCTAAGCGTCCTGCTGCTCGGAAGCACAGCAGAGCCGCACCAGATCCGGCTGATCGTGATACCCGCTGCAGTGGGAATCGTGGTCGCGATCATGACGCGATACCTGTTTCCTGCTGTGCGCGGCAGCGGCGTCAACCAGACCAAAGCCGCACTGTACATCCACAACGGATATATTTCGGTTCGCACCGTCATCGGCAAATTTCTGCTTTCGGCGCTGGCCATCGGCAGCGGACAGTCACTTGGCCCGGAAGACCCGTCTCTGCAGATCGGCGCCGGCGTCGCTTCCCTGATTGGCCGGCGCGTCGGACTTTCGCGCTCCAGGCTTCGGCTCTTCGCTCCCGTTGGTGCAGCGGCGGGTCTGGCGGCAGCATTCAATGCGCCCATCTCCGCGATTCTGTTCGTCATTGAAGAGGTCATCGGCAAGTGGACGGCAGGCGTGCTTGGGTCGATCGTCCTGGCCGCAGTGGCAAGCGTCGCTGTAGCGCGCTGGTTCTGGGGCTCCGAGCCGATGTTTCGCATTCCTTCGATCACGCTCCGGGATCCGCGCGAGCTGCTCGCCTATTCGGTGCTTGGAATCATCGGCGGATTTGCGTCGCTGCTCTTCGCCAAATCGCTCGGATTCCTCAGACCGCGACTTCGCGCGCAGCCGCAATGGCTGCAGATGCTGCAACCCGCGGTCGCAGGTCTTTGCGTCGGATGCATTGCGTACTTCGGCTTTCCTCAGGTGATGGGCGCTGGGTACGGCGCAATCGATCAGGCGATGCACGCGCAGTTCGCCGTGAAGGCGCTGATCCTGCTCGCTCTCTTCAAAATTCTCGCGACCACCCTTTCGTTTTCGAGCGGAACACCTGGCGGTATGTTTGCCCCGACGCTGTTCATCGGTGCCATGCTCGGAGGTGCGGTCGGCGGATTCGAAAAAATCTTCTTCCCCCATCTGACCGGCTCCGTCGGGTCCTACGCTCTGGTCGGTATGGGCGTGCTCTTTGCGGCGTTTCTGCGGGCCCCGCTCACGTCTGTCTTCATGGTGCTCGAGGTCAGTGGCAATTACTCGATCATTCTTCCCGTCATTCTCGCCAACACAATCGCTTACCTCATATCGCGCAGCCTACAACCTGTGCCCATCTTCGAGTTGCTTACGCATCAGGACGGACTCTATCTGCCATCCATGGAAGAGATTCGCGAGGAAAGCGACGTTCCGCTCGAGGAAGCGCTCGAGCCTGTGAATTACCCCATCATCCAGGGAACAGAATCAATGAGCGAGATCCTCTCTTCTGGACACCAACAGGGGCTGGATTCTCCGTTCGTCCTCGTGCAATGCCGCGACGGATGGTATTCCGCGCGCAAGGACGAGTTAGACCGCCTTCTCGCCACCTTCAGGGAAAACCCGGCAGCTCCGGAGGCGCAGCGCCCGCTTGAAGAAGCTCTTGGCAAAGATCGCACGCCGCTTGTATTCCGCGACGAGCCGCTGGCGCATGCACTATCGTACTTTCAACGTTGGCCGGTGCTGCCGGTCTCTAATCGGGCCGTACGTGGCGTTCTCGAGGGCGTTGTCTCGCTGGAGGGTGTGCTTCACCGGTATCAACGGGCTCGAATGTAATTTGAATATCTGAAGAAAATGAAAAGAAAAAAACTGTTAGCACATCCACTTCTTCGCAAGTATCTTCCGCTGGTCCACGAAGACCTTACATCGGTCTACTCGCGCGATCTGCAGAAATGGCTTGTTGTCGCCCCGATTATCGGTCTCACCACGGGGCTGGCTATCACCGGCATCGCGGCGCTTCTTCTTGGAAAGCTCTGGCCGGCGGTGCTCAATTACTATCTCGGTCATCATTGGGCGATTGTTCCCGGCCTGGTACTCGCGTTCGCAGTCACCGGCCTGATCATGCAGTTCTTCACGCCCAATCCCAACGAGCACTCAACGGAAGAGGTCATCCGCTCCTATCACGAGCATGAGGGAGACATCGACGTTCGTCCCTTCGCGGCGAAGATCATCGCTGCGATCACCTGCGTCGGATTCGGCGGCAGCGCTGCCCTTGAGGGTCCGAGTATCTATGGCGGCGCAGCCATCGGTTCGTGGCTTTGGACAAAGCTCCGGCGTTTCCGCTTCACCAACCGCGATCGCCGCATCATGCTTATCTGCGGCGCGGCGGCTGGTATGTCAGCCGTGTTCCGCGCTCCGCTGACAGGTATCGTCTTCGCGCTGGAAATGCCCTACCGTGACGACCTCGCTCATGAAGCGCTTGTTCCATCGCTCATCGCTTCCGTCGTCTCCTACGTCACCCTCGGCGCCTTCCTCGGCTCGGCCCCTTTGTTCGACTTCCCTCACGCCATCAGCTACCACCGCAACGATCTTTACTGGAGTGCGTTGCTGGGATTGCTCGTCGGTCTTGCCGCCATGGCATTCGTGGTCACCTTCCGCCGGGTCCGCGTCTTCTTCGTAAACTGGAACGTTCCTCACTGGATCAAGCTGTCGGTCGGCGGTTTGCTCACGGGTCTCTGCGGCGTTCTGTTCCTTCACATCTACGGCGGCTCTCTCGTTCCGATCGGACCCAACTATGAGGCCGTCGGAGACATCCTCAACAGAACGCACAGCAGCTCTCAGCTCCTGGTCTTCAGCGGATTAAAGCTCACCGCAACGGTCGCGACGCTCGCTTCTGGCGGCGTGAGTGCAATGTTTGTTCCGCTCTTCCTTACCGGAGGTGCGCTCGGAACAGCGTTCGCGCAGTCTATCGTGCACAGTCCCGCGCTGGAACTCTACGCCGCTGTCGGCATGGCGTCCTTCATCTCCGCCGGATACAAGACGCCGCTCGCAGCAGTGGTCTTCGTCGCAGAAGCCACCGGCGGCCATGCCTTCATCATTCCCGCGTTGATCGGCGCCGCCGTCGCGTATGCAGTCTCAGGGGATGCTTCCGCATCAGGTGACCAGCGTCTGCACGAGACCGCAAAGGCATCTCCGCTACAGTACATCCCCGTCAGCGAGATCATGCAGCAGCACGTCATCTCGGCGCCTGGGAATGTGAGTGTCGGTGAGTTCGTCAAGATGTTGTCGCCGGATCTGAAGCACGAGGCCTTCCCGGTGTTTGAAGATAAGAAGCTGCTGGGCACGGTGAATCCGCTCTGCATTACGCAAATCCCGCCCGAACGCTGGATGCATACACCCTTGCGGGATGTGGTGGATCACCCCGTCGGCACCGTTACTCCGGACACGGATGTGATGGAGGCGCTTCGCCTGCTCACAGCCGAGCATAGGCGGCCAATGCTTCTTGTCGTCGCCTCAGGCGGCGAAATCAAGGGTATCGTTACCAAGACAGACATCCTTCAGGTTTTGAGCGACCAGGAAGGTACATCAGAGCATAAGGAAAATGCAGTCCGTTCCAGTTCCGAGGAGAATTCACCTGAGTTAACCTGATCCGCGCGAGGGAGAGATCCACATGGCCGAGTTTCCGATTCCTGGTATTCCTGCAATACCAGAGAAGCAGTCCAGCAAGAAGGGACAGTTCGGGGTAGCTCTCGAACCAGAGATCATAAAAATCTGCGGCTATGCATTGCTCGTTGGCCTTGTGGCCGGTTTTGTCGCTGAAGGCCTGCTCGAACTCATTCAGCTCTTCACGAACATCTTCTTCTACGGGAAATTCTCCTTCGCGTACAGCAATCCAGCGCATAACCACCTTGGGCTGTGGGTCATTCTGATTCCACCCATCGGTGGTCTGCTGGTCGGCATCATGATTCATTTCTGGGAGCCCACCCTCAAGGGTCACGGCATTCCGGAAGCCATGGAATCGGTTCTTTTCGGCCATAGCCGCATGCGGCTTCGCGTGGCTCTGCTGAAGCCCCTGGCGACTGCATTCGCGATCGGAACCGGCGGCCCGTTCGGCGCCGAAGGTCCCATCATCCAGACGGGTGCGGCGCTCGGCTCCCTGTTCGGCCAGGTTGTCGGCCTCACGCCCTACTATCGCCGCGTCCTGCTGGCCTCCGGAGCCGCCGCCGGAATGGCCGCAACCTTTACCGCTCCCATGGCAGGAATTCTCGTCGCCATCGAGCTTCTGCTCTTCGAGCTGCGCGCACGCTCTTTCATCCCTGTCGCGCTGGCCGCCTCCATCGCCACCGGCGTGCGCATTCACTTTGCCGGCTGGGCGCCGCTCTTTCCCACCCCGATGTTCCGCCTCACCGGCATGAATGAGCTCTGGCTCTTCGCGCTCCTCGGCCTCCTCATGGGCGTCGTCGGCATCATCATGATTCGAGTCCTCTCCTGGCTCGAGGATTTCTTCGATGAACTGCCTATCAAGACCCCTCTCATCTGGTCGCCAGTCATCGGCGCACTCTTGCTTGGAGTTATCGGCTACTTCTACCCGCAGGTGTTCGGAACCAGCTACGACACCATCCGCGACATGCTCAACGATCGCCTGACCATGTCCAGCCTCACCGGAGTCTCCATCGCGAAATTCTGGGCTCTCGTCCTCTCGCTTGGCTCTGGAACCACCGGCGGCGTCTTCGCTCCATCGCTCGTCGTCGGCGGCGGCCTTGGCGCATCCTTCGCAATCGTGTTCAAGCACATCGCGCCCCACCTCGTGAGTGACCCTGCCTTCTATGCGCTTGCAGCCATGGGCGGAGTCTTCGGTGGAATTGCACGCGCCCCACTCACCAGCATCGTCTTCCTGTTCGAGTTGAGCCACAACCCGAATGCAATTCTCCCGCTCATCGTCACCGTCATGATCTCCGACGCCGTCGTACGCCTCTGCAGCCGCGAGTCCATCATGACCGTGAAGCTCGTCAAGCGCGGCCTCATCATCCTGCAGGACTACTCCGTGCCCGTCCTCATGCGCGCACGAATTGATCAGGTGATGCGCAAAGAGTTCAGCCTGCTGCACGCAGACGATGAGCTCAGGACCGTACTCGAGACATTTGTACCCGGCCACCTCAGCCTTATTCCCGTCGTCGACGCCGAAGGCGGTCTGGTCGGGATCGTCGAGCCACATGATCTGTTACGCACCGAACCGCCCGACCACCACTTCACCATGCGAGAGCTGGCGCGCCAGGACTTCGTGCTCGCCTATACCGGCGAGCCGGTCGACCGCATCCATCGCGAGATGATGCTGAAGAATACCGAGAACGTCGTCGTGGTCGAGCCCGACGACCGGCGCCAACCAGTCGGGGTTGCACGTGCCAACGACATTCTGCAATTACGCCGCTGGCTGCTCGAAGAAGAAACCGGCGACGCCACCAAGATCGCTGAACCCTGACCATGAGCGTCCCGCGCGATGATTCAAATCAAACGAGCTTACGATCCCGCGTCGTCCTCTGACGGAACACGCATCCTTGTCGATCGCCTCTGGCCTCGCGGCCTCTCGAAAGAAAAGCTCAAGCTCGACCTCTGGCTCAAAGATGCCGGTCCTTCCACAGCACTGCGCCAGTGGTTCTCGCATGATCCCGAGCGATGGGCCGAGTTCCAGCAACGCTATCTCGACGAACTGAAACACAGCCCGGATTCTTGGAAGCCAATTCTGGAGGCTGCCGGCGAATGCAACGTGACCTTCGTCTTCGGTTCGAAGGGCTCTGCTCACAACAACGCTGTCGTACTGCAGAAATTCCTGCAGCCGAAACTCCGTACCCTCAAATCTAGGAAATAACCGACGAAGCTTCGCGCCGTCCTCCGCCGCTGAAGATGGCCTCGATCTCTTCCAGCGTCTTTCCCTTTGTCTCCGGCAGGAAGAATGCAGCCGTCACCAGATACACGACCGTAAACGCCGCAAAAAGGTAGAACATCGTCGAGTATCCAAACCTGCCCACAACCGGCAGAAAGATAGCCGCCAGTGTCGTCGAAACCATTTGGTTCAACACCAGCGCGATGCTCATGCCGTTCGATCGAATCCGTGTGGGCATCAGCTCACTCAGCGCAAGCCAGACACAGACCCCCGGCCCCATCGCAAAAAAGCCCACAAAGATATACAGGCACAGCGCCACGATCCAGCCATTCGTCGTGCTTGGCACAGGAGTGATGTACGCGTGCTCGATTTTCAACGGAGCCGCTCGCGCAGCATCGAGATCGGCAAATGGATTCTGAAAGAACGCTGCCACCTTTGTCGAAGGAATCGCTTCCGTGCGGTCGATCGTTGCGGGTTCCGCATCGCCCAGAAGCACAGGCTTCGTGCTGGAGATGAAATTCCCGTAGGAGTAAATAATCGCCAGCGATTGCTGCCCATTCACACTCGGCGCGCCCAGTCGCTGCGCTTCAGCTTTGTCGAACTTCACGCTGACCGAATCACCACCCGTCACGACGCTCTGCACCGCATCGCGCGCATCATAGCGCCGCTTCTCGGTGCGCAGAAACAGAGTCCCCACCGCAACCAACGCCACAATAACTCCTGTCGTTCCAGTGACGAGCAGAAACCTCCGCCCCTTCCTGTCGACAAGTTGCAGTCCCACAACCGTCATCGCGAAGTTTACGAACGTAAACACCACATATCCCCAGTGCGCGAGCACATCGCTCAGACCGCTCTGGATCAGGATGTCGACGTTGTATCCGATGACAGAGTTAATCCCCGTTGCCGTATTGCAAACCAGAATCACGCAGGCCAGCAGAAATGGAATCACATAGCGCCGGCTCAGAAGTGAGTCTTTATAAGCGATCCCGGCCTTACCCCTCGCCGCGATCTGCTCCATCTCTTCCATCTCGATCGCAGCCTGTTCCGGTGTGCGCGAACGCTCCAGAGCGGCGCGCGCGCGCTCGACACGTCCGCGCAGAAACAGCCATCGTGGCGACTCTGAGATGAAGCACGCCGCGAAGATAAAGAACAGTCCCGGCGGCAGCGACATCCAGAAGATGCTGCGCCACGCCGTGTTCTTGGCCACAAACAGCGCATCCGCGGAAGCAGTCTTTGCAATCGCCGCCACATGGTAGCTGGTGTAAATCCCGATCAGCGCCGCCACAAAGATGCCCAGCGTCAGCAGCCATTGAAAGATGCCGGTCCCTTTGCCGCGCACCTTTGCCGATAAACACTCCGCCAGATAGAGCGGCACCACCACGCCCACCAGGCCGCCGCTCACGCCTTGCAACAGCCGCCCCATAAACAGCGGCCCGAACCCCTGCGAGAGCGCAATGATCGGCACGCTGATGGAAAAGGCAACACCGCTGAGGAGCATCAACGGCTTGCGTCCCATCCAATCCGCCAGCAATCCGGCAAACAGCGTCGAAAAAACGCTGCCCAGCAGCACCGCCGCCACAATGATCGAGATCTGCCCACGGCTCAGATGCGAAGTAGCTTCAAGATACGGAAGCGCTCCACCGATAATGCCGACATCAATACCGTACAGCAGGCCCCCGAGCCCCGCCACCAGTAACATCAAGCGGCCGTATCCAGTGTGGCCCAGGCGAGCTACAGCCCCCATTCACTTGTCCTCCAGAAGTTGCTAGCGTGCTTCGGCCCATCCTACACGCTCGCTACGCTGAGAGCACACCTGATGCAGAACGTTATGCAGGCCGCAGCAACGCCGCCGCCGTCCACAACAACGGCGCCTGCCCGTGGAAGTCACCTGTGCGCCGCTTGCGCAGAAGGTAGTACTCGAGGTCGTTTAGCTTGTTTGTGCCTTCACAAACGCTGGTCACGTCGTTGTTCTGATCCACATAACCGGCCAGCGCGATCCACGCGCGCCGAGCCGCCGAGCCGTATGTCGACTGAGCCAACATCCCATTCCGCACTCCCGAGATCAGCGCGAAGGCGAACATTCCCGTGCCTGAAGTCTCCGGCCACGACTCCTCGTGATCCAGAAGCTGACGCCATGCTCCGGCCGCCGGCTGATACTTCAGCAGTGCGGCCATCATCGTCTCGTACCCACGATGAATCCGCTCATGCTTCGGATGATCCTTCGGAAGATCGCGCAACAACTCCGTCATGCCCACCGCGAACCATCCATTGCCGCGGCCCCAGAAGAACGGCACATCCGGTGCGTGAAAGAAGAGCCCATTCGGCTGCTGAAGCTTATCCAGATAGGCGGCCATCTCCGTCGCAGCGCGGTCCAGATACTTGTGGTCGCCCGTCGCACGAAACGCCTGCACCTGCACGATGGTGATCATGTACATGTCATCGATCCAGAATCGCGTCTCGTCCGTCAGGCCCTGCGCATCAGGCTTGCTCCACTGCTCATCCGCATAACGCAATCCAAGATCGAGATAGCGCTTGTCCTTGGTGATGATGTACAGCTCGAACGGAAGCGAACCGAACATAGAGAAGTCGACATGCTTTCCTGACGGCGGCAGGAGCGCCTGCTCGTTGCTGAACAACGGCTCGAAGCGCGCCCGCAGCTTTGAAATCAGGTCCGTGTTGTTCGTCACACGCGCCAGCTCCAGCGCGCCATACCATGCACACACCTCCGGATACACGATCCGGTCCGGGTGGAAATGCGGTGACGTGACGAAGTGCTCGGCAACCTTGGTCCCCAGCTCCCGAGGATCGTAACCCTTCGGCCAGCTCTTCAGGTCCGTCGATGTTGCCTCCGCAGGCTTCGAAGCCTCCTGCGCCGTCGCCTCGGCGGCCGCGAGACGCGGCGCAACAACCGCAGACGCTGACAACAGTACCGATGCGTTAAACCTTCTCCGCGTAATCAAACTCATGCCTTTCCTCCAGTGGGAGAGCCTTCAAAATGAAAGACCTCAGGTATCTGTAGCCATTTATCACCAGGCCCTGCCTCGGGCAAAACCTCCTGCATCGCATCCGTGATCTTCCACCATCGTTGTGTCTCAGGGTCGGCAGCCATCTTCCGCATATCCGCCTCATAATCTTTGCCATGATATTCGAAATAGGCGACGAGCAGATCGTTATACAGAAAGATCGAGTAGTTACGAATATTGCATGCATCGATCGTTGCAAGCACGGTCGGCCACACCTGGCGATGAATCTCGATGTACTCCTCTCGGCTCTCAGGCCGCAGACGAATCAGTTGGCAGTAACGGCGCATAATTCTCCCAATGACGAAATAGATGGATGGTTGCGGCTGAGACAGTTCACACCGGAAGGTCCACGGACATCCATCCTATCGGGATTCAGTCCGTCTGCCGCTTTCTCGCGTCTCCGTCCCAAAAACAATCTCAACCTGTCCGCGAATCCCGGAAGGAACCGGCTGCAGGTTCTCCATGCCCTGCATTTGAAAACGATCGCCGTACTTGGCCTTCAGCGTCGTGTAGTCACGCGGCGGCTGGCCCGCCAGCTCATTGATCGCCGTGTTGAACACGTGCAGCTCCAGCGTGTTCTCTCCGGAATGCGTTTCTGAGGTGAGATCGATCTCGTAGGGAGGATGCCACAGATCTCCCACGTGCTTTCCATTCACGAACACCTCGGCCGCTTCACGAATCGGCGGATCGAGCCAGGCCCTCATCCCCGGACTTCCAGGCGGACGATTATCCTTGAGCGGATCGCTCACAGCGAACTGCAGCCGCACATCTTCTCCGTTCTTGAGAGTATCCGCATGGAACTTCGTCGTGTAGCGCACCTCACCGGAGTAGAACTTCGTCGCCGCATTATCTGTCCACAACGTATCGCTGACATTGTGCCCCTCGGGCTGCGCTGCGGATCCCCGGCTTCCCGGAAATGCCACGTTCCAATCAGCAAGCTTGATCGCTGTTCCTGAGTTCGGAACAAACCGCATCATCGCGCGAGCACTTGAACCTCCACCACCGTTCGACAACACCAGCAGCCGCGATCCATAGGCCGGCAGGGTGACAGCTTCGCCCAGCTCAGCTCGTTCAGCATGTCCGCCATCCGTATCCCACCACTCGCCCTCGCGATAGCCAGAACGCACACGCACGGGAAACGAAACCGGTTCAGCGGTCGTGTTCGCAAAGAAGTAAATATCGGCATCTTTCAGATGCCGGTGCAGAAAGCCGACCTTGCCGCCTGCGGCTCCCAGCTCCACATCCGGTTTCAGCAGCCGCGGAAGAGCCGATGCAAGCTCACCCGTAGTCTCGACGTCAGTCGCCTTCTGCAGCAACTCCCGCACGCCGCTCACGACCGCCGGCGTATCGCCGGCATCCTCCAACCCGCCGGCACGCGTCGGCGTCTGCCCCAGGAACACCAGCTTCCCTCCGGCCGCCACATATGCCTCCAAAATCTTCACGCCGCGCAACGGCATGCGCTCCGTCGGAGGCACCACAACAATCGGATAATGCAGACCTCGATCCTCAGCCGCTGCCAGATCGATGTAGTCCACGTTGTAACCCGTGTTCAGCATCGCTCCCATCAAATCCGGCGTGATCCTCGCATGCATCTCGTCCGTCACCGACACATGACCACCCGGCCGGAACGCCGCCTGTGCATCATCCTCCGGAAGCAACAGCGCCACATCGTTCGCCGGCTCGCCCTGCCGCAGCGCCCAGCTTATGCGCTGAATGTATGCCGTCACGTCATGCATCACCGGCCACCACGGATTATGGTCGTTCAGCGCCGCCGCCGCATACAGCGACCACCCAGGCTCCGCCACTCCCGGCGCCGAGTACGGAAACCCATGCTCCACAATCTGGTTCACACCCTCCAGAAACATGCAGTCCGCTTCCGCTTTCATATCCAGCGGAGTCGCGCGAAACGCCGGCGAGTGCAGCCACGTAAACGTCTCTGCCGACGTAATCCTGTTCCCATACACATGGTTCGCCGAGCTCGCCCATCGCGTAAACGAGAACGCATGCCACTGCGGTCCTTCACCCTCCGGCAGTTGCGGAATATGTTCATCCGACAGCGTCACCGGCGGCTGCCCATAGGTCTGCGACCGAAACTTCGTCGCATGCGCCGCCGCATACTCCGCCATCGGCCGCAGATAGTTGTCGCGCACCAGGTCCGACAGCGTCAGCCCCCAATCGCGTCGCACACTCTCCGCCTCAGGAGTCCCGCCCTGCAGCAGCTCCGGCAGGTGCGGAATCAGATCGTAGCCCCGCCGCCGCGCAAACTCCGCCGGCAGATCCTTCGTCCAATCGGCCCCATAAACCTCCAGCGAATCCGAAAAAATCGCATAGGGCGGCGTGCCGGCAAATCCGCTCAACAGACCATCTCCGCGCGTCTGCAGATAATGGTCGATCGCCTCCCGCGACATGTGATCCAGCACAAACCCTTCCCCACCAAACGCCGCTCGCTTCACCTGCTGCCGCGTGTGGCTGGAGATAAAAAACAGCTCCACCTGCGGTCCCGGCCCCTCCACACGCGCCAGCTCCGCCGGCATCGCATTCCCCGGCACACGCCTCGCACTCTTGGCGTCAAAATGCCCCGCCGTCCCATTCGCCACAAACGCCGCAATGAAGCTCTCACCCGCTCCCAGCTTCGGAACCTGACTCCCATCTCCACCATTCAGCGCAACCGACACCACCCGCAACTTCCCTGACGCAAGATCAATCGGAACATTCGGCCCGCCATACGGCCACCCGCTGCCCAGCGTCAGGTCCACACGCATCCCCAGCCCGCGCGCATGCTCGTTCGCAAACTTCAGATCATCCACATACTCAGGCGATCCATATCGAAGGTTCAGAATCCCCTTCGCCGGATCATCCAGCGCCAGGGGATACTCGGCCGCCAACTCCACTCCGCCGACCCCCGCCGCGTGCATCACGTCGAGCTCTCGCGCAATCTCCGGCTTCACCACTGCCGGGCCGAACCACCACCACCGCACCATCGGCCGCGCATCCGCCTGCGGCGAGGCAAACTCGGCTCTTAGTTGCTGAATCGACGTCTGCGCCCCACCCGTGCTCGCGCACGCACCGCACAGCGCAGCGGCGAAAACATATCTGAATATCTGGCAACGATCTTTCTTAGACCCTGGAATCATCGTCTTCGAACTCTATTGGCCGCAAGATATGCACGTCAATAGAGATACTTATTCTTATTTGAACAAGCCGTCCCGCCCGTCCAACAGTCCCGCCCGAACTCCTCAAACAAGTTCCGCCCCTTCCCTCCTTTTCGGCATTTGGAATAGTTCTCCTATTGACATCTGTCATACAGAAAACATACAGTGCTCGCTCAGTCAAAACTCGGTTGTTTGGAGGCCACCAAACATGTACCACACCTGTCTCGCCACATCGTTGAGGCTCTTCCCAAAGGCTGCTCGCAAGCACGGGCTCCGGGAAATCTGCCTCACTCTCCTCCTTTTCTGTTTCGGAATCGCAGCCTCCGCGCCCGCTCAAACCGGGGGCGAAGGCGGCATCCAGGGCACTGTCGCTGACTCCACCGGAGCCGCCATCCCCGGCGCCACTGTCACCGCGACCAACAACGCCACCGGCGTCTCTGAAAAACGCCAGACCACCAGCGCCGGCCTGTACACCATTTCCCCGATTCTCCCCGGCAACTACACCGTCTCTGCTACAGCGCAAGGTTTCAATACCGTCAGCCAGAAGAACCTCACGGTAAACGCGCTCGTCATGACGCCGCTCGACATCGCCCTTACGGTCGGCTCCACGGCGACCGAGGTCACCGTCAGCAGCGAACCCCCGCAGCTCGAAACGACGAACGCAACGCTCGGCATGACCATCGAGAACAAGGCCTACTCCGGCCTTCCGCTCATCATGAATAACGCGCAGCGCGACCCAACCGCCTTCGCCACCCTCGCTCCCGGCGCGCAGGGCGGCTCCCGCCTTCCCGTCATTGGCGGCACGGGCAACTACCTCGGCCAGCTCTATCTTGACGGCCTCCCTGCCGAAACCGTCAGCCAGCAGGGTGACAACCGTCTCGTCTCTCAAGCCGTCAGCGTCGACGCCGTCGACCAGATGCAGGTCGTCACCAGCACCCCGCCCGCCGAGTACTCCGGCGCCGGCTCCGAAAACTTCACCATGAAGTCCGGCGGCCTGCAGTATCACGGCAGCGTGCAGGACTTCATCCGCAACACCTCCCTCGACGCCTGGCAGTTCAGCAAGGGAGCCACCAAGCCCGTCGATCACCAGAACGAGCTCTCCGCCACCATCGGCGGCCACGTCCCCGGCACCCGGCGCATCTTCTTCTTCTTCGCCTACGACCGCTACCACAACCGCACCGCCGCGAACCCTGTCACGACCACAATCCCCACCTTGCAAATGCGCCAAGGAGACTTCTCGCAGCTCAACTGCTTTCAGATCCCTTCAACAAACCCTGCCGACCGGCTCGCCTGCGCGACAGCCGGTGGTCCCTCTGGGACTGGAGGCACCGTCACCTACGGCAGCAGCACGGTCACCAACACGCCCTATCTCTTTGACCCCACCAACAACAACTGCGGCGGCACGGACCTCCGTTGTGCCTTCGCAGGACCCAAGAATAGTGTTGCGACCTACAACGTCATCCCGCAGAACTACCTCTCGCCCATCGCACTCAAGATGGAGCAGTTCCTGCCCACTCCCACCAATTCAGACATCGTAAGCAACTTCACGGCCGGTCAATCCGGCGGCTTCGACAATCACGCTTACGACTGGCGCGTCGACTTTGACGTGAGTTCCAAACATCGCATCTCGACGGTCGGCGCCATGGGCACCGTCAACTACCTCAACAACTTCAACACTCCCTATCTGCCGCTTCCCTACACCGGCGGCGACCTCGCAAACATCTATCCCAAGGTCTTCGACGTCGAGGATGCGTACACCGTCTCCAACTCGATCGTGAACCAGTTGAAGTTCGGCTTCGTCCGCTTCTACCAGAACATCCACAACACCACCCAGGGTATTTCGACGTACTCCCCCTCCACCTTTGGCATCACCAACCTTCCCCAGGGCCAGGCGGGCGAGGAGTTCCCGGGCGCGACCTTCAGCGCGACCAAGCAGTTCGGAACCGTTCAGCAGTACTGGACCGGCACCACAAGTGGACCGTCGGGTTCGGTCGCCACGCAGGTCACCACACCCAACAACTACGCCCTCGTCGATAACCTGCAGTGGGTCAAGGGAGCGCACTCTCTCACCTTCGGCGTCATCCTCCAGTGGCAGCAGATCAACAACGCCAATCCAGCCACATACACGGGCGTGATGAACTTCACCTACAACGGCAACTCAACCGCTCAATTCAACGGCAGCGCCGTTTCGAACGTCGCGTCTGGATACTCCTATGCCGACTTCCTGCTAGGCGCGATCAGCGGAACACCGTCCCTCGGCCTGCAGCCTGTCGCAGAGGTCGGCGGACGTTATCGGCCGATCGCCCCCTACGTCGAGGACACGTGGAAGGTAAATTCGAAGCTCACCGTCGACGCCGGCCTGCGCTGGGACTACCTCCCGCCCTACCGCGAGGTGAAGAACCGCTGGAGCTTCATGAACCCCAACATCACCAACCCCGCCACCGGCACACCCGGCGCCATTCAATTTGCCGGTAATTCCGGCGGCGCGGGAGTCAGTTGCGGCTGCAGTTCTCCGGTCCACACCTACTGGAAGAACTGGGGCCCGCGGGTCGGCATCACCTACGCCGTCGATCCCAACACGGTCTTTCGCATTGGTGCCGGCCGCGTCTTCTCCCAGGGCGGAGGCGTCGGCGGACGCGGTGGCGCATTCAACGGCACCGGCCAGCTCGGATTCAACACCTCCGCCATCGCTCCCGCCGAAGTCACGACGGGCGGTTCAGCCGGTCCCTCCTTCTTCCTCAACAACAGCGCATACTTCCAGTCCATCGGGCGCGCGAACACGGCCCTTGGTTTCACCTACCCGACGCCACCCACACCCAGCGCCGCGTCGCAGATCCTGAACGCGGGCCACTACGTCAATGCCGCCGGAAAAGTTGTCACGCCGGCCGGGGGAAGCGTCGGCTATGCTGACCCATACTTCTCCAGCCGCGCACCGGACTTCATGTTCTACAACGCAGGCGTGGAGCGTGCGATCACCAATAACATGACGCTGGCCATCAACTATGTCGGCAACCAGAGTCATCACCTCATCAACTCCACCAACACCGGCACCGGCACAGCCCGCGGCTACTGGTCCAACCAGCTCAATCCCGTCTACCTGGTCGGACTCGGCCCAGGCAAGGACTCGACCGGCAAGCTGCCATTGCTGACCGCGCCCGCTACCTCCGCCAACGTTGCGATCGCACAGGGTCTAATGTCCGGCATCAATATTCCGGGGTCCTTCATCGCGGCTGCCAACGCCGGCGACACCACCGCAACCATCGCCCAGGGACTCGTTGCCTTCCCGCAGTACTCCGGCGTCAGCGACACCTGGGGCAATGTCGGCAATTTCAGCTACAACTCCCTGCAGGTCACGCTGCAGCAGCGGCTCGCCCACGGCCTCACCTTCAACTTCAACTACACCTGGTCGCGCAACATCGGTGACGACGGACCGTACCGCAACGGCTTCAACATTCCCGCAGGAGCTGTCTCTGGGACGACCCGGTCGTACAAGCAGAACCGCATCGATCGCAGCGAGACCACCATGTCCACACCGAACGTAATCCACGCCTTCGGCGTTTGGGATCTCCCGTTCGGCCGCAACCACATCGGCGGAAACAACTGGGCAGTCCGCACCCTCGCCGGTGGCTGGTCCTTCGGCTCCATTTACACCTACGCGTCAGGCACTCCGATTCAGATCACCTACGCCGGTTGCACCAGCCCGCTCCAGGGCCAGTGCATGCCGGACGCCAATCCCAGCTTCTCCGGCTCACCTCGCATCAACGGCAACTACGGCGATGGCCCGAATGGACGCACCGCAGCCAACATCGGCAAGGTCCAGTACATCAACCCGGCAGCCTTCATGGCGCCCGCATCCGTGAACCCGAACACGTTCATCACCGGCTCGACCACCAAGGTGACGCAGCTCAACCTGATTGGCAACGCTCCACGCACCGGCGCCTTCAACCTCCGCAACCCGATCCAGTGGGACCTCGATTCCAACCTGCGGCGCAGTTTCCCGATTGGGGAGAGATTGGCCTTGGTCTTCGAGGTCGATGCCTTCAACGTCTTCAACCACCCCTTGTTCGGGAACCCGAATGCGGTCTGGAACTCAACCACCTTCGGCGAGGTCACAGGGATGGCGAGCGGCTACAGGCCGCGCTCCTTCGAACTGGCCGGCCACATCAACTTCTAGGAAGGTTGTTTCCTCCTCGCCCCGGCAACGAAACCGTTGCCGGGGCTTTTCTTTTCGCTTCCCGGCTTGACAAAATACCCCCTCAAACAGAGGGGGTATGTTCGAGAACCTCGCGCCTTCGCACCCTTGAAGTCCAGACCTAAAGTCTCTGTTTCTAAGACTTTGCACAAAAAGTACGGGGGGGGTGTCCCCCCGCCTACCTTTGCGACGTCACCACTGTAGTCTCCTGCACCTTCAGATAATTTCCGTAGCCAACCACCACCGTCGATCCGATCAGGAGCGCCAGCCCCAGCGTCACCAGGAGTTTGGTAGTCCGGCTCGTCCCCCTCCACTCATGCAGCACCAGCCCCCACAGCGTCGCAAAGATGATGATCGATGCCATGTGCAGCGTCCACGACGAGAAGTCATACTTCCCCATCTTCGTCTGCCCCATCGAGTAGAAGAAGAACTGGAAGTACCAGATCACCCCGGCCATCGCCGCAAAGGTATAGTTCCCAAACAGCGCCCCTCTGGAAAGCCTCCGGTGCGAAGGATCCGTCGGATCAAACTCCGCGAGCGTCTGTCCCGTCGTATGGCTCGCTCGCATGGGATTAATCCCCGGCTCCCCGGCAAACTGCCGGAACGACCTGTTTTGGAAAATAAGGATGCCTGACCACACGAAATTCGTCAGGAACCCACCCCAAAGCACGACGATGAGAATCGGAAGGTTCTGCCATAGATCCAGATGACCTTCGGCGAGCAGCGAGGCCTTCGTAATATCGCCGAGCGGCTTTCCTGCCGCGAGCCCAAACGCGAAGAACGAGCTCATAAAGCCAGCCAGGATTGCGATGAGAATGCCCTTCACGAAGCTGTAATCGCGCTCGCCTGCCTCCGCCTTGGCTTCCGGTGTAAGCTCCTTCTCCTTCCAATACCCCGCGGCTCCATTCACCGCGACGCCAAGCACGCACACAAAAACGCCGAGCAGGATCACCTTGCCCGATGTGGCGTGCGCCATCACTGCGATCTCGCGCTGACCCAGCGGCGGAATCCGGTTCACAAACGGCGGCACCAGCGTCCCGAAGAACGCACACAGACCGAGCGCAATCGCGTACCCGAGCGCAATTCCCAGGTATCGTATCGCCAGGCCGAATGTAATCCCGCCCACGCCCCAGAGCACACCAAACAGGAACGCATACCGCAGGTCGCGCGGGAATTCGTGGTAGGCCTGCCCCAGCATCGGCCACAGGTGCGGCACAAAGATGCTCGCCAGCACGATCGGCGCGACAATCCAGGCCGCGAAGCCCTGGATGATCCAGTAGACCTCCCAGGACCAGCGCCGTATCTGTCGGAACGGGATAAAGTTGGTTGCGGAAGCGAATCCGCCGATCCAGTGATAAATCAATCCAACAAACGGATTCGGTCCCACGATGTCTCCCGAATAGCAAAAGTTCGAATCATCCTACCGAACCGGGGACAGCGTTGTGAAATAGAATCTGTATTGAAATTTGTCCCGCGAAGGAGTCTCCCTGCGCATCTCGCTCTTTATTACCTGCTACAACGACACCCTGTTTCCCTCGACGGGACAGGCTGTGGTTCGCGTGCTGGAGCGCCTGGGCCATACGGTCGACTTCCCTGCCGGCCAGACCTGCTGCGGTCAGATGCACGTCAATACGGGCTATTGGGATGAGGCGCTGCCTTTGGTTCCGCGCTTCGTCGAACAGTTTCGCGACTCCGAGGCGGTCGTCGTTCCATCCTCAAGCTGCGTTGCTCACATGCGCGAACACTATCCCGCCATGGCTCGCCAGCTCGAGGCCACCGGCAAACACCCTGGACTCGCGGCCGCCGTTGAATCGCTGCTCCCGCGTGTCTACGAGTTCTCCGAGCTGCTCACGAAACGTCTCGGCGTCACTGACCTTCAATCGCTCTTCCCCCATCGCGTGACTTATCACGCAAGCTGCCACGGCTTGCGGGTGCTGCAACTCGGCGACGGGCCCAGGTCCTTGCTCGAATGCGTGCGCGGGATCGATCTCGTCCCGCTCCCCGGCCTGGAGCAGTGCTGCGGTTTCGGCGGGACGTTCGCCATCAAGAATCCAGACGTTTCAACCGCGATGCTCGATGAAAAGCTTGAGGCAGTGCTCTCGACAAATGCCGAGATCGTCACCGCCTGCGACAATAGCTGCCTGATGCACATTCACGGCGGCCTGCATCGCCGCGGAGTGCCCGTGCGCACCATGCACATCGCTGAGATCCTGGCCGGCGATGAGGACAGCACGCGATGAGCGGCCCTAAATCAGCCCTGAGCCAACCGAAATTGGACCCACGCACCGCTCCGGCATTCCCCAAAGCCGCGCACAACCTGCTGCGTGATGCGCAGCTTCGCAAAAACGTTCATCACGCAACATCCGTTATTCAAAACAAGCGTGCACGTGTTGTCTCTGAGCTCCCCGACTGGGAGCAGCTGCGCGTTGCCGGCCAGCGCATTCGCGAGCATACGATGGCGCACCTCGACGCGTATCTGGAACAGTTCGAGCAAAACTGCACGCGTGCAGGCGGCATCGTTCACTGGGCGCGTAACGCCGAAGAGGCACGTCAGATTGTTGTTCACCTGGCACAGCAAGCGATCCAGGAGAACGCGCAACCCGCGCCCGAGATTCTCAAGATCAAGTCAATGACGACCGAGGAGATCGGCCTCAACGGTGCGCTCGAAGCTGCAGGCATTCGCCCCTACGAGACGGACCTCGCCGAGCTCATCATCCAACTCGGCCACGACAAGCCGTCGCACATCGTTGTTCCTGCACTGCACAAAAACCGGCAGCAGATCCACGAGATCTTCCGGCGCGAGATGAACCTGCCAAATCTCGGCAGTTCGCCCGAAGATCTCGCCGATGCGGCGCGTCTCTTTCTTCGCGAAAAGTTCCTTCGTGTTGCGACGGCGATCAGCGGAGCGAACTTCCTCATCGCGGAGACTGGCGGAGTCTGCATCGTCGAGAGCGAAGGCAACGGGCGTATGTGCCTTACGCTGCCGCGCACGCTCATCACGGTCGCCGGGATTGACAAGGTCATCCCGCGATTCCGTGACCTCGAAGTCTTCCTCCAGCTTCTGCCTCGCAGCGCGACCGGCGAGCGCATGAATCCCTACAACTCCATCTGGACCGGCGTTTACGAGAATGATGGCCCGCGCAGCTTTCACGTTGTCCTGATGGACAATGCGCGAACCAGCGTACTCGCTGACAGTGAAGGCCGTCAGACGCTCAACTGCATTCGCTGTGGCGCCTGCCAGAACATCTGCCCGGTGTACCGCGAGACCGGCGGCCACGCCTACGGAAGCGTGTATGCAGGCCCCATCGGCGCGATCCTCACTCCCCAGCTCCAGCAGATGGAGCACGCGCGCAGCTTGCCTTATGCAAGCTCGCTTTGCGGCGCCTGTTACGAGGTCTGCCCGGTCCGCATCAACATCCCGGAGATACTCGTTCATCTCCGCCATCGCGTGGTTCAGCACGACTCCAAAGGATTCGGCGCGCTGCGGCCGGAACCAATCGCGATGAAGGTGATGAGCCGGATCTTCCAGAGCGAGTCGCGCTTCCGCGCTGCACAACGTCTCGCCCGCAACGCGGACCGTCCTCTGGCGCGCAAGGACAAAACGGGCAAGCCCTGGATTCACTGGCTTCCAGGGATGCTCGGTGGATGGACGCAGTCGCGCGATCTTCAGGCGCTTCCGGACCAGACATTTCGCGAATGGTGGGAGCAGCGCAATCGCGCGGAGGCGAAGACCAACACGTCCGCAGGAGGCACGAATGGCGGCTGACGCACGGTCCGAAATCCTGAGCGCGATCCGTTCTGCGAATCGGGGCGCAACAGACCTGACGCACGCAGAGCTCGACTATGCAGAGATTCCGCGCGATTACACCCGGCACGCCGGATTGTCGCGCGACGAAACCATCGCTCTGTTGACGGAGCGGCTCGTCGACTACAACGCGCACGTCTTTCCCTGCGGAGCCGATCAGCTTCCATCCGCCATTCGCGAAGCGCTGCAGCAGCACGGCGCGTCCCACGTTCTGATTCCGGGAGACTTTCCGCGTAATCTCCTGCCGGACGGAGTAGACGTAACGTCAGATACGAACCTCGCACCCGCCGAGCTGGACCGCTTTGATGCGGCGGTCACCTTGTGCACGCTCGCGGTTGCTGAGACCGGGACTCTCGTTCTCCAAGGTCTGGCCGGCCAGGGCCGGCGCGCGGCGACGCTGGTTCCGGATCTCCACGTCTGCGTCCTCCGCGTGGAGGATATCGTCAATACAGTACCGGAGGCGTTTGATCGGCTTGCTTCGACGGCCAGGCGCCCGCTGACGTTCGTGTCCGGACCGTCGGCGACCGCCGACATCGAGATGACGAGAATCAAAGGCGTCCACGGACCGCGGCAGCTTTATATTCTGCTGGTTCAGAGCCTGATTTAACCGCCGCCCAGATAAAGCCCTTTGACAATGGAACAAAAATCGGCGAAGCTTGCAGTTTCAATAGGTATTGAATTTCTCATTGGACTCAACCCGGGACGGCACATATGAAGGACCAGAGCGCAGAGCGGATCGATAAAGCCCTTGATCAATTCCGAATCGAGATTCCGTCCTGGGGCTTCGCCAACACCGGAACGCGTTTTGGCAAGTTCATCCAGGACGGTGCCGCGACCTCGACGGCCGAAAAGTTTGCCGATGCGGGCGAGGTTTTCCGGTTGACAGGAATCACGCCGACGGTTGCGCTGCACGTGCTCTGGGACATGCCCAACGGGCTGAAGGACGTTGAAGTAATCCGCACACTGGAACGCGAGCACGGGGTGCGCGCCGGCTCCATCAATCCGAACCTTTTTCAGGCACAGGAATACAAGTTCGGTTCGATTGCGAATCCCTCCGTCGAAATCCGCCAGATGGCGATTCAACATATGGTGGATTCGGTTGAGATCGCGAAGGCGCTGGAAAGCCGCGACATCTCGCTGTGGATATCCGACGGTTCCAACTACCCCGGCACGCAGTCGATCCGGCGGCGCATCGGCTGGGTGGAAGAGGCGATGGCCGCGACCCACGCCGCGCTTGGCGCCGGGCAGCGGATGCTGATCGAGTACAAACCATTCGAGCCGGCCTTCTACCACACGGACATCGCCGACTGGGGGATGGCGCTTCTGCTGGCACGGCACGCCGGACCGGAGGCGAAGGTGCTGGTGGACACGGGACATCATTACCAGGGCACAAATATCGAGCAGATCGTCGCCTGGCTGTTGCACACCAACGAGCTCGGCGGCTTCCACTTCAACGATCGCAAGTACTCGGACGACGACCTTACGCTTGGATCGATCGACCCGTATCAGCTCTTCCGCATCTTCGCGGAGCTTCTCGGCGCGGGCGCCAAGGCTGATTCTGTCGCGTTCATGATCGATCAGAGTCATAACCTGAAGGGCAAAATGGAAGCGATGATCCAGAGCGTGGTCACGGCGCAGGAGCTGTACGCGCGCGCCGCCCTGATCGATTTTGACCGGCTCTCGGAGTTGCAAGACGCGTGCCGTCTCGTGGAGGCGGAAGAGTTGTTCCGTTCCGCGTTCTGGACGGATGTGCGGCCGGCGATTCGCGCCTGGCGTGAGCGCCGAGGCCTGGCTGCGGACCCGCTGCAGGAGCTCGCTGCGAATGGCTACGTTGAGCGCATCAGCAAAGAGCGCGGCGCACACAACCGCCGGGCCACGTCAACCTACGCCTGAGGGCACGGCGACCTGCGCCTGAGACCGGTCACCCGGTTCGAGGTATTCAGACGGTCAACGGCTTTCGAAATTCAATAGCGGAACTGTATCATTCCTAGCTGTACTCTCAGCTCAGGAGCTCCCGTTGGCGAAATCAAGTCCGCGCCTTTATCTGATCCCTGTCCTCTCCAAAGCTCTCGACATCCTTGAACTGCTGCAGAATGACAACCAGCCGCTGACGCTGGAGGCGATTCATCGCCGCACACGGGTTTCAAAGACTACCGTGTACCGGGTGCTCAAGACGTTCGCGCACCGTGGCTACATCTCGCAGGCGCAGGACGGCACGTACCGGCACGTTTCGCGCCCGAAGAAGCTGCGCTTTGGCTTCGCCGGACAGAGCGCAGACATGCCCTTCTCCATTGAGGTGACGAGCAGCCTTACAGAAGCGGCCGCGAGTTGCGGGGTCGATCTCATGGTGCTGGATAACAAGTACGACGGCCCCACCGCGGTCAAGAATGCTGAAGAGTTCATCCAGGCGGGCGTCGATCTGATCTTCGAGTTGCAGGTGGAGCAAGAGGTCGCGCCCATCATCGGCGACAAAATTGCCGCCGCGAAGATTCCGCTGATCGCAATCGATATTCCGCATCCGCATGCAACATTTTTCGGTGTAGACAACTACCGCGCCGGGATGACCGCCGGCCAGGCACTGGCGGAGTTCGCGATGAGCGAATGGGAAGGCAAGGTGGATTGGGTGCTGGGCCTCGATCTGCCGGAGGCCGGCCTGCTGGTGCAGAGCCGCGTTTCGGGCGCATTTGAGGCGATTCGTTCTACGCTGCCCGACCTTCCCGTCGAGGCGTTCGTCAGGATCGATGGCCGCGGGATTCGCGAGCGCAGCCGAAAGGTCATCTCGGAATTTTTGGAACGTCACAAGCGCGAAAAGAACATCCTGATTGCCGCCGCGACCGACACCAGCGCGCTGGGCGCGATTGATGCGGCTCGCGAGCTCAAGCGTGAACGCCACGTGGCCGTCGTTGGGCAGGACTGCATCCATGACGCGGTGGAGGAGATGAAGCGGCGGAGCTCACCAATGATCGCCTCGGTCTCCCATGAAACCAACAGCTACGGCCCGGCGCTCATGAATCTTGGCCTGGCGCTTCTCCGCGGCCAAACTGTTCCGCCTTACAACTACGTCACGCACCGGCTGGTCACTCGCCGGTCAGTTCTGGAGAATGCGAACGCAAGGTTTGACTAGGTTTAAGTTCAAATACGAAACTGTTGCTCTATTGCGTTTCGGTGTGTGACAATGATTGGGCATTTTCCTTCTGAGAGCGCCCCTATGCCCCAAGCCACTGCATCTGCCAAGCTCAACTTCCTCGAAGACAAGTGGGACGAGTCGTTTGCTAAGACGCTCGATGCCCCTGAACTCCTCCGCTATCGCTCCAATTTGCTGGGCTCTGACCTCCGCCTGACGAACTTCGGCGGCGGGAACACCAGCTCGAAGCTCGAGACAGTCGATCCCGTCGACGGCCAGAAAAAGCTGGTGCTGTGGGTCAAGGGGAGTGGCGGCGACCTGGGCAGCATCAAGCGCTCCGGCTTCGCGACGCTGTATCTCGACAAGCTGCTCGCGCTCGAGAAGCAGTATCGCGGCGTGGACGAAGAAGATGCCATGGTCGAGCTCTATCCGCTCGTGACCTTCGGCAACAATCCAACCGCTGCTTCGATCGATACTCCGTTGCACGGCTTCCTTCCCTTCCCCCACGTGGATCACCTCCACCCTGACTGGGCGATCGCGCTCGCGGCGTCGGCGAATGGCAAGCAGCGCATGGACGAGTTCAACGCCGAGTTCGGCCACAAACTCGCCTGGCTGCCCTGGCAGCGTCCCGGCTTCGAGCTCGGCATGATGCTCCGCCAGATCGTGTCCGAAACACCTGGTTGCGATGGTGTTGTGCTTGGCGGCCACGGCCTCTTCACGTGGGGCGAGACGCAGCGCGAGTGCTACCTGAACACGATCACGATCATCGATCAGATTGGCCAGTTCATTGAGCGCCACGCCTCGCGGCCCAACTACAAACGCTTCGGCGGAGAGCGCGTTTCGACTCGTGAGGATCGCAAGAAGATTGCCGCCAAAATCATGCCGCGGCTGCGCGGCGCCGTCTCCCGTAACCAGCGCTTTATCGGCACCTACACGGACTCTCCGCAGGTGCTCGAGTTCGCCAACTCCACGCAGGCTGAGCAGCTTGCGCACCTCGGTACAAGCTGCCCCGATCACTTCATCCGTACGAAGATTCGTCCGCTCTTCGTCCGCTGGAATCCTTCCGATGATCCGGCACAGCTGCCGGCGCTCTTCGACGCAGCGCTCCAGACCTACCGCGCAGAGTACGCCGACTACTACACGAAACACGCTGAGGCGAACTCGCCCAGGCAACGTGACGCCAGCCCGACAGTCGTTCTCATTCCCGGTGTCGGGATGTTCTCTTTCGGCAAGAACAAGGCGGAGTCCCGCATCACTGGTGAGTTTTACACCAATGCGATCGGCGTGATGCAAGGCGCGGGCGCACTCGGAGACAACAAGCCTTGCACTGCAGTTCCGCAGGCTTCGACGCGAATTCCATCAGACCGCTTCACCGTGCACGATAACTACGTCGCGCTGCCGCCGAGTGAAGCCTTCCGCATCGAGTACTGGCAGCTTGAAGAGGCCAAGATCCGGCGCCAGCCGCCTGAGAAGCAACTCTCCCGTCAGATTGCGCTTGTCGTTGGCGGAGGCAGCGGTATCGGGCGCGAGGTCGCTCTGCTTGCGGCCGAGCGCGGTGCACACGTGATGGTCGCCGACCGCGATACCAAAGGCGCCGAAGCCGTGGCCAGGGAAGTTCAATCGAAGTACGGCCGCGAGGTCGCCGACTTCACCTCGATCGACATCCGCGACCGCGCGGCAATTCGCGCGGCACTCGATGCCACGATCCTCCGCTACGGCGGCATCGATATCCTGATCAACACCGCTGCACTCTTCCCGTCTTCGCCCGACGGCATCGTCACCGACGCCCAGTGGGCGCTTACGCTTGAGGTCAACGTCACGGCGAATTACCTGCTGACCGATGAACTCAAGTCGATCCTCGACGCGCAGGGCCTGGAGACCAGCATCGTCCTGACCAGCTCCGCGAATGCGGTCGTCGCGAAGCGCGGCAGCGAAGCGTACGACGTTAGCAAGGCCGCGCTGAGTCATCTCGTGCGCGAGCTCGCCGTGAGCATGGCGCCAAAGGCTCGCGTGAACGGAATCAGCCCCGCCACTGTGGTGAAGGGGTCCACGATGTTCCCACGCGATCGCGTCATCGCCTCGCTGAAGAAGTACAACCTGCCCTTCGACGAGTCAGGTTCCGATGACGATGTCCGCAACGTGCTGGCGCGCTTCTACGCCACGCGCACGCTGACACATCAGCCGATCGATCCAAAGGACTGCGCGGAGGCGATCATGTTCCTCGCCGGTCCGCAGGCCCGCTGCACCACGGGGCACTTGATTCCGGTTGATGGCGGTCTGGTGGAGGCGTACCTTCGGTGAGCCAGGCAGCCTCTCCAGCACCGAGGATTCCGAAAGACAAACGCGCGCTGGTCGCCGTGGACCTCGGCGCGGAGAGCTGCCGCGTTTCTCTTCTCCGCTGGCATGGTGACGTGCCGGAAATCACACTGGTTCAACGCTTCGCGAACGGCCCGGTCGAACGCGGGGGGCTTCACTGGCCACTGCGGGAGATCGAAGACGGCGTCGATGCTGGGCTTAGCCGCTGCGCCGAGCTCGCTTCTGAAGGCATTCGCTCCATCGCGGTCGATGGCTGGGCCGTCGACTACGTGCGCATTGATGCGGAAAATAAGCCTCTCGATGCACCGTTTTGTTACCGCGACGAGCGTACAGTCGCCGCGCAGCAACAGCTCCACACAAAGATTTCGCCTGTCCGCTTGCACGAGATCACCGGCATTCAACTCGCTCGGCTCAACACCTTGTATCAGCTTTACGCCGACAAGGTGGACAATCTCCCGCCTGGCACACGCTGGCTCAATCTGCCCGAGTACATGCTGACGCGCTGGGGTGCCACGCCATTCGCCGAATACACCAACGCTACGCACACCGGCATGATCGACCTTGCCACCCGCGACTGGAGCCCGGAGATCTTCGCGGCTGCGGGCCTCGATCTTGGGCGCGCCGCGAAGCTCGCTCAACCCGGCACTCGGCTCGGCAGGCTCTCCACCGCCGGCCGCCCACCCGGCGATCTTCCCGCGCTGCGCGACACCGAACTCATTGCACCCGCCTGTCACGACACCGCGTCAGCAATCGCCGGGATTCCCGCACATGCGAAGCAGTGGGCCTACATCAGCTCCGGCACGTGGTCGCTTATCGGAGCGCTGCTGTCCGCGCCCTGCAACTCGCCCGCGGCGCTCGCCGATGATTTCACCAATCTTGGCGCTGTCGGGAATCGCATCTGCTTTCACAAAGCCGTCAACGGCATGTGGCTCCTCAAGCAGTGCATCGATGCGTGGGAAGCCGCCGGCACCTCCTTCACCGTGGAAGAGCTTGTACGCCGCGCCTCCGTCGAGGCGGAACCTTTCGCTCTCCTTGACGTCGCCGATCCCGAACTTGGCCTGGTCGGGAACATGCCCTCGCGCATCAATGCTCAACTGCGCGCGCAAGGCCACCCGACATTGGATGAGAGCCCTGCCGGAGCCGCGCGCATGGCCGCGCTGATCTTTCATAGCCTTGCCGCGGCGTATGCTCGCGCGCTCGAAGAGCTTCGGCGCTACACCGGCGTGCAGCCCACTGAAATCGTTGTTGTCGGCGGCGGCTGTCGCAATGATCTGCTCTGCCGGCTGACGGCAGAGCGAACCGGCCTTCCCGTTCGCCGCGGGGCTCCCGAGAGCTCCACAATCGGCAACTTCGCGGTGCAGCTCGCTGCACTCGAAGGCGCGTCGCCCAGGGAACCGGATGCCTTTGCCGCGGCTGTGTCATCGTGGGCCGCCACGCTACTGCACTCCGCAGAGTCGGCATCGACTGCACCGGCACCGAGCCCCGTATGCAACGCCGCGACCTCCTGAAGGCAGCCGCGCTCACAACGCTTGCGCCGGTGATGCGTCCGCTGGCGCTGCTCGCACAGTCCAGCTCGCCGGCCGGCAACACCCCATCGTTCTCCACGTCGAACATTAGGTGGCAGCAGGCTTATGATCGCGCTCTGCAGGTCCTCGCGGCGAACGTTCAGGTGCTTCCACACTTCCCCGGCCCGGTGCTCATCGAAGGCGCCGAGTACGCAGGCACCTGGCAGGAGTGCGGTCCACATGAATCGCTCGTCTACTCGCTGTTCCGTCCTGACGTCGCACGCAACACGCACATGACGTTCTTCGCTCTGCAGCGCCAGGACGGCCAGCTCCCTGCGAATAATAAGCGTTCAGAGACCGGTTTCGGTCAGATCCAGATGGTCGTCCCCATCGCCGCAACAGCATGGGAGCTCGCGCATGCGACCGGCGACTCGGAGTTGCTGGAGACCGCCTACAAGTCCTGCTCGCGTTGGGACGCATGGCTGATGCGCTATCGCAACACGCGCGGCGCCGGTCTCATCGAAGGCTTCTGCACCTACGACACGGGCATGGACAACAGCCCGCGCTGGGCCGGCTGCGCCAATCAGTGCCCCAACAAAGACGCGCGCCAATGTCCTCCCAACCCCAAGCTGCCGCGCCTGTGCCCGGACCTCTCGGCAACTGTCTACGGTGGGCGCATCGCACTGGCCGCAATGGCCCGCGCTCTGGGTAAATCCTCGGAATCCAGTCAGTGGCTCGATCGCGCAGAAAGCCTTCGCAAACTCATTCTCCAGAAACTCTACGTTTCTGACGATGCTGCCTTCTATGATCTCGACGCTCACAACAATTTCGTCAAGGTTCGCAGCGACATCCTCTCTCGCATCTGCGGCGAGCATGTCGTTAGTCAGAAAACCTTCGACACGCTCTGGTCGCGACAATTGGGAAACCCGCATGCATTCTGGGCTCCTTATCCTCTACCCTCGATCGCGCTGGATGATCCAACCTTCGTTCGCCCGATTCCGCGCAACTCCTGGGGCGGCCCTTCGCAGGCGCTCACCGCGCTGCGTGCCGGCCGATGGTTCGATCACTACAATCGCTCGGCAGAGTTTGCGCACATGATGCAGCAGTGGTGCGACGCAATCCTGCACGACCCGTCATTTCGTCAGCAGGTCGATCCTCTGACCGGCGTATTCACGCAATCAGGCTCGGCCAGCTACTCTCCCGCAGCGTTGGTGCTATACGACTACACCTGGCGCCTCGCTGGCGTCAGAATGCAGGACGACGAATTGCACTGGAACATTCGGCCGGCGTGTGCAGCGGCACAACATGGTGTGTTTTCTGTTTCACTGCACAACGGAAAAATCGCGGAGCTCCGCTACGGCGCCGGCAGCGCCGAGCTCAAACTGGGTGGCCAGTCACTCGCTCACGTGCACGGTACCACTCGCCTGGTGACGGGCCTGGATGGAAAGCCGCGCTATCTCCTCGGGATCAATTCCGTCGTGACAAGAGTTAACATCAGTCTGGGCGGCCGCGCCCACCACGTAATTGTGGAACCAAACCGACGCAGCCCGTTCGCTTGACGAATGCGGCACGGTTAGGGCGACCTTTGCGCAAGATTGAGTTACTTGCGGAAAGATGTCGCTTACGAAAGTAGTGGTAACAGCGGCGAAAGTTACTAAAAGTCATTGACACTGAGAGTAGCGGCTGATAGTTGTAACGGCACGATAGCCATACGGAAGAGGGATTGAGCCTAAGACGGCACGCCCCGAGTTATAACCTCAAGGCGAACCTTCACTCCTCAGCTATGCGCACGTCCTTCGTCTTTGCGCAGTGCGGACGCGCGATTGTGAACGAACCAATCGGGCTAGCTTTCAAAGAACACTACATCCGAATACGCCGCACTGTTTACCTTTCCCAAGGAGAACCACCATGACTCTTCGCAATCTCGCCTCCATGTTGCACGAGGACGAATCCGGTCAGGATCTGATCGAGTACGCGCTCGTCTGCGCTCTTATCGCTCTCGGTGCCGTTGCTGGCATGAGGACCGTCGCCAACTACATCAACAATGCCTTTAGCAATATCGGAAGCCAGCTCAGCAGCGCTGTCGGTCCGTCAAGCTAATCGACACTGCCGGTCGTGGTGGGCACAACCTCCGCGGCCGGCGTCTGTTTTTTTCGGTTTGAAATGCTTTTCGGGCAAGAGGTTGACATGCACATCTGGCTGCTGGATGGAGCGGTTCTCGCAGCGCTTTTCGGCGCCTGGTTCGATGTCATCTCTGCCCGCATTCCGAATCGGGTGACCTATCCGGCAATTCTGGTCGCTCTCGTAGTTCGCTTCACTTTTCTTGGCTGGGATGGGCTGCTTGAGGGGCTGCTCGGCATGATTCTTTGCGGCGGGGCTTTCTTCCTGCTTTTTATGATTCACGCGATGGGGGGTGGCGATGTCAAGCTCATGGCTGCGGTAGGCGCATGGGTGGGCTATCGCAACGCCGGTTTGGCACTCATCGTCTGCGCCCTGGCCGGTGGTCTCCTTGCATTGGGATATGTCATTGTTCTCAAGCGATACCGGACTACCTTCTCCAACATTGCTGCGGTGATCCGGTTTCACGCAACCAGCGGTTTGCGTCAAAACCCGGCGCTGAATCTCTCCAGCGCCAACGCCGTGCGTATGCCTTATGGTCTCGCCATTGCGGCAGGCGCCGTGGGCACATTGATCTCGACCGTTTGGAAGGGTTGAAGTCATGGATATTCGTCGAATCTCCCTCGCGCTCTTCATCGCTCTCGTTCTCTCGGCCGGCGCAACTTATCTTCTCTACTCCCATCTCCGCAGCGAGCGAGGCAAGTCTCCGACCACAGTTCGTGTCGTGGCCGCGGTGGATCAGCTGCCGGCCGGAACGCCACTCGCTCCCGAGAACCTCAGGGTCGTCGAATGGCCCGCGTCAATGCCCCTTACCGGCGCATTCTCCCGGCCCGAACAGGTGCTTGGCCGTTCCCTCATCTATCCCGTCAGCGCAAATCAACCGGTGGTTGAGAGTGATCTGGCCGCGCCCGGATCCGGCCTGGGCCTGTCGGTAAAGATCCCGGAAGGCATGCGCGCCATCTCGATCCGGTCCAATGACGTGGTCGGTGTGGCGGGGTTCGTCTACCCCGGCAGTCACGTGGATGTTCTTCTCACTTATCGTCCGGAGAACGCACCGGCGCCGCTCACGCAAACCATCCTTCAAAACGTTGAAGTGCTCACTGCCGGACAGACCCTCGAACCTGACCCGAAAGGCAGACCCGCCACCGTCAACGTCGTCACGTTGCTTCTCAGTCCGCGCGACGCACAGAAGCTCGTACTCGCAACCCAGCAAGGCTCCGTCCAATTCGTCCTGAGAAACGGCGCCGATCAAAACAAGCCCGAGCCGAAACCGGTTCTCGCCTCACAGCTGGTCGCGGACGTCACTCCGGTCGCTCCCAGGCCGCACGTGGCCGCCGCTCCAAAACCTCAACCCCGACCTGCCGAGTTCTATAGTGTCGAAACCATCGCAGGGGATAAACACACCGTCACGAAGTTCTAGTCGCAGGATGAGGCTCTCCGATATGCACGTTCGAGCAGGACTGGTACTAACCCTTGCTGTTCCACTTTGCGTTGCGTCCGTTGCCGTATCTCAGACGGACACCTTGCCTCAAACACCAGCCGCCCCGGCCGCAGCCGTCCCTCAAACGTCCGCTGAAACCGAGACCGTTCACATCCTCGTCGGCCGCTCCATCATCGTCACTATGCAGGCTCGACTTCGCAAAATCTACGTGAGCAATCCCGCCGTGATTGAGAGCACCACAACCGAACCGACGCAGGTCGTCATCACCGCAAAGGCGCCGGGCTCATCCAACGTCGTCTTCTGGGACGAGGACGGACGTTCGCGCATGCTGGAGGTTTCATCCGACGTCGACATCGCCGGATTACGCGCCGCGCTCCAGCAAACCTATCCAAATCAGCCCATCGAGGCGCGTGCCGAAGAAGGCCGGGTGGTTCTCTCCGGCACCGTCACCGATCAAGGCGTCGCCGACACTGTCCTCAAGATGGCACAGACTTACTCCAAAGAGGTCGTCAACGGCCTCCTGGTCTTTACCCCGGCGCACAGCAAACAGATCATGCTCAAAGTCCGCTTTGCCGAAGTGGATCGTGGAAAGATGAACACCTTCGGATTCAATCTTCTCAGTACGGGCGGAGCCAACACTATCGGCACTGTTTCGACGCAGCAGTTCACGCCTCCCACCGCAGGAGGTACGATCGCCGGCACGATAGGCGGAAATGTTCAGGGAACCACTTCCAGTTTCAGCACCACCAGCCTGCTCAACATCTTTCTCTTCCGCCCAGATCTCAATCTCGGCGCCCTGATTCAGGATCTTGAGACGAAGAACGTCCTCCAGATCCTGGCGGAACCCGACCTGCTGGCGGTCAGCGGAGAACCTGCCCACTTCCTCGCCGGTGGCGAGTTTCCCTATCCCATCGTTCAGGGAACAGCGGCCGGAGGCGCCGGCGCAGTTACAATCCAGTTCCGTCCCTACGGCATCAAGCTCGACTTTACTGGTACGATCGAACCGGATAACTCCATTCGGCTAAAGGTGGCTCCAGAGGTCAGCTCTCTCGATTACGGGAACGCTGTCACAATCTCCGGTTTCACGGTCCCCGCTCTCTCTACACGCCGCGCTGAGACCTCCGTTGAGTTGAAAGATGGCCAAAGCTTCGGCATCGCCGGGCTACTCGACTCCAACACCACGATCCAAATGAGCAAGATTCCAGGGATCGGGGACATTCCAATTCTGGGCCTGTTCTTTCACTCGCATTCCAAGAACCTCACCACCTCCGAACTCCTGGTGGTCGTGACGCCGACAATCGTGGATCCGCTCGGAATCCCGAGCCCCGTTCCATTGTTGCCGAAGCCCGTCGTCCCGGCCCTCGATCCAAATCGTTTCGATCAGCATTTCCCCGGGTCCCACAAAGTTCCAGGAACCGCTACACCCATAGTGCAGAGATAGGAATTACGGTGCGCTGATATGTTCGGAAACTCGAACCCGGATAGCAACCAGGAGATGTCCATCCTGGCGATTCATCTGGACGACGCCGCCGTCCATCTCCTCGGTCGCATTGTGCCGTCCGTGCCCGGCTTCACGCTCGCCGCCTCTCTTCAACAATACTTCGGCGAAAAGGATGCTTCGCTCATCCGCTCCTTCCGCGAAGTGCATCCCGAGGTCTGCATCATCGATTTCGACCGCGATCGTCCCATGGCCCTGGAGACAGTCGAGTATCTGCGTCGAACCTCTCTGCATCCCATTTCGATCTTCGCCGTCTCCAGTCGCATGGAACCGGAAGCGATCATCGAGGCGATGCGATCAGGCTGCACGGAGTACCTGGAAAAGCCGCTCGTTGCGGACCGCGTTCAGGATGCACTTTCGCAGGTTGCGCGCAAGAAACGGGACTCCTTCGTCTCCGACGAACAAGGCAAGCTCGTCACGCTCATGGGCGTTAAAGGCGGCGTTGGAACGACCACCCTGGCTGTTCATCTTGCCTATTCCCTGGCCAAGCGAGGCAAGAAAGTGCTCCTCGTCGATCACCAGCCGGAATTGGGCGAGGTGACACTGCACCTTGGCCTTGAACACCACAGCTACGGTTTCTACGAGCTCGCCTGCAATCTCAACCGCATGGATGCCGAACTGCTCCAGGGCTTCGTTCTCAAACACGAGAGTGGCCTCGAAGTGCTGGCGTCCCCTGAGGGACTCGGAGCGACCCCGAAGACCACACCCGAGGCAGTTCAGCAGACCTTGCGCTTTTTGCTTCGAATGTATGACTACGTGGTCGTAGATACCGACGCGCGCTTCGACGAGCAGAACCTGGCGATTGTTGAGCTCAGCGACGAATTCTCGCTCATCGCCACACCTCGGCTGCCTGCGGTACGCGCAATGTCCCGCTATCTTGACTATCTGTTGCGTCTGAATTTCCCGACGTCCAAGTCGCAGGTTGTCCTCAATCGATGGACAAAGAAAGCTCCCCTCTCGGTCGAAAACATCGAGAAGGCGTTGCACAGAAAAATCTCACTCATCATTCCGAACTCTGAGCAGGAGCTTGGAGAAGCGATTGCCACTGGAATTCCGGTGTCCATCAAGTCACGGTCCGACTTCATGCAGGGCATCGGTAAGTGGACGCTCCGCCTCAACGGCTCACTGGAATCAACACTAGACAACAACATCGAGAAGCGGATTCATCAGGCACGCTCTCGTTTCAACGTTCTCGGAATCTCGGGCTAGTTTAATCGCGGACAGCAGTATGCAGGGAGGTCAACATGGGCTCCATGAATGAAGTCGTACCTTCTTTTAGCCGCATTCCACCGATTCGCGGCAATGATTCATCCCGGCCCGGCGTCAACGCCCGTGCTTATCAGGAGATCAAGTCCGCGCTGCATCGCGACATGCTCGCCAAGATCGACTTGGAGAAGCTGCGCAATCTGCAGGACCTCCGCGCACGTCAACAGATTCTCGCCGTCATTCAGGACCTGATGACGCAACTCGACACGCCTCTCAGCATGGTCGAGAAGGACCGCCTCTGCCGCGAGGTTCTCGACGAAGTCTTCGGCCTTGGCCCGCTCGAGCCGCTTCTTCAAGACCCGACCATCAACGACATCCTCGTCAACACCCACAGCGCGGTATACGTCGAGCGTTCCGGCGTGCTCGAAAAGACCGGGGTCACCTTCAAAGACCAGGTACACCTCATGCACATCATCGACAAGATCGTCTCGGCCGTGGGGCGCCGTGTCGATGAGTCGTCACCTATGGTGGACGCGCGTCTGGCCGATGGCTCCCGCGTGAATGTCATTATCCCGCCGCTCGCGGTCGATGGCCCCATCCTCTCCATCCGCCGCTTTGGCACGACGCCGCTTGAGGCCGCCGATCTACTCCGCAACCTCACCATTACACCGGAGATGCTGCAGCTTCTTCAAGGAGCCATCAAAGCTCGTCTGAACATCGTCATTTCCGGCGGTACCGGTGCCGGAAAGACCACACTGCTGAATGTGCTCTCCAGCTTTATCCCCGACACCGAGCGCATCGTCACCATCGAAGACTCGGCCGAACTCCAGCTCAGGCAGCACCACGTCGTTCGCCTCGAGTGCCGCCCCGTCAACCTGGAGGGCCGCGGTGGTGTCCGCCAGCGCGAGCTGGTCGTCAACTCTCTGCGCATGCGCCCGGATCGCATCATCGTTGGTGAGGTTCGCGCCGAAGAAGCGCTGGACATGCTGCAGGCCATGAACACCGGCCACGACGGCTCCCTCACAACCATCCATGCCAACAGCCCCCGAGATGCCATCGCTCGCATGGAAACCATGGCGATGATGGCGAATTTGAACCTTCCCGAAAAAGCAATCCGTCAGCAGGTTGCCTCCGCCGTTGCGATCATCATCCAGATCTCGCGCATGAGTGACGGCACTCGCCGGATCACTCATTTCAGCGAAATCACCGGAATGTCTCAGGATGTCGTCAGCCTGCAGGACATCTTCCGCTTTGAGAAGCGCGGACTCGGCCCTAACAACAAAGTGATCGGCCGCTTCCAGGCCACTGGCATCGTCCCCAAGTTCCTCGAAAAACTTCAGGCCTCCGGGATCGGAGTTCCTATGGATATCTACAACCACGTTGTCGACGTATAGCTGGAATCGGCCATGTCTCTCCTTCTTCTCTTTGTCTTCATCCTCGTGGCTGTCTTCACCGTGCTAGTGGTGTTCACTCAACCAACGCGTGCGGAGAAGCTTGCCCACTCGCGCCTCGAAGCAGCGGCCGGCCGCGGTCCGGCCAGAGTCTCCCAACACATCGATATTCTTCGCCGTGATTCATACAGCAAGATCCCATGGCTCAATCGCCTGTTCGGCAAGCTCACACCAGCGGCACGGCTTCAGAAGCTCATCATCGAAGCTGACTTGGACTGGTCGGTGGGCCGCCTGTTGCTTGGCTCCCTCACCGCGTTCCTTGTCGTCTACTGGATTTGCGAGATCCTCTCGATTAATCCGCTCATCATTCCGCTCCTCGTAGGCATCGCGTTCGTCGCGCCCTATATGTATGTCGTCGCTCGACGGAGACGTCAGTTCAAGAGATTCGCTTCACTTCTTCCTGATGCAATGGATCTGGTCTCTCGTGCTCTCCAGGCCGGCCATTCCTTGACCGCCGCACTTGATCTCGTCGGGCAGGAGATCGCCGACCCGGTCGGCAAAGAGTTCCGCCGGGTCTCCGAAGAACAAAATCTTGGTCTCCCGCTTCGTGACGCTCTCCTGAATCTCGCGGATCGCATACCCGTTTCTGACGTTCAGTTCCTCGTCGCCGCGATGCTTATTCAGCGCGAGACAGGCGGCAATTTGGTTGAGGTCCTCGACAAAACGACAGGTCTGCTTCGCGAGCGAATCCGCCTTCAAGGCGAGATTCGTATCTACACCGCGCAAGGTCGCCTGACCGGCTGGATCCTTTGCGTGCTCCCGATCGTTATGTTCTTCGCCCTCAACGCACTCAACCCCAATTACACAGCTCCCCTGCTCAACGAGCCGTTCGGCCGTCACCTGCTGGTTGTAGGCGGCGTGTTCATGATTTTGGGAATTCTCGTGATTCGCAGCATCGTTCGCATCAAGGTGTAACCATGGTCTATATCCTCATCGCCGCCGGTCTCACTATTTTCCTGGGTACGACCCTGGTCGTTCTGACCTTCGAGCGCCGCGCCTCTGCCGAGGCGCGCCTCCTCGAAGCCGTGCAGGGATTCAAACCGGCTGCCGCTGCGCCCACCTTCAGACCAGCAGCCATCCTCACGGAAGTCGGTTCAGTAACCGAGCGAATCCGCCGCACAATCGGTATCAACAACAGCATCAGTGCTGCGCGCCAGCTCGCCATGGCCGGCTACCGGCAGCCCTACCACGTCGAAATCTTCTATGCCGCCCGACTGCTGCTTACTGCAATCACCGCGGTCCTCATCAGCTTGCTGATCCGTGACAACGTTATCTTCTGGTTCATTGTTGGCACAATCTTCGCGTTCTATGTGCCGGACCTGTTCGTGTCCCGGCTGGTCCGCCAGCGGCGCGAGCGCGTTCGCCTGGGTCTGCCCGATGCGCTCGACCTCCTCGCTATCTGCATGGAGGCCGGCCTGGGGCTGGATCAGGCTCTTCTGCGCGTCGGAGCGGAGCTCGCCGGCACACATCCCGACCTCAGCGACGAGTTCAACCTCATCAGCCTCGAACAGCGCGCCGGAACTCCACGTATTGACGCCTGGAGACATATGGCTGAGCGCACAAAGCTTGAAATTGTCTCCGCCTTCGTCAGCATGCTGGTTCAGACGGACAGATTTGGTACTCCGATTTCAAAGGCACTTGCGGTGTTTTCCGGTTCGCTCCGCACCGAGCGACGTCAGAAAGCAGAAGAACTCGCCGCAAAGACGACCATAAAAATGGTATTTCCTCTTGTTTTTTTTATCTTTCCAAGTATGTTCATTGTGTTATTGGCGCCCGCGTTTATCAGTATCATTCACAATATCCAGAATCTTTTCTAAAGCGCACCATCAGATGTCTTATCTACCTTGAAAGGGAGAAAGCATGGATACACCCACAATTATTCGCGTTGTTGCAGGAGTTCTATTCGTCGTGGTGCTTCTCGTTCTTATTCAGCGACGCAAGCGCAAGGTTTAGGCACTTCGCTCTATGGGTTCACGGGGCGCGGAGTACCTCTGTATATCCAACCCCGTCCGGCACTCCGTGCTTGGACACCGGGTTGGCGTTGCGGATACGTCGCTCACCCGTTTTGTGGGGCTCATGGGCCGCAGTTCCCTTGCTGCCGGACACGGACTCCTCATCCGGCCATCCAACGGAGTTCACACGTTTTGGATGCGCTTCAGCATCGACGTTCTTCTGCTGGACAGAGAGCATCGCGTCCTCTCTGCCTACGCCAATCTGCGTCCTTTTCGCATGACGTCGATTAACTGGAAAGCATCGAGCGCGCTCGAACTTCCTCCCGGAACCATCGCCGCTTCGAACACCGAGCTAGGAGACCTCCTGCAGGTCGACCCAGTTACTTCCTAACCCCCTGCCGGATTCCTCTCAAACACGCAACTCACCCCGTCGTCGTAAATAACGTGCCATCCGGTTGTGTGCCGAATCAGATACGTGAACGGATCATCCTTCGACGGAAAAAAGATGTACCTTGCGTGATATTTATCTACAATCGCCAGCGAATTCTTTAGTCCAATCGTGTCCAGGTAGTCGGCCAGCACTCCGTTGTACTCGAAAATATCCGTGCGGCTGTCTACAAACGTAGGAATCGACGGCTGGCTCCAGATCATCCATCCGCCGTACATATAGTGATTGAAAACGCGCTCATCCGGCGCGATATGCGTCTGCAGGTAATGCACGCCACCAAGCGGCATCTTCTTCGCTAAATCTTCATTGATCTTCCTCGTTGCCGGCCATCGGAAAACAATCACAATCAGCACAGCAGCCGAGAACAGCGCGTTGACCCATGATTTGTCGATGCTCCTGTTGTAAGCCGGCATAAAATCCATCTGCCGCGCCAGGATAGGCGCTATCAAAATAGCCGCCGGGAACAGAAACCGAACATACGTCAGGGACATATAAAGCCCGAAGATCACCAGCCCTGCTTCTGCCAGCTTCCATTGACGCCTCCCAGCCACTGCCAGCAGGAAGAGTGTGAGCAGTAGCCCACACACAATCTTTCCCCTTGGCTCATGAAAATTCACAGAAGCCCACTCAACCACGTGCTCCACATTCAGTTTCTGCCGGAAAGCAAGATCGAACGGGTAAAAGACTCCCTTGTAACCATAAGGGTTTATAAACAGGGCCGGCACAATCGCCGCCGTGGTCACAAGCAGCCTGCGCCGCTGAATTGGCGTCCACCGCTCCGCAACTACCTTGCCCCACGCGCCCGAGACAAACCCGCTGCCCACAACAATCCCGAACACCAATAGCCCAACTAACCATGACCCATGCAGGTTTACCCACAGCAGAAAAATCAGTGGCACCGTCCACAGCGGAGCGTTACCAGTCCTCATCAGCTTCCAAAGCACGAACATCAGTGCCAGCAGGCAGCCCCAACCTAACAGGATCGTTCTCGGTCCAAAATTCACCACTGCGAGCAGTACCGACACTCCGGCCGCTAAGGCTGATGCTTTGATCGAACCACTCGCGCGATACGCCAGCAACAGAATCCCAAGCATTAGGGTCTCGACGATCGCCACATAGCCGAAGAACAGCGCGGCGACTCCCCCCAGCCGCCACATTCCATAAAACACCAGCTCTGAAAGCCACTCGGAGTTCACCCACGGCGCTCCAGTGACCGTGTAAGAGAATTGGTCGACCCGCATCCAGTGATGCTGTTGCACAAGGATCTGCGCATCCTTCAGGTGCCACCAGATGTCAGGATCTGCTATCGATTGTCCGCAGAAAAAGAACGTAATCAGCGCAATGGTCGCGGCAAGAGTTACATGAAACGGGCACCACACCGGTGCTCCCGGTGCCGCAGTTTCCGGAGCCTCGGCAGTTATAGGTAAACCTGCTACGGAACTCATGATTCCCTCGCCGCGCACAAGCAAAAAATGACCGCTGCGTGCTACTCCGTCTGCTTCCGCCGCATATCCGGATTCTAAGTCGCGCCTTACTACCCAACAAATCTATTTTCTGCCGCTTATCCCGCTAAGTTACCCATGAGTTACTTACACTTAGCTGTCGTAACAGTTTTATCTGAATACGATTATCTTTTGCGCTTTCACCCCGTACTTCACCCTTACCTTTTTCGTTGACATTGCCTCTTCGAGGACTAGACTGACCCCATCTGCAAAGCTCCTGACCTGCGAACGGCCTGGGCAATGCCGTCGATTGCTCATCGCCATCGCAGAAGCGAGTTCGGCCACAACCTCGGTGAGATTGCGCTGGTTATGTCCTTTTCTCTGCTGCCACGAGCCCCAGCAAGCACGTGCACAACCGGACATCTCCCGTGCCACTAGTTAACTCACGCCCGATCGTCTCGACACCGACCATCGCTGAAACTACCGGCCTTCCCGCGCGTGGGCTACCCGCTTCCGGCAGCGTGCATCTCGTTGTCCTCGCCACAATTTTTCTGCTGAGTCTCGCCCCCGTCATCCGTGACGGTCCCCTCCGCGTTCGTCAGCGCTACCAGCGCATGGACATCGAACAGCCGCAAACCAGCAGACCCATTCTTCCCAATCTCCAATCCTCTTCTGCGTCCGCATCATCGCCGGGCGCGGCGTCAGCACGCTCCGCCCCTGGCCGCAACGCAGCTTCGAGTGCGTCCTCCATGGCGCTCCTGCACACAGGCCCGCAACACATCATCTCCAACACTCCAGACGCGACAAACTCCGTGCAGACCATTCTGCAACCGGATCTTCCGCATCCTCCTCGCCTCGCCACCGCACTCCCGATTCCCAGCATCGTTCGGCTGGCTGCCGGGCGCCAGATGCCCACGCTCTCCGCGCCGAAGTTGACCGCCATAGTTACACCCGCGCTGCCCAGGATCCAGCCATCCACAGTCGACACAGTTGCCCTCACCTCTGCCACCGAACTTGCCGATACACCGAAGCTCGCCGCCTTCGCCACCAGGGGCCGTTCCTACGACGCGCCTAAGCCGCCACCCGCTCCACCGGCTGTCGCCAAGCCAGCCGCCCCGGCTGTCGTCGCGAAGAGCGCCCCGGCCCCGCCATCAACCGCAACTCCAGCCGGCGGCACCGACAATCGCAATCTCCTCGTCGTCAACTCCATGGAGGTTCAATCCACACTCTCTGAGCACGACATCCCTGCCGCCGAACTTCATGGCCGGTTTGAGGTCTTCGCCAATCCTAACGTCGCCGAACTCCACAGCACGGGTGGCACCTCCACAACTGCCGGCGTCTCCGGCTCCGGCACCGCTGCGTCTGGCACCGGAGCAGGCAAAGGACACGCCGCCTCCGCCTCAGGATCGGGAGCCGACGGCCCGCACGGCAAAGGCTCCGGCGGTGGCACTTCAGAGATCGCCGGTTCGGGTTCCTCGTCTGGCAGAGGCATCGGCAACGGCGGAGGCCTCGGTTCAGGTCACACCTCCGGCGCCGGTATGGGAAATGGCAACGGCTCCTCTCCCGCCGGCGGCAACGGCTCCGCGCCGTTCTCCGGCATGACGATCGTCGGCGGCTCTGGCGGCAACGCTCTTCGTTCCGCTCCCTCAGATGCCACTGTCGATCCAAATAACCCGCACGGAGCGTACGGTCTCAGTATCCTCTCCAACGCCGGCAGCGGCGGCGCCGTCCGTGACTTTGGCGTGTTCAACGACGGCCCCGTCTACACCGTCTACCTCGACGTCTCCAAGCTCGGCATCCGCGGCTCCCGTTGGAGCCTCCAGTACAGTGCCTCACGCGAAGTCCGAATCGCGCACCCCGGCGTCGCACTCACACCACCCTTTGCTGAAGATCAGCGACTCCCACAGCTTCCGCCTGCCGCCGTCGCCGCCAACATCGGCCGCGTCGTTGTCATCCAGGCCAATCTCAAAGCCGACGGCAAGCTCGAAGCGTTCCACGTCATGGAATCGCCCGATCAGCGCCTCAACGGGGGCCTCGTCGAAAGCCTCACGCACTGGTACTTCGAACCCGCCGCCATGGGCAGTGAGAAGGTTGCCGTAAAAGTCCTCCTTGGCATTCCAATCGCCTCTGCCATGGCGGATAACGGCATCAGCCAGCAGGCAGATCGCACACCGCCGGCCGCTGTCTCACGCTCCGCCGCGCAGTAGTTACACCATCGCAGCCGCTAAACCACAGTCGACCGCAGCAGATCCTCGATCCTCACCGGCAGCTCGCGCACCCGCACGCCCGTTGCGTGATACACCGCGCTCGTAATCGCCGGCGCTACACCGGCAAGCCCGATCTCACCAATCCCCCGCGCGCCGTACTCCCCCATCATCGGGTCAGGAATCCCGAGAAAGTGCACATCGAGCTTCGGCACATCTGCATTCGTCGCCACCAGGTAGTCCGCATAGTTGTCGTTGATCGGATGCCCATTGCGCGGGTCGTACACGGTCTTCTCCAGCAGCGCCATGCCGATCCCCATCACCACCGCGCCCTCAATCTGGTTTGTTCCCGTCTTCAAATTGATAATCCGTCCCGCATCCATCACCGTCACCACGCGGCTCACACGCAACTGCGCAATCTGCGGCCTCCACTCCACCTCCGCAAACTGCACACCAAACGAGTGCGTCGAGTAGTCGCGTGCCTTCGTGTCCGAGCCCAGCCCACCCGACTTCCCATCCGCACTCGCATACCCTGCCTTCGCCGCGCGCAGTGCCTCCTGGAACGGCACAGCGATCTCCCGGTTGGCCTTCAGGTGCACGCTCCCGCCATTCATCACCAGCTCTTCGGGCTTCTTTCCCTCAAACTTCTTCACCCGGTAAGCGGCCATCGCCAGCACCTGCTGCACCGCGCCGTTCGCCGCATCCGCAACCGCCGGCATCACCGTCGCCGTCAACGTCGATCCGCCCGATGTAGCTCCCGGCACGAAATCCGAATCACCCAGCAGCACCTCGATCTTGTCCAGAGGAAGGCCCGTCTTGTCGCTCACAATCTGCGCAAAGATCGTGTACGTCCCCATGCCCGGATCCTGCGCCGCGCACGTCACCCGCGCCGTGCCATCGTCCTTCAGCATCACCGTGGCCTGGCATCCTCCTCGCCACGCACCCCACGACGCCGCTGCAACTCCCCACCCCAGCACCACATCCCCCTTGCGCATCGAGCCCACCTCAGGCGTCCGCTTCGACCACCCAAACTTCTCCGCGCCGACCTGCAAACACTCCTTCAAATGTCGCGACGAAAACGGTTTTCCGTTGCTCTCATCCATCAGCGTGTCATTCTTCAGCCGCAACTCCACCGGGTCCATCTTCAGCTTGATTGCCAGCTCATCCATCGCGGACTCCAGCGCAAACAATCCCGGTACAGCACCCGGCCCGCGCATCGGACACGGTGTTCCGACGTTTCTCTTCACCAGCGCCGACGTCACCTCCAGGTTTGGCGTGCTGTAAAGAAACGGCGTCGCCTCTCCACAATTCTCGTGATAGTTCCCCACAAATGATGTGTGATTCCTGTAATGCTGCTCAAGCGATACCAGCTTCCCATCCGGCGTCGCGCCCAACCGAATCTGCTGCTGAGTGTGAGGCCTTTGCCCCACATCCCAGAACATCATCCTGCGCGTCACCATCAACTTCACCGGCCGGTTCAACTGGCGCGCCGCCGCCGCCGCCAGCGCTGAATGCGGCCACGGGCTTAGCTTGCCGCCAAACCCCGACCCAATGAACTTCGAGATGACCCGGACATTCTCCTTCGGCACACCCAGCACCTGCGCCATCGAGCGCTGATGCCCCACCACCGCCTGCGTCGACTCATATAGCGTGAACCGCTGCCCATCCCACACCGCCGTCGTCGCGTGCATCTCCATCGGGTTGTGCGTCTCCACCGGAGTGGCATACGTCTCGTCCAGCTTCACCGGCGCGCCGTTGAAGCCCGCACCCACATCGCCGCGCTTGCTCTCCGTGCGCGTGTCAACACCCGCATCGTCCAGCCTCGGCGACACGTTCGGCTTCTCTGCGTCGTACGTCACGCGCACCGCCGCGGCCGCGGCCTGCGCCTGCTGCAGAGTCTTCGCTACTGCCAGCGCCACATACTGTCCCCAGTAGTGGATCTCCTCATCCTCAAACGGCTGCCGCTCCTCATTCAGTCCGGCATGCGACCCCGGGACCGTATGAAATAGTGGTCCGATATTTCCGTGATGCAGCACCGCGACCACTCCCGGCATCTTCTCCGCCGCCGACGTGTCCATCGACCGGATCTTTCCATTCGCAATCGTCGCGCACACCGGCACCGCATGCACTAATCCCGGAAAGCTGTAGTCCGCCGCATACTGCGCACGCCCGGTCGTCTTCACCGGCCCATCCACGCGCGGCACCGCCGCTCCAATCACCGGCGAAAACTCGGTCCTCGCCTCTGCCTGCTTCGCGTCGTTATCCTGCATCGCCATTCTCCTTCGCGATTCCCAAGCCCTAAGCCGCGCGCAGCATCAAGCTGCGTTCACCGTCATCAACGCATGCACAATGCACCGCTTCGCCAATTCCACCTTGAATCCGTTCTCCGATCTCGGCTTCGCATCCTTCAGCGCCGCCTCCGCCGCACGCACAAACGTCTCGCGCGTCGCAGCCTTTCCCATCAGCTCCGCCTCCGCCTCGCGCGATCTCCACGGAATCGTTCCCACTCCCCCCAGCGCCACACGCGCATGCGTGATCTTCCCGCCGCTCACGCCCATCACCACCGCTGCCGACGCCAGCGCAAACTCATACGCTGCACGATCGCGCAGTTTCAGATACCCCGACCTCGCACCCGCCACCGGCGCCGGCAGTGTCACGGCCGTAATCAAATCCCCCGGCTCCAGCGCCGTCTCAATATGCGGAGTGTTGCCAGGCAGCTTATAAAAATCCGCAATCGGAACCTTTCGCTCGCCCCCATTTTTAGAGCCAGCCCCGCGAATCTCAACCGTCGCCTCTAACGCCATCAGCGCCACATTCTGGTCCGACGGGTTCGTCGCAATGCAGTGTTCGCTCGTGCCCAGGATCGCCAGCGAACGGTTATATCCCTCCATCGCATCGCATCCACTCCCCGGCTCCCGTTTGTTGCACTTATGCGCAAGATCGCGGAAGTATGGACACCGCGTCCGTTGCAGCAGATTCCCCGCCGTGCTCGCCATATTCCGAATCTGCGGCGACGCGCCCGACAGGATCGCCTCGCTCAGCACCCCATAATCGCGTTTCACCGCCGCATCATTCGCCACATCGCTGTTCCGCGCCAGCGCGCCAATCCGCAACCCGCCGCCGCTCACCGGTTGAATCCCGCTCATCTCCAGCGCATTAATATCCACCACCTGCTTCGGCCGCTCCACATCCAGCTTCAACAGATCCACCAGGTTCGTTCCACCCGCAATGTAGCGCACGCTCGCGCCAATCTGCGCAGTTGTGCTGCGCGCCGCGGCCGCCGAGGCCTGGCCCTCACTCGTCGCACTCAAAAACGAAAACTGTTCCATGGAGGTCCTCGATTCCCTAGCTCATCCGTCGAACCTGCTGCACCGCCGCCACAATATTCGGATACGCGCCGCACCGGCAGATATTCCCATACATCGCGTTCCGCACGTCATCATCGTCCGGTCCCACCGGCTCCTTCAGCACTGCGACCGCCGACATAATCTGCCCTGACGTGCAATACCCGCACTGATACGCATCGTTCTCCACAAATGAAGCCTGCATCGGATGCATCTTCTCCGGCGACCCGAGCCCTTCGATCGTCGTAATCTCATCCTTCGCGTGCATCACCGCCAGGCTCATGCAGCTCAACACGCGCCTGCCGTTCACATGCACCGTGCACGCCCCGCACTGCCCGTGATCGCACCCCTTCTTCGTCCCTGGCAGATTCAGGTTCTCGCGCAGGTAATCCAGCAGCGCCACTCTCGGCTCAACATGCAGCCGATGTTCCACGCCATTCACCCTCAGCGTCAGCGGCACCGTGCCCGGCTCAGCAACCGCCTCCTCCTCCTGCTTCGCCGGTCCCGGAACGGCCGCGATCAATGGCTGCGCCGTCACCGCCACGCTCGCCGCGCCCAGCCCCGTCAGGAACGAACGCCGGCTTACCCGCGTCTCCTTTTCCGGTTCTGGTGGTTGGCCACCGTTCTTAAGCTCGTCTATAACCTTGCACATCACTCCTCCTCATCTGGAGCAGAGAGTTTCATCCATTCTCACGCTCTCCGAACAATCTGGCAAAAACGCCGCATTTATACCCCCGGATCTATACCTTTGATACGTTCATCCCTGGAGGAACGCCCGCACGGATGCCGTCGCTCGCCGCGCACACTGCCCTCATCGCCATCGTCGGGCTGAGCATTTTCCTCATGCTCCTCCGTCCGCGCAGGATCCCGGAGGTCTACTGGGTCGGCGCCGGCGCTCTGTTTCTCGTTCTCACCCGGCTCATCCCCCTCTCCCTCGCCGGCCACGCCATCGCCGAAGGAACCGACGTCTACCTCTTCCTGGCCGGCATGATGCTGCTCTCCGAACTCGCCCGCGAGCATGGAGTCTTCGACTGGATCGCCTCCGTCGCCGTCACGCACTCACGGAGCTCCGCCACTCGCCTCTTCGCCCTCCTCTACCTCTCCGGCGTCGCCGTCACCGTCTGCCTCTCCAACGACGCCACCGCAATCGTCCTCACGCCCGCCGTCCTCGCCTCCGTCCGCCGCGCGCGCATCGATCCCCTCCCCTTCCTCTTCGCCTGCGCCATGATCGCCAACGCCGCCTCCTTCATCCTCCCGATCTCAAACCCCGCCAATCTCGTCGTCTTCCATAACGGCATGCCGCCGCTCACTCGCTGGCTCATCTCCTTCCTCGCGCCCTCACTCGCCTCCATCGTCGTAACCTGGATCGTCCTCCGCCTCTACTTCCGCCACTCCCTCGCCTCGCGCCTTGAACCATCCGTAGACGATCACGCGACCCTCACTCCCAACGGCAAGCTCGTCCTCGGCGGCCTCGCCCTCATCGTCATCGTTCTCCTCATCGCCTCCGCGCTCGGCAAAGATCTCGGCCTCCCCACCTTCCTCTCCGCCGCCATCATCACCGCCATCATCCTCATCCGCACTCACTCCAGCCCCATTCCGCTGCTCAAACAAATCTCCTGGAGCACCCTCTTACTCGTCGCCGCACTCTTCATCCTCGTCGAAGCCGTCCAAAGCATCGGCGCGCTCGCCTTCACCGAACACGCTCTCCTCGCCGCCCCTCATCTCGCCGCGCCAATCTCCGCGTTGGCCGTCGGCTTCACCGTGGCCATCGCCAACAACCTCATCAACAATCTTCCCGTCGGCCTCATCGCCGCCAACACCCTCACCCTCACGCATACGCAAGGCCTGCTCCGCGATGTCACCCTCATCGCCGTCGACCTCGGCCCCAATCTCTCCGTCACCGGCTCCCTCGCCACCATCCTCTGGCTCCTCGCCCTCCGGCGCGAAGGCCTCAACGTCACCGCCGGCGATTTCCTCAAGGCCGGCGTTATCGCCATGCCGCTCGCCCTCATCGTTGCACTCGCCGCCAGTCTTTCGATTAATCTGTTAGGGGCCACTCATTAACCCGGCCATAGCAGAGCAACGCATTCTCAACAACATCCGCCGAACACGACGCAAAATTTTGCATCCCATCGCACTCCGCTGAATCTATAGCTCCTGATATTTGCACGCAGCCGCGTGTCCAGAGAGGTCTGGATGAGTCGTACAAGACCGCACGGGTTTCAACTCACCCGTGTTGCCCAGTTTTTCTTCATCGCCCCTATCGCGCTCGTCGCCATACTTGTCGCCGGCTGCAACGATCACGCGCAGCCCGCAGCCGCCGCCGGCGGCATGGGCCCCATGCCCGTTCAGGTCACCACCGCGCAGCAGTCTGACGTCCCCATCACCAACGATTGGGTTGGCACGCTCGACGGCTTCGTCAACGCCAACATTCAGCCGCAAGTCTCCGGCTATCTCATCAAGCAGGACTACCGCGAAGGCTCCGTCGTCCAAAAAGGCCAGGTCCTCTTCGAGATCGACCCGCGTCCCTTCCAGGCCGCCCTGCAACAAGCGCAGGGTCAACTCGGTCAGGCCCAGGGCTCCGTCGGTCAGGCCCAGGCGCAGCTCCAGCTCGCACAAATTAACGTCAATCGCGACACACCGCTCGCCGCCGAGCACGCGATCGCCACCAGCCAGCTCGACACTGAGAAGCAGGCAGCCACACAAGCCCAGGCCACCGTCCGTTCCGCACAGGCCGCCGTCGCCACTGCACAAGCCGCCATCGCCAACGCCAAACTCAACCTCGGCTTCACGCAGGTCCGCTCGCTCATCACCGGGGTCGCCGGCCAGGCCACCACGCAGGTTGGCAACCTCGTCGGCCCGCAGTCCGTCCTCACCTCGGTCTCACAGCTCGACCCCATCAAGGTCTACTTCTCCATCTCCGACAGCGAGTACCTCTCGCTCATTCATCGCGCAAACCAGAGCAACGCCGATCTTCTGCGCGCCTCCTCCAATCTTCCCCTTACACTTACGCTCTCCAACGGCTCCGTCTTCCCGCACACCGGTCGCATCATCTTCGTCGACCGCCAGATGAACCAGCAGACCGGCGCCATCCGCATCGCCGCATCGTTTCCCAACCCCGGCAACATCCTTCGCCCCGGCCAGTTCGCCCGCGTGCGCGCACAAACGAATGTTCTGCACAACGCCCTGCTCGTCCCGCAATCCGCCGTGCAGGAGCTCCAGGGCATCGAGCAGGTCTATACCGTCGGCCCAGACAATAAGGTGCACGTCGTCAACGTCACCCTCGGCCCGCAACACGGTCAGGACTGGGTCATCACCTCCGGCCTTCAGCCCGGCACGCAAATCATCCTCACCAACATCCAGAAGTTGAAGGAGGGCGTGCCCGTCAGCCCGCAGCCGACCTCGACACCTCCCGGGGTCCCCGGCCAGCGCGCTGGCGGGGGTGGACCTCCTCCTACCGCCGATTCAGGCGCGGCCGGGAGGTAGTCCATGTCGAACTTCTTCATCCGGCGGCCCATCGTCGCCATCGTCATCGCCATCCTCACGGTAGTTATCGGCATCGTCTCGATGCTGAGCCTGCCCATCTCGCAGTACCCGGACATCGTTCCACCCGAGATCAACGTCCAGGCCATCTATCCTGGCGCCGACGCGAAAACACTGGAACAGTCCGTCGCCACGCCGCTCGAAGAGCAGATGAATGGCGTCGACAACATGCTCTACATGCAGTCGATCAGCGCCAATAACGGCCAGGCCACGCTGCTCGTCGACTTCGACGTCAAGACGAATCCCGACACCGATCAGGTCCTCTCGCAGCTTCGCGTCTCGCAGACCCAGTCGCAGCTTCCGCCTATCGTCAACACCGCCGGCGTCACTGTGCTCAAATCGCTGCACTCGCCGCTGCTCTTCATCAGCCTTAATTCACCAGGCGGCAAATACGGCCCCGACTTCCTCACCAACTACGCCATCATCAACCTGCAGGATGAGATCACCCGCGTCGCCGGCGTCAGCCGCGTCCAGATCTTTGGCGGCCAGTACGCCATCCGCGTCTGGGTGCAGCCCGACAAAATGGCACAGCTTGGCGTGACCGCGACCGATGTCATCAACGCTATCCAGTCGCAGAACAATGTCTACCCCGCCGGCCAGATCGGCGGCCCGCCCGTCCCCAACGGACAGCAGTTTACCTACACCGTTCGAACCCAGGGCCGCCTCGTCACACCTGAGCAGTTCGGCGACATCATCCTCCGCTCCAACCCCGATGGTTCCGTGCTCCATCTGCGCGACGTCGCACGCGTCGAGCTCGGCACGCAAATCTACAACCTCACCGCGCGCTACAACGGCAATCCGTCCGGCGTGATGGCCGTCTACCAGCTTCCCGGCTCCAACGCCGTCGACGTCGCCAAGCGCGTCCGCGAGCGCATGGACGAACTAGCCAAAAAGTTCCCCGCGGGCATGCAGTACAACGTCCCGCTCGACACCACCAAGGCCGTCACCGCCGGCATCCACGAGATCGTCGTCACCCTCTTCATCGCGCTCGCTCTCGTCATCTTCGTCGTCTACATCTTCCTGCAGGGATGGCGCGCCACCATTATCCCGCTCATGGCCGTGCCCGTCTCCCTCATCGGCACGTTCATCATCTTCCCCGCGCTCGGCTTCACCATCAACACGCTTTCGCTCTTCGGCCTCGTGCTCGCCATCGGCCTCGTCGTCGACGACGCCATCATCGTCGTCGAAGCCGTCGAGCACCTCATGGACACCGGCCTCTCGCCGCGCGACGCCACCATCACGGCCATGAAGCAGGTCGGCGGCCCCGTTGTGGCCGTCGCCATCATCCTCGCCGCCGTCTTCATCCCCACCGCCGCCATCCCCGGAATCACCGGTCGCCTCTACCAGCAGTTCGCCGTCACTATCGCGATCTCGGTTCTCATCTCCGCGTTCAACGCGCTCACCCTTTCGCCCGCGCTCGCCGCGCTTCTGCTCAAGCCGCGCGACCCCAATCGCAAGCGCGGTCCGCTCGCCCGCTTCTTCGCCTGGTTCAACAAGTTCTTCAATCGCACCACCGACAGCTACGTCCACACCTCCAGCGTCCTCATCCACAAGTCGTCCATCGCCATGATCGGCCTCGCGGTCATCGCGCTGCTTGACGTCTTCATGGGATCCAGACTTCCCACCGGCTTCCTCCCGCAGGAAGACCAGGGATATATGTTCTGCGCCCTGCAACTGCCTGACGCGTCCTCGCTGCAGCGCACTGACGAAGCCGCGCAACACATCACCAAAGCCCTGCTCGACACACCCGGCATCCAGGGCGTCGTCGCCGTCAACGGCTTCTCTCTTCTCACTCTCACCCAGCAGAGCAACACCGCTTTCTTCTTCGTTACCCTCAAGCCCTGGGACCAGCGCACCTCGCACAGCGAACAGCTCGCCGCCATCCAATCGAGCGTACAGCGCAAGCTCATGGGCGTCGGCCAGGGCCTCGCCTTCAGCTTCCCCCCGCCCGCCATTCCCGGCATCGGAACCTCCGGCGGCGTCACCATGATCCTGGAAGACCGTTCCGGCAACGACGACCCGGCCTTCCTCACCAAAAATCTCTACGGCTTCCTCGGGGCCATCTCCAAACACAAAGAGATCGCGGCCGCCATCCCGTCGTACCTGCCCGCCGTCCCCCAGCTCTACGCCGACGTCGACCGCGAAAAGGCCGCCGAACAGCAGGTCCCGCTCAGCGACATCTACACCACGATGCAAACCTTCATGGGCGGATCGCTCGTCAACTACTTCAACCGCTTCGGCCGTCAATGGCAGACCTACGTCGAAGCCGAAGGAAGCTCCCGCACCAACATCAACAACATCGACCAGTTCTACGTGCGCAGCGCGAACGGAAGCCAGGTCCCGCTCTCCTCACTCGTCCATGTCAAGAAGATCACTGGCCCCGAGTTCATCCTGCGCTACAACGAATACCCCGCCGCGCAGCTCAACATCACCGGCGCTCCCGGCTACTCCTCCGGCCAGGTCCGCCACGCGCTCGAGCAGGCCTTCCAGCAAACCATGCCCGCCGGCATGGGCTTCGACTACTCCGGCATGAGCTATCAGGAGCAGCAGGCCGAGCAAGGCGTCCCCACCTGGGCCGTCTTCGGTCTCTCCATCCTCATCACCTTCCTCATCCTCGCCGCGTTGTACGAAAGCTGGTCACTTCCCTTCAGCGTTCTGCTCTCCACGCCCGTCGCCATCCTCGGCGCCTACCTCGCCATCTCCATGCGCTCGCTTGAAAACGACATCTTCGCCACCATCGGCCTCATCATGCTCATCGGCCTCTCCGCGAAGAACGCCATCCTCATCGTCGAGTTCGCCGTCACCAACTACAAGCTAGGCAAATCCATCTCCGACGCCGCGCTCGGCGCCGCGCGCCTTCGCTTCCGGCCCATCGTCATGACGGCCTTCGCCTTCATCTTCGGCTGCCTCCCGCTCTGGCTCGCCTCCGGCTCCGGCGGCGTCTCCCGCCAGATTCTCGGCACCGTCGTCATCGGCGGCATGGTCCTCGCCACCTTCTTCGGCATCCTTCTCATCCCCGTCAGCTTCTCGGTCGTCGAGTACGCCTCGCACCGCTTCCGTCGCGGCGGCAAGGGCACCACCATGGACTCCAAACACGACATCGACCCAAAGGCGCTCGCCGCCATCGCCGCGCAACACGAGGGCCCTTACGACCACCTCGAAACAGTCCCCCGCAGCAACGACGGAGGCACCCACTAATGCCCTCCGTTCTTCGCCCTTCCCAAAACCTTGTCATTCTGAGCGGAGCGCGTAGCGCGAAGTCGAAGAACCCCGACACCGTTCGTCGCACCCATACGGCGCAACCCTTTTCCACCACGATCCCCAAACTCCTCATCGCAACCCTCCTCGCCCTCACCCTCACCGGCTGCACCGTCGGCCCCAAGTACACCCGCCCTCAAGTCCCGGCGCCACCCGCCTTCCGCGGCCCTGACAACACCGCCGTCTCCTCCGACCCGAAATCCTCGATCGCAGACCAGCAATGGTCCGCCGTCTTCCACTCACCCGAGCTCCAGGACCTCATCCACACCGCGCTCGCCAACAATCTCGACCTCCGCATCGCCGCGCAGCACATCCTCGAGCAGCAGGCCCAGGTCCGCATCACGCGCGCGCAACAGTTCCCGCAGCTCGGCGCCTCCCTCTCTGGCAGCGGGTCTAATCTTCCCTCCGGCTTCCAGACCACCCCTCCCGTCAGCTTCGGCCTCTCGGGCTCCTGGACGCCCGACTTCTGGGGCCTCTATCGCAAGCAGACCGAGGCCCAGCGCGACATCCTCCTCGCCCAGCAATGGGCGCAGCGAGCCGTCCGCGTCACCCTCGTCCAGCAGGTCGCCACCAACTACTTCCAGCTGCGCGCGCTCGACGCCCAACTCGCCGTCGCCCAACAAACCCTCAAAGTTCGCCAGGACTCCCTCTCGCTCACCCAGAAGCTCGAAACCGGTGGCGCCGCTCCACTCTCTGACGTCCGCCAGGCCGAGCAACTCCTCTACACCGCCTCCTCCGAAATCCCGCAACTTCAGCAAGCCATCCAGCAGACCGAAAACAACCTCCGCCTGCTCCTCGGACAAACCCCCGGCCCCGTCTCGCACACTGACCCCGCCGCCCTCGCACCACCGGCGGTCCTCGCAGAGGACGGCGCACCAGCACCAACAGCCCTCCCCACCGGCATCCCCTCACAACTGCTCGAGCGCCGCCCCGACATTGTCGAAGCCGAAGCGCAGCTCATGGCCGCCAACGCCAACATCGGCGTCGCGCGCGCACAGTTCTTTCCGCAGCTCTCCCTCACCGGCGAAGCCGGAGCCGGCGGCGAAAACTTCTCCAACCTCTTCCGTGCACTCATCGGCACTGGCTCCATCACCCAGCCGCTCTTCGAAGGCGGCAAGCTCCGCGGCCAGCTCCAGCTCTCCGAAGCGCAAAAGCAGGAGATGATCCTCAACTACCAGAAGACCATCCTCGGCGCCTTCCGCGACGTCTCCAACGCTCTCATCGCTGCGCAAAAAACCCGCGACACCCGCGTCGAAGAACAAAAACTTGTCGCCTCCGCGCAGGACGCCACACGCCTCGCCCGCGACCGCTACAACGGCGGAGCCACCAGCTACCTCGAAGTCCTCACCAACGACTCCAACCTCTTCAACGCGCAGCTCTCTCTCATCACCGCCCAGCAAAACGAAGCCCTCACGCTCGTCCAGCTCTACTCCGCCCTCGGCGGCGGCTGGCAGTAGGCCAAACCACTCTCAGCCGTTACCCGCCCACCGTCATCCTAACCATTCCCACACACTGTCATTCTGAGCGAAGCGTCACAGCCTCACCGTGACGCGCAGTCGAAGAACCCCGACGCTGCTACCATCACAACGAACCCCGAACCCTTTTCAACCACAAACGCGCCGCGCCACAGAGTAACAACGCCACGAATGAAACCCGGCTACACCTACATCATGGGCAGCCTCACAGGCACGCTGTATATCGGTGTAACCAGCGATCTCGAAGCCCGCGTTTGGAAGCACAAGAATGGCACCTTCGAAGGTTTCTCCAAGAAATACAACTGCACGCGCCTTCTCTATTACGAGCAGCACGAGGATATCCGCATTTCGATCGGCCGCGAGAAGCAACTAAAAGGCTGGCGCCGCGAGAAGAAACTCGCCCTCATCCGCACCAGCAATCCCGAATTCAAAGACCTCGCCGCGATCTGGGGCTGGAAGTTTATCACCGGCCACCAACGCATCAGCGATAACTAACACGCGCCAGAATTTGATTCCCCGCGCCCTATAAGCCGTCATTCTGAGCGAAGCGCGGAGCGCGCAGTCGAAGAAGCCCCGCGCAACACCTCCCCCACCGAAACCCGAATGCACTCAGCGCTGAAGGCGCGCTCTATACCAGCCTGGGGCGTAGCCCTGGGAACAAACCGCCGCGCGCAGCGCCTCCCGCTCTGCCGAAGGCCCAAGCGAAGTCCGCATCGGGGTCCCCGGCGAACCTGTTCGCTGGGGTGAAAGGACGAAGCGCCTGAATTGCCTTCTGCCCCGCACCACCACAAGCCCGTCA
>DASUHZ010000108.1:0-51794 GCA_036273275.1 Bryocella sp.
GATATGCTCAAGGGTAAGGGTGGTCGATTCCGCCAGAATCTGCTCGGTAAGCGCGTGGATTATTCGGGCCGTTCGGTCATCGTCATCGGGCCGGAATTGAAACTGCACCAGTGCGGTTTGCCGAAGAAGATGGCGCTTGAGCTGTTCAAGCCGTTCATCTATCACCGGCTGGAGCAGACCGGACATTGCACCACCATCAAGCAGGCAAAGGAAATGGTCGAAATGCAGGAGCCGATCGTCTGGGACATTCTGGAAGAGGTCATCAAGGACCACCCCGTGCTGCTCAACCGCGCTCCGACGCTGCATCGCCTCGGCATCCAGGCCTTCGAGCCTGTGCTCGTCGAGGGCAAGGCCATCAAGATTCACCCGCTCGTCTGCACCGCGTTCAACGCGGACTTCGACGGCGACCAGATGGCCGTGCACATTCCTCTGTCTCCTGAGGCGCAGATCGAAGCGTCCGTGTTGATGCTCGCGTCGCACAACATCCTGTCGCCGGCCTCCGGCCAGCCGATCACGGTTCCGACACAGGATCTCGTGCTCGGCATCTACTACCTGACCAAGTCCAAGGTCGGCGCCGTCGGTGAAGGCCGTGCCTTCGCCAACGTCGAAGAGGTCCTGATGGCGCTCGAAGCCAAGCAGGTGGAGACGCTGACGCCCATTCGTCTGCGCTACACCGGCCCGGTGCTCGACATGACCACTGCCTACGACGACCAGGACCTCACCCATACCGAACCGGTCGAGTTCAACAAGCAGTACATCTCGACCACCGTCGGTCGCGCTATCTTCAACGATGCGCTTCCTGAGGGAATGCCCTTCGTCAACGGCCTGCTCAAGAAAAAGGGCATGGGGCAGCTCATCAACTACATCTACCTGAATCTCGGCCTCGAGATCACGGTGCACACGCTCGACCGCATCAAGGAGCTCGGCTTCCATTACGCCACGCTCTCCGGTCTGTCGGTCGGCTTCGACGACATGGTCATCCCCGAGTCGAAGTACACCGTCGTCGCGGACGCGGAAAAGCAGGTCATCGCTCTGCAGGGCCAGTATCTGGAAGGCTCCATCACCAATCAGGAGCGTCAGAACAAGGTCACGCAGCTGTGGTCAGCCGTCACCGACCGCGTCGCTGACGAGATGTTCAACAACATGAAGAAGGCGGACAAGGAAGGAGTCATGAACCCGATCTACATCATGGCCGACTCCGGCGCCCGCGGATCGAAGCAGCAGATTCGCCAGCTGTCTGGTATGCGTGGCTTGATGGCCAAGCCCTCCGGCGAGATCATCGAGTCGCCCATCAAGGCCAACTTCCGCGAGGGTCTCACCGTGCTCGAGTACTTCATCTCGACCCACGGCGCCCGCAAGGGTCTGGCTGACACGGCGCTCAAGACCGCTGACTCCGGCTACCTCACCCGCCGTCTCGTTGACGTGGCTCAAGACGTCATCATCTCCGAGCACGACTGCGGCACCGTCGAAGGCATCTACGTCACCCCGATCATCGAGGCCGGCGAGACCATCGAGCCGCTGCGCGACCGCATCATCGGCCGCGTCTCGCTGGAGAAGCTCAAGGACTTCGAAGGCAAGATCATCGTCGACATCAACGAAGAGATCGACGAAGACAAGGCCTCCGCTGTCCAGGCCGCAGGCATCGAGCGCGTCAAGATTCGCTCGGTTCTCACCTGCGAGTCCAAGCGCGGTTGCTGCATCCTCTGCTACGGCCGCAACCTCGGCTCCGGCAAGATGGTGGAGATGGGCGAAGCCGTCGGCGTCATCGCGGCGCAGTCCATCGGCGAGCCCGGAACGCAGCTCACCATGCGTACCTTCCACGTCGGCGGCACTGCCTCCCGCGTGGCGGACGCCTCGCACCTCGAAGCCAAGAACGCCGGCAAGACGCACTTCATCAACCTGGTCACCGTCCGCTCCAAGGAAGGCGGCCTGGTTGTCATGAACCGCTCCGGCTCGCTCGCCATCATCGACGAGAAGGGCCGCGAGAAGGAGCGCTACGCTCTCGTCTACGGCGCCAAGCTTCGCGTTGAGGACGCGCAGGATGTCAAGCTCGGCACCCTGCTCGGCGAGTGGGACCCCTACACCTTCTCCATCCTTACCGAGATCGCCGGCACCGTGCAGTTCAAGGACCTGCAGGAAGGCCTCACCGTCAACGAAGAGATCGACGAGGTCACAGGCCTCTCCCGTCTCGTCGTCTCCGAGTCCGCCGATGAGAAGCGCCAGCCGGCCATCCTCATCAAGAGTGGCAAGGGCACGCAGAAGCGCTACCTCATGCCGTCACGCGCCTACCTCATGGTGCAGGATGGTGACGAGGTTCATCCTGGCGACATTCTCGCCAAGATCCCGCGCGAAACCACCCGCACCAAGGACATCACCGGCGGTCTTCCGCGTGTCGTCGAGCTCTTCGAGGCCCGCAAGCCGCGCGATCCGGCGATCATTTCCAAGATCGACGGCGTGGTTCGCTTCGGCGATGTCACCAAGGGTCAGCGCAAGGTCTACGTCACCGCCGACAACGGGCAGGAAGAGGAGTACAGCGTTCCGCGCGGCGTCTACGTCAACGTGCAGGAAGGCGAACGCCTTCGCGCCGGTGATGCACTCATCGACGGTCCCCGCAACCCGCACGACATCCTCGAGGTCCTCGGCGAGCGCGAGCTGCAGATGTACCTCGTCAACGAAATCCAGGAGGTCTACCGTCTCCAGGGCGTGTCCATCTCGGACAAGCACATCGAGACGATCGTCCGCCAGATGCTCCGCTGGGTGAAGATCGAAGAGGTTGGCGACACCAACTTCCTGCTCGAGCAGCAGGTGGATCGCTTCCGCTTCAACCTTGAAAACCAGCGCGTGCTCATGGAGGGTGGCCGCCCGGCAATCGGTCGTCCACTGCTCCTCGGCATTACCAAGGCGTCGCTCTCCACCGACAGCTTCATCTCGGCGGCCAGCTTCCAGGAGACCACCCGCGTGCTCACCGAAGCCTCGATCAACGGCTCGATTGACGCGCTGCGTGGCCTCAAGGAAAACGTCATCGTCGGCCGCCTCATCCCCGCCGGCACGGGTATGGACTACTACCGCAACGTCCAGCTCTCCCCCGAGCTCGAGGAAGCGGCAGCCCAGATCCAGGCCGAAGTGATGGAGGCCCACGAAGCCGAAGAGCGCGAGCTCGAAGCCATGCGCATGGAAGGCGAACAGGAAGAACTCGGCGCCGAAACCATCTAGACCTGCGCAGAGGGCAGCCTTTCCTGAGCGAAGTCGAAGAACGCTTCGCGCCAAAACTAGAGGGCGGACTCGAAAGAGTCCGCCCTTTTCTTGTCTCCGCTTTTCTTGATTGTCATTCCCGAAGGGAATCTGCGTTTGCTTTTGTCTCGTCAGGGCACGGCTTCAGCCCTGCCGTTTCTTAAATGCTATTCTTCCGGTACCGCTCTAATTGAAAGGTTTGCAATGGAAAAGCCAGACCGTAGTTCGTACTCGGTTCTTGACTTTATGGAATGGAAGAGTGCGGGTACCCTCGAAGTCACACCGAAGTTCCAGCGCAGATCTGTCTGGAAATCGCCGGCAAGGGGCTTTCTGATGGATACCCTCATCAAGGGGATGCCGGTCCCGCCCATCTATCTCAGAAAACGCCAAAGTGATGACTTCAAACAAATGATCAGAGAGGTCATCGATGGTCAACAGCGCATCATGGCCGTTACTGAGTTCATCGCCGGTAAGTACGCAATAAGCAAAAACCTGCGCCCGGACAAAAAACCAGCAAAATTTGCGCAGCTACCGCTGGCCGAGCAAGATGCAATCCGAAATTACAGCTTCATCTGCGAGATCGTTACCGGCATTTCGGACGAAGAAGTTCTTCAAATGTTCGCGAGGCTGAACACTTATGCCGTTCAGTTATCGAAGCAGGAGCTGCGCAATGGGCGGTGGTTTGGGCAATTTAAACAGACGGCGTACAAACTTTCATTTGAGCACATCGAATTTTGGAGAAACAAGAAATTGTTCTCTGAACAGAAAATCGCTCGGATGTTGGAAGCAGAACTGACCAGTGAATTGCTAATTGCAATGATTGCCGGGATGCAAGACAAGAAGGAAAGTATCGACGATTTCTACGAAAAGTATGACGAAAATTTTCCGAAAGCCCAGGACTACGCAAAGAAATTCAGGGCTGTCATGACGGAAATCGATGAGTGCTTGGGCACTGATTTGTCGCAAACGGCCTTCCGGCGGCCACCACTCTTCTATACGCTTTTCTGTGTTATCTATCATCACCGATTTGGCTTGCCCAATACTGATCCTGCTTCGCCGAAAGTAAAGATGAGAGAAGCCGAGCAGCAGGGCTTGAGAGACGCAGTCATCCGATTCTCCGAAGCTCTTGACCAGTATCAGAAGGCCGCAAAGACGGGCGAGCAACCTAAGATACCCAAACGCGATGCAGCCTTCGTCAACGCAAGCGTACAGCAGACAGACAATATTCAGCCACGCGATGCTCGATTTGATGCCCTTTATCATGCATCGTTCGAATAGAGCGCTGTTCTATGCACGCCTCCACTTCTTTCTTGATCGCGAATCTAGATGTGGCCTCAGACATCGCCTCGGCAGGTGAGCAGGCGAGGTCGATCGGTGCTCGAGGGAGCGCGTTGTTCCCAATTGATAGGCTGGAAGCTCTCTACGAGATGGCATTCCTGCGTATCTTTATTTCTTGGGAGACATTCCTCGAAGACACATTTCAGCGGTGTATCTGCGGTCGCCTATCATTGCCGACCGGAGTCACGCTCGTTTATCCGCCCTACTGCGCTTTTGAGGATGCCGAACTCGCAATCCTAGATGGCTCATCGTTCTTCGGCTGGGCCGATCCGATCAAAGTTCGGGACCTCGCAAAGAGGTTTGTTGCGGGCGGATACGGCGGCACTGTAGGAGGGCCTCATCAACAAGTAATCTCGTCCAATCTGAGTCGCCTTAGGGCCCTTAAGTCGATTCGAAACTTCATCGCACATAAATCTGCGAAAGCCAAAGATGACTTCGAACAGTCCGCGCTTTTGCTTTCCGGTGTGAGCTATGCGGGCAGCAGCCCCGGGCGATTTCTTCGTGATTCCACGTCATCAGCAAGCACGGAATCGCGGTTACAGGTGTTCGCGCGAGAGTTCGGCAATCTTGCGCAACCAATCGCCCCTTGACCTAGCGAGTGGGCCATCTAATCGCAAACACACCATCCTGGGTGTCCATTCATTGCGGTTTCATCCCGATGAGTGGTATGCCATTGTTCACAAGCCACGAATCGGAAGGGCACGGCTTCAGCCGTGCCGCAAACAACCGGCGCGAAGCGCCTTCCTCACTGCCGAAGGCCGTCGTGGAGCCGAAGGCGGAACGACTGATATGCCTTGTAAAGCTCGGAGCGCAACGAACCCTTGTCCTAGCTAACCTCTTTAGCTAGACTCTTCCTATGGAAGTAAACATCCATCACGCCAAGACCAACCTCTCCAAGCTCATCGCCGCCGCCGAGAGCGGGGAAGAGGTCATCATCGCGCGCAACGGCAAGCCTGCGGTAAAGCTTGTGGTGGTTGAGCCGAAGAAGAAATCCCGCCGCAACATTATCGGCAGCGGCATCGGCAAAATCTGGGTTTCTCCGGACTGGGATTCGCCCCAGACCAAGGCGGAAATCGCTGCCATGTTCAACGATACGAAGGACTGGGATTGAGAATTCTGGTCGACTCCCACAGCTACATCTGGGCCAAGCTGAATGATCGGCGTCTATCGAAGCGTGCGGCCAGCATCATCCGCTCCGACGATCACGAACTCTTCTTCTCCTACGCCTCGCTCTGGGAGATCAGCATAAAAATCCGTCTCGGCCGTCTCCGCACGGTCACCTCATCAGTCGCGTTCCTCCACGATTCACTGATTGAGGACAACGTTACGCTGCTTCCGGTCCGATACGAAGACATCCTCGCAACCGAGCACCTCGATCATCACCACGGCGATCCCTTCGATCGAATGCTTGTCGCTCAGGCCATCAATCGCGGCCTCACGATGCTCACGAACGATACTGAAATTAAAAACTACCCGGTCAAGACCCTCTGGTAAGTCCAGGCGGACGGCTACCCCGCTCTTTCACGCGTTCTCATCGCGCACGAATCAAACTCACCCCGCAGCTTCGCCCCGCGAAGGTACAACTCCGCCCCCAAGCTTCACCCCCAGATGTCCCAGCAGTTCCAGCGGCAGCGGGAACACCACCGTCGTATTCTTCTCCGCCCCAATTTCCACCAACGTCTGCAGGTAGCGCAGCGTGAGTGCGCTTGGTTCCTGGCTCAGCAAAGCGGCCGCCTCGGCCAGCCGGCTGGCCGCCTGGAACTCACCCTCCGCCGCGATGATCTTCGCTCTGCGCTCGCGCTCGGCCTCGGCCTGCGCCGCGATCGCGCGCTGCATTTCCTGCGGCAGGTCCACCTGCTTCAGATTGACGCGATCCACCTTCACGCCCCACGGCTCGGTGTGGTCGTCGAGAATCTTCTGCAGCTTCTCATTCAGCGTCTCGCGTTGCGAGAGCAGATCGTCAAGCTCCACCTCACCCAGCACCGAGCGCAGAGCGGTCTGCGCCGCCTGTTCCACCGCGAACCGGTAACTCTCCACCTCGATGACCGCCCGCGTTGCGTCCACCACGCGGAAGTACACCACCGCGTTCACCTGCATCGACACGTTGTCGCGCGTAATGATGTCCTGGGGCGGGATCTCCCACGTCACAACCCGCAAAGAGACCTTCACAATCCGGTCGATAGGCCAGATGATCAGGACCACGCCCGGCCCCTTCGAATTCCTGAGCACTCGTCCCAGCCGGAAAACAACCGCGCGCTCGTACTCCGGCAGGATGTTCAAACACCTGACGATCCAGATCAGAACGATGATGGCGAGAAACACAAGCGGCACAGTAGGGAAAGGCGGCATCCCCTAACTCTATTCCTCGCGACATCTCAGACCAATTTCGAGCGCGTCCCCTGTGAGCTCTACTGCCCTGTTATCAATACTTTGCAGTTAAACCGCCCAATTTAATGGGAATTTTCACTTGAAGTCCACCCTCATGTCCTCTGCTTTGAATACTTTGCACAAAAAAGGGGGAGGGGGGGAGGGTCCCCGCATCAGCGATAATCGCTCAATGGGTCTTTGGCGAAAGCTGCGCTGGTCGCTTGCGCAACGCGGTCTCATCGGCACGCTCCGAGCCGTTCCCGCCGCGCTCACCCGCCGCTCGCCAGCCGACTTACAACACCCGTTCGACCAGCGCTACGGTACCGACACCAGCGGCCTCATCGGCGGCGCCGCCCTCGCCACCGGCCACCGCCACGACCCCTACATCACCGCCTACGCCGGGGTGGCACCCTCGCGGTTTGAAACTGCAATGGATCGTTGGCGCGGCACACTTGGGGACGCAAAAATCGAAGACTACACGTTCATCGATCTCGGGTGCGGCAAGGGGCGAGCGCTGCTTCTTGCAAGCCGTTTTCCGTTTCGGGAGGTCGTTGGAATTGAGCTCAATTCGCGGCTCGCCGGCATAGCGCAGAGTAATCTGAAGCGCTGGCAGAGCCTGGCCGAGACGAGCTCTCCGATTCGCATCATTGTGGGTGATGCGACTGACCCCGATTTGGGCGGCGGACCGGCTTTGCTCTTTCTCTATAACGCCTTCGCGGAGCGACTGGTGTGTCGGCTGGCCGACAATATCGCGCGATCCAAAGATTCTGCCCGGACCGACGTGATCTACCAGAACGCATATCACGCGGATGTTTTCACGCATCGAGCCGGCTTTCGTGAGCTGTGGCGCGCGGAGCTGCCACTGTGTGCCGAGGATGCCGCAGCCGATCCGGTAGCTTCACCACGCGACATAACCGTTCTTCTGCGACTGGACGCCGCCGCCCAAAGAGGCGTCTAATCAATCCTCTACTGCTGAGGAGTTAAACGTAGGCAATCACTTCAGTGCGAGGTGTATTGTTTGCCTTCCAGTGTCTTCATCTCCCTCGGCGATGATCTTGTTGTCGTGTGCGGACGGAAGCAGGTGCTTGAACTTGCTCCGGCTCTTCAGGAACTCACACGGCGCACCGGCCAACTCGGCGCAATGCACTGGCTCGAGTACTTTCTCTATACTCCATCGCTCGCGAGCAAGCCTCCCTACCTGGTGTTGCAGTTGCGCAGCGCACCCTCCGAGGAGCTCCATGCCGATGACGTTCTGGCGGCGGCGCTGTTCTTTGAGTACCGGATCGCGGGTCTGCGAACCCGAGTGTTCTCCACAGATGATGCTGTTGGATTTCGCAGTGTGATTGCCGCGCCCGATGAGCGCAGGCGGTTCGCCGAACGCGCAGCGTATGCGCTGCTCAGGAGTGGGGCGCACATCGTGCTTGCTACACACGAGATTCAGGATCAGAGCGGAGCCGCGCCGGCGAGCGTTCCGGGAGCGTTGCTTGGTTATCGCGAGCGGCGTGTCAGCCGGATGCTGACGCTCGCGCCAAGCTTTGAAGAGACGCTTGCGCGCATGGGACGGCTCACGCGGCGCAATCTCCGCTACTATCGGCGTCATCTCGCCTCGCGTATGCAAGTGGAATTCGTTGCAGATGCCGGGGCGCAGGTCTCGTTTGCGCAGTTCAAAGCGTTAGATCATTCCTCGTTGAATCCTGTTGGCAATGAAAAGGAGCTCTGGCTTCGCTGGCGGGGTTCGTGTGAGGTTGACGGCGGATTTCTCGCAGGTTTGCGCACGGCCAACGGGAAGTGGCTCAGCCTGCTCGGCGGCTGGCGCCACGACACGACGACAGTAGTACATTGGCAGCTCAACAGCGCCGGTTATGAGCACGATTCGATCGGCATCGTGATTCGCTCATTCTTCCTGGAGCATGAGATTGCAAATGGAGCACGCAAGCTGCTGATGTTCGGCGGAACACCGCATTCGATTCGTTATGCGTTTGATGAGGATGCGATTGCGGACCTCATCTTGTGCAGGCCAACAGTGCGCTCCACTGTGCTTCGTATTCTGGCACGATCGCTAGTACGGCATAGCAGACGCGCGCGCACCAATCATCTGCTTCAGACGCTCGCGGAAGTTCCGCTCAGCACGCAGACCGGCCTCTGTGCCGAGGGTTCAAACACGGTTCGAAAGAGGACCGCGGCAAACCTGGCAGGGCGCGCGATGTAAGCCCGCAATCTCTGGAGGCGCTGCGAAGGAGCACTTCCAGAACTTCGGCGGTGACTATCCGCTGAAGCGCAGGGCAACCGGCAGAGCTCGCAAATCTTCGCCACAAACGAAAACGCCAGAGGCCGAGGCCTCTGGCGCTTTCATCGTTGACAATCTCGCAGTGTGGCAGATCCCGTCTCAGGCTTTCCGTCGGTCAGCTCTTCCGGCTTGCGCCGGCTGCTGTTTCCTCCGTCTCTGCCTTTGGTTGAGTTGCCGACTCGCGCCGGCTTCTGCATCCTCTGGCTCTTCCGGAGGTCCAGCGATCTGGCTTGCGCCAGCGCCTTATGCTCCGAACCGTCCGGTCTCCCGGCGTCTTCCGACTCGCGTCGGTTGCCTTGGTTTCCGGCTTCCTATGGCTGGCTCTCTCGACTCTCGTCGAGTGCTCCGTCCACAGGCCTTTTGCCTTCGACCGACTTCCGGCCTCAATCTTCCGTTCGTCCTCTGAATCTTCTTCCGATCAGCTTCCGGCTCGCGCCAGCCGCTGGGTTCGTAAGCCTCTTCAGCGATTCACTTCCGACTTACTGCTCGTTCATCAGTTGGACAGACATTACGGATCACGTCCCTGTGCACGCAAGTGCGAATCGATTGAGTTGTGTGGATAACAGGGTGTTCTGCTGTGAAGTTGCGAATCAGCTTTCGTTCGATCACCACAGCACGCGTTGCAAGGGCTCACGTGACGCGATGCAAACAGTATCGGTGCTGGACATAGATGGCGTGGAGTAATCGATCTCCATTACGAATTCATCGGCGTGGCGTGTGACTTTGGACGATAGTTGCACCTCGTGTGATGCATAGACTGCGTTCAGACAAGCGACGGTGTCGTAAGCCCCCAATGCGCCAATGAAGCACGGGACCCGGGCCAAAAAAAATTGGTACAGGAGCTCACGATGAACAAATTTGCTTTGAGCCTTACGGCTCTTGCTTTGGGGGTGCTGGTGGCGCCGGCGTTTGCCGACAACATTCCTTACGGTAGTGGGGGCCACGTATCGCCGGCCACCACGGTCAAGTCGACTGGAACTTCACTCGACGTTTACTTCTATGGCAGCTCTGCGTCCGACACGGACTACATCCGGGTGCGGGACGTCACGCAGGGATGGACAAGCGGCCTCATTCTGGACAATCACACCTCGAACGTTGGAGACGAGTACGTGTTTCCCACGGGATTGAATCAACTGCACGTCGGGGACACGCTCGAGTTCTACCTTGTCAATCAGACCACCGGAGACACGTATTCGTCGGTTCCGGGGGACAGCGACGATGGTTACAACCACGCATACATGACGCCATACAACGCTACCGGGCCCACGGCGATTGCGGGTATTCCGCCAGGAATGTTTGTGGGGTTTGAGGATCTGTACATCGGCGCCAATCGCGATGGTGTTTGCGGTGGCGACCACAACCAGTCTGACTGTGATTACAACGACGATGAATTTGTCTTCGTTGGTGTGGCACCTGACCCGGCACCGGAGCCGAGCTCGCTGGCGCTTCTAGGCACATCGATTCTCGGCGCGGCAGGAATGGTGCGACGGCGCTTTATGCAGAAATAACCGGGCCGCGAATCGAATGACAAAGACAGGCAGACTCGACGAGTCTGCCTGTCTTGGCGATGCGCGTTTCAGACTAGCTGCCGGAGGTGTCCTGACGCTGGTAAGGCTTCTGCATGAGCGCGCGCGCTTCGTTGATGGCGCCCTGCGTGTTGTCGTTGGTCTGAATGGCGAGACGGTACTCGTTGACGGCACGCTCGCGCTGGCCGGTGATGTCGAAGATCTTGCCAAGGTTGATGTGACTCCAGACTTCGATCCATTTGGGGTCGCCATCGCCGCGGAGAGCGTCGCGGAAGCTGTTGGCAGCGGACTGATAGTTCTTCTGGATGAGGAAGACCTCGGCGAGGCGGTAGTTCGCGAGCGAACTGCCCCGGTCCTGATCGAGGGCCTTCTGGTATTCGCCGATGGCGCCGAGGAGATCGCCTTGGGCGACGTCCTGCTGGCCGCGTAGAACCGCGACGCGGACGGCCAGGTCGGGTGTTGATTTGAGAAGCCAGTTGTCGGGGTCGATGGTGACTTTGCGCGGGCGACCGAAGGTTTCGACGTTGTAGGCGGACTCGGTGCCGGAGAGATCGACGCGGCGCTCTTCGGTTTTGCCTTCGGTCTCGATGCGAAGCTCGACGGGCATCTTGAAGAGGTCGAGGTCCTGAGTGACAGTGCCGACGGTGCGGAAGCCCTTGCCATTGCCGAGGCGATAGACCTGATAGTTGTTGCCGAACTGCGGCGCCCCGGTGCCATCGACCCACTGTGAGAAGAACGGGGTGAGTTGGAGGTGCGACTGGGCTTCGGCGATGGTCTGGACCTGCAAGGTGCGGATGGATTTATCGATGTTCTGCGAGAGGATAGCGCGCAGGAAGCTGGTGAAGACGTCGTCACCCATCTCCCAGCGGAGCATGTGGAAGACCATGGCGCCCTTGTCGTAGGTCATGTTCTGGAACTGCGGCGAGAAGGGATCGAGGCGGGAGAGCGAGGTGAGGGGCTCGGTGTCGTAGGCGAGTGCGGCAGCTTCGGTGTCTGTGATGGCGTTCTGGAGTGCGGTTTTGCCGCTTTGGTCTTCGAGGTACAGGAGCTCGGCGTAGCGGGTCATGCCGTTGCAGATCCACTCGTCGTTGAGCGTGGCGGGAGAGACCTCAGAACCCCACCACTGGTGGGCGACGGTATTGGCGAGCAGGCGGGTGTTGCCGCGGTCGGGGCGGATGGCGACGATTTCGGGGCCCCAGGAGGCGGAAACGGAGTCGGACGGGAGCTCGACGACGTTGATGAGCGGAGACTCGGCGGCGCCGAACTCGTTCGTCATGTACTCGAACTCTTTGGCGACGGTCTCGGCGAAGTCGTGGGCCTTGGCCTTGTTGGCGTCGGTGAGGAAGACGTGCACGTTGGGGGCGTCCGCGGCGGAGACTGGCGGAAGGAATTTGCCGGCGACGATGGTTCCGGGGAAGCCGGGGCGGGTCCAGTTGAAGGCGAATTCGGTCTTGCCGTTCGCGCCGGGGTGCTGGCCGGCGATGCCGCTGCCGATTGCGCGTTCGCCGGTCGGGACGGTCACGTGGATCTCAGCGGTGAAACGATCGGTGTAGAGGCCGGGCAGCGAGATGGGAAACCAGCGGCCGGGGTAGAGCAGGATGCTCACCGGGTCGGCGACGTGGACGAAGTTGATCCCGTCGACAGGACTGGTGTCGACCGTGGGGACGCCGGTGTAGGTAAACGTCCAGGTGGAGGTTGTGCCTTTGGCAAGGGGAGCAGGAACGCCGACGCGGACGGTGGAGTCGGCGGCGTTGCGCTCGGGCGTGAGTGTGGACTTGTCGGCAGAGGTGAGTGAGGAGATCTGCAGGCCGTTGTTGAAGCCAAAGACGACGCTGGTGAGGTCCTCGAGCGTGGTGAACGTCACCGTGGCGGTCGCGTTGAGGCGTCCAGTGGCGGGATCGAGGTCGGCCTTGATGACGTAACCGGAGACGTCGATCTGCTGGCGGATCGGTATGGCGGCATGCACTTGTAAATCCGCAAGCGGAGTGAGGGTGAGGAGGGCGATCGAAAGAAGGCAGCGCAGCGTAAAGTGCAGGCGAAACATGGGGTCCTTGGCGAATTCGCGCGGAAGTCAGCTTTAAGGCAAAGCTACCGCAGATAGAGGGTTCTCCGCGAGTGTCTGTCAGATTAGACGACCGAAGGGAGGTTCGGACTACGAGATACCGGAGTGTGGTGCGGGGGCTTCGGTTTGGTGGAGGAGGTCGACGACGATGTCCGCGGCGCGGTCGATGGGTGTCAGGTGGAGACCACCGGGAGCGAGCAGGCGATGGCGGAGCTCGGCGAGCGCGGAGATCTGGGAGTGGCGCTCGGGGGTGTCGGCGAGGAGAGGCGCGAGCTCGGCGGCGACGTTCTGAGCGGTGAAGCGGGACTGGAGGAGCTCGGGGACGATCCGGCGGCCGGCGATGAGGTTGGGCATGGCTACGGGCAGGTTGCCGGAGGCGTCCGTCATGTCGGGGAACTCGTCGGGGTAGCGGATGAGGCGCTTGGCAAGCGCGAAGGTGAGGGGTGAGACCCGGTAGACCACGACGAAGGGGTTTCCCACAATCGCGGCCAGTACGGTGGCGGTGCCGCTGGCGATGACAGAGGCGCGAGCGTGGTGGAGAGCTTCGCGAGCGTCGGGAACAAGAGTTAAACGAATAGTTGAAGCTTCTGGCCCGAAGTATTTGAGGTGCTCGCTGTTGAGCTCGTCGATGTAGGCTTGCAGCGCGCCGGGTTTGATGGTGGAGGCGACCGGGAGAAGGAATTCGAATCGAGTGTGCGCGGCCGGGTCGTGGGGTGTGGAAATCTTGCGGCCGTCGAAGGTGGTTTCGGCGGCTGCGGTGGCGATGAGGTCGCTCATGGCGAGCTCGTGGAGTGGAGGGAGGTTGGCGTGGATCTCCTTCCAGCGGCTGCCGGGCAGGAGGGCAATCCAGGTCTTTGTGGGGTCGAGATGGTGCTGGGCGGCGTAGGTTTCCCGCGCGAGTGAGGGGCTGGTGGACTCAGCAGTAAGGAGGGGGTGGCCGATGAAGTCGGCGTCGACACCTCGCTCGCGGTAGAAGGTCTCTTCGAACGGGAAGATGACGAGCATCTTGGAGACGCGCCGCTGGATCCAGCGAAGGCGCCGGCGCTTCCAGGCCCAGAGCTGGGGTGAGACGAGCCAAACCACGGGGACGCAGGCGCGGCTGAGATGGCGGGCGAGACGGAAGTTTACGTCGGGGAAGTCGATCAGGATCGCGATGGAGGGGCGGTCGCGACGGATGGAGCGGACGAGGCGGCGATAGCTGGAGTAGATGCGCGGGATGTGGCGAAGGATCTCGGTCACGCCCATGACGGCGACGTCTTCGGCGCGGACGATCTGCTGCTGGTGCTGGCGGGCCATCTGGGCGCCGCCCAGGCCGGTGAAGGTGGGTTCAGGAAGACGGGCGCGGAGAGCGGCGATCAGCTGGGCGCCGTAGGCATCTCCGGAGGCCTCGCCGGCGGAGAGGAAGATGCGCGGGTTGGACGAGGTGGTGATGGGTCGAGTTTATCGCTGCCCGAACTTGAGGTGCGGCTAACATGGTGCGCACATGTCAACGGCTGCTGGCGGTTCAACGAAAAGATTCAGAGCGGTGCTGGAGAAGGAGCGCGGAATGGGCTGGACGATCGCACGCGTGCCGTTTGATCCAGGGAAGGCGTGGTCCAAGATGATCCGGCTTCGTGTGCGCGGGAAGGTGAACGGAGCGGCGTTTCGGACCTCACTGTTCGCTGACGGAAATGGATATTACATGCTGATGAACCGCGAGATCCAGAAGATGGCGGGCGTGTCGTGCGGCGGTTCCGTGGAGGTGATGCTGGAGCCGGATATGGAGCCCAGGCCGGCAGAGCTGCCGGACGTTTTGCAGGCGCTGCTCGAGGATGAGCCGGGACTAAGGGGGTGGTACGACGCATTATCTGAGTCGATGCGGCGCGAGATTGGCAAGTGGGTTTTAGGGGTGAAGAGCGAGGAATCGCAGAAGCGGCGGGCGCAGCAGATGGCAGAGCGGCTGCTGGCGACGATGGAGGCGGAGCAGGAGTTGCCGCCTTTAATCGCGCGTGCACTGCGCAGCAACCCAAAGGCGAAGGCGGGATGGGAACGGATGACGATTGTTCAGCGCAGGCAGCAATTGCTAGGGGTTTTTTATTATCAAACTCCCGAGGCTCGCGAACGGCGGCTGCAGAAGCTGGTGGACATGGCGGAGCAGCACGCTGGTAGATGACGGAGAAGATACCAGTTCAGATTTCGATTCTTATGCAGAGTTAATTCTCCTTGTTCCCAAACCGGGCGCAAGATGACATTCCCGAAATTTTTCTTTCTTCATGAGTCGTCTTTTGACGGAGCTTGCTCGTCTCTGTGTGTGAATTCTGTTCGCTGGCAGGAGCGGCGGACTTAGGTCGCACGACACATTCGGAGCTCGTGCGATAACGGGAAATGACATAAGGGGCTCAATCAGACAGTTTGGGCCGGCAGAGTGGTCGCCGGACTGCACGGGGAGTATCAATGAAGCGTCTCCTTTCTTTCGCGCTTGGTTGCTTGATGTGTGTATGCGTGTTGATTGCCACGGAGCGACGAGCGATGGCCATGTACGTAGATCCAGGTTCCGGATTGCTTGCATTACAGTCAGCGGCATCGGTGATGGCTGCCGCAGCATTCTTTCTCCGGAGGAAGATCCGGGGCTTGTTCGGCTCGCGTCGTAAGGCCGAGGTATTTGATCCTCTTGCCGAGGAGAAGGGTGACGCGCGCAAGGTGGCATGAGCCTTACTGCCGCTAATCCCACATTTCGCGATCCCGCAGGTTCTCTTGTTATTGAACAGGACCGGGCAGTGCGGTCGATACGGCCTGAGTTCCGGGAGCCGGTGCTGGAGTTTCTGGGCTCGGGCTTTTATCTTCGTGCGGTTGAACGCGGCGACATGGTTTCGAGCGAGGTGGATGACGGCGCAAGTGGCTTGCGTCTGGTTCATCCGCGTGTGCGCATTCCTGTATATCCGTGGGAGTGGACCGCTTCGCAGTGGCTCGCGGCGGCGGAGTTGACGTTGCGGCTGTGCGATGAGGCTCTGGACGAGGGATGGATTCTGAAGGACGCGACGCCGCTGAATGTGCTGTTCCAGGGCTCGCGGCCAGTGCTGGTCGATGTACTGTCGTTCGAGCGGCGCGATGTGGGGAGCTCTTTGTGGCTGGCTTTCGGGCAGTATGTGCGGACGTTTCTGCTGCCCCTGCTGATGAAGAAGATGCTGCATTGGCCGTTCGAACTGACATCATTCAAGCGCGATGGATATGAGCCGGCGGAGTTGTATGCGGCCCTGAGTTGGGGGAAGAGGATCTCGCCGGCGGCGCTGTGGCCGATCACCATTCCGGCGCTGCTCGACGGGCGCAAGGGGAGCCAGTCGGCGACGCCGAGGAAACAGCCAGCCCGGGATCCCGAGTTGACGCTGCATACGTTGAAGCGAACCGTTGCGGGGTTGCGCAAACGCACGCGCGCCGTGATGCCGAAGAGTGCGAACTCTGAATGGGCAGAGTACACGAGCACGAACTCCCACTACAGTGCGGCCGAGAGCGAGCAGAAGCGTGCGTGGATCCGCGACGTGCTGGAGGAACTGCGGCCAGCGACGGTGCTGGATGTTGGAGCGAACACGGGCGAGTTCAGCGCGATGGCTGCCAAGGCCGGTGCGGAGGTGGTGGCGCTCGAACGGGATGCCGACGCAGCGGAACGGATCGCGCGAATGAGTGTGGCGAAAAATCCTGGGATTCAGACGATTCATGCTGATCTGGCGCGGCCGACGCCAGCGGTGGGCTGGGAAAACCGCGAATCGAGTGCGCTGTTGCAACGGCTCGAAGGACAGTTTGATCTTGTGATGCTGCTCGCGGTCATTCATCATCTACTGCTGCTGGAGCAGATTCCGCTGCGAGCGATTGTGCAGATGTGCAGCCGATTGACAAAGAGATTTGCGGTGGTGGAGTGGGTGCCAGCGACGGATCCGATGTTTGTGAGCCTGATGCGTGGACGCGATGCATTGTATGGAGCGCTGAGTGAGCGCGACCTGCTTGCAGCGTGCGATGGCCTCTTCACTATCGCGCGAACGGACACGCTGGGGAACGGGCGTATGCTGTACCTCCTGGAACGGCTTCCGGGTGAGGCGCAGGGGTGAGCGAACGTGCACAGCTAGACCGGCGCCATGTGTTGAAGCGGCTTTTGCAGTGCATCGGGCTGGCCTCTCTGATCCTCGTCGTGAATTATGGCGATCTGCTGGGCGGTGGAGAGGATGTGCGTATGCACGTTCCGTACCCGCTGACCGGGATATGTCTCGCGCAGGTCGCGGATATTTTGCTGCTCGGCCTCATCCTGTTCGCCATGTTCGCGTTCGCGGCGCGCACAACGTATTACTCCTGGTTTCGCCTGATGGTGATGATCCTCGCGCCAGCGTATCTGCTGGAGCGGACGCGCACCGTGAGTCCGCTGACACTGACGGACGGTGTGATTCTCATCCTGGGCGTGGTGTGGGCTGCGTTGCTGCTGCTATTGTTGCTGCGCTTTCCGCTGGGATATCGTCGTGCCATTCGCTTAGGCGATGCGGCGGGCGTGTTCTTTGCGATCTTCGGGATCTGCAGCATCGTGCAGTTGCTTTGGGTGATGATATGGAGGCCAGGTCCGCAGCAGATCAAGGCAGCGTGGAGCATGAGCGCGCAACCGCCGCGTGTACATCCGCGCGTGGTCTGGGTTCTGTTTGATGAGCTCTCGTACGATCAGTTGTTTGAGCACAGGGCGCATGACCTGGCGTTGCCGAACTTTGACGCATTGCGCACACAGAGCACGCTCTACACGAACATGCAGCCGGTGGGACTAAAGACCGTCAAGATCGTGCCCTCGTTGCTGGGCGGCGCAGTGGTGAATGATTTTCGCTATGGACTGAATAACAGCTTCAAGGTGCACTACGACGGCGTGCATGGATGGCATCCGCTAGACGGCAGTGGAACGATTTTTCATGACGCGGAACGCGCGGGATGGAGGACTGCGGCGGTCGGGTGGTACAACCCGTACTGCACGATCTATCGCAGTGCGCTGGATAGCTGCTACTGGACGAACCTGGATCGGACTGACGGCGACATGGCGCAGCGGTACAGCGTGTGGCGGAACACAGCCCGGCCGTTTCAGGGGTTGGTGATACAGCTTTTCTCACCTGTACTGGCGGACCGCAGGAGCTGCGACTTTGATGTGCGGCAAAGATTGCAGACTGATTTGAATCTGCAGCAGCATGCGATGGAACTGCTGCAACAGGACCAGGCAGACTTTATCTTCCTCCACCTGCCGATTCCACATAGCCCGAATATCTGGAGCCGCGTGAATGATGAGTACGCGCGCGGATGCGGCAGCTCATACCTGGACAACCTGGCGTTGGCAGATCGCACTGTTGGGGCGGTGATAGCGGTTCTGCGGCAGTCGCCGAGATGGAAAGATACGACGGTGATTGTGCAGGGCGATCATGCCTGGCGCGTCATGCTTTGGGATTGGTTGCCGGCCTGGACGGAAGAGGACGATCAGGCCTCGCGCGGTGAGTTTGACTCGCGGCCGGCGCTGCTGATCCACAACGCAGGACAGACGGAGGCGCTCACGGACAGGCGCGCGCTGTCGCTCCTGTTCGTCCACGACGCGCTTGAAGATGTGCTGCAGGGCAAGGCTGTGTTGCCGGTGGAAGAGGGGCCGTCTGCAACGGGGCAGGCTGTCGCGCGGCAAGCCTCATGGACTGACGCTTCCAGCAGATGAGGCGGAGCAGCGCGTCCCGCAGGATTATGCGTGAGCAGTTGGGTTTATCCGTTATCGCCGGCGCGCTGTTCGTCTGGTCGTATGGTGCTGAGTCTCGAAGCTCGTCTTCGGCAATGTGAGGGCGAGGAGCTGAACGGGGTCAAGCCATACGCCGCTCCAGCGAACACCGAGGTGAAGATGTGGTCCAGTAACGCGGCCGGACGCGCCGGAGAGGCCGAGCTTTGCGCCTTTATCAAGTTTGTCGCCTTCATGGACATCGATGCGCGACATGTGAAGGTAGACGGTAAAGAGTCCGAGACCATGATCGACGATGACGGTGTTGCCCTCGTAGAAGAGATCGCGAACGAGGACGACTGTGCCGGAGTTGGAGACGATCACCGGCGTCCCTTCGGCGGCAGGGAAATCGGTACCGGTGTGCAGGCTCGTTTTCTCTTCGTTGAGTATTCGGGACTCGCCGAAGGTAGGTGTAGAGGCCGCCTTCACAGGCTTGGTGAAATCGCCTGACCAGAGCGGATGCAGTGCGGAGTGCGCGTAGGCGCGTTTCTTCAGCAATTCGTCCTGCGCGATCTGCTTCTGCTCTGCGTCAGTCGGATTGACGTAGTTCTCGGGCACGTTGATGTCGCCAGTCTTGAAGTCGCCGGCGGCAACCGTGACTTTGCGGGTCCAGTGCGCGAGGCGGCCGCCGACGAGGGTCGCCGTGACGTCCAGACCGTAGTCGCCCGGCTGAGCGTTGAGATCTACTCCCGCGAGCGCGTGCCAGGTCTTTTTCTCCGGCGAGTCGGAAAAGAACTTGATCGGCTTGTTCACGAAATTGCCGGTGACACGCCTGGCCGGACGCTCGAGCTCAACAGTAAGGAATACAGGTGAGCCCTGGTGCAGATCGTTCGGCTGCCAGAAGACGTTGTGGATGGCTGCGTCATCGGAAGGCGGGGTGCGGTGGCTGGTGTGGGTTTGGGCAGAGGCGGTTAGCGTGAGCGCTGTTAAGAGGACGACAGGACGGACGTACATGCGGGCGGCTCCCGGCGAGAACGGACTGGCAATGTGATGCCAGCCTGGAGCTCTACGGCGGCTTCAAAGCAAAGTTTTGACTGTGCAGAGAGGAGGCGGAGTGCACGGAACGGTCAGGCGGTAAAGGTCTCGGGGAAGGGCGTGCCAAGAGCGGGCGTCCCGGATTCCTGGTCCTTGTATTGCAATTCATAGAGCTTGTAGTAGAGGCCACGCTGGGCGAGCAACTGCTGGTGTGTGCCCTGTTCGCGGAGCTTGCCCTTATGCATGACCAGAATTGTGTCAGCGCGCTGAATGGTGGAAAGGCGATGCGCGATGAGAACGCTGGTGCGACCAGTGATCATGCGTTCGAGAGCAGAGCGCACGCGGAGTTCGGTTTCGGTATCGACCGAGCTTGTGGCTTCATCGAGGATGAGGATGCCGGGCTTGTGTGCCAGCGCGCGCGCGAAGCTGATGAGCTGCTTCTGGCCGGTCGATAAAGTGGAGCCGCGCTCGAGGACAGGCTCGCGGAAGGCGCTTGGAAGCGTGCGGATGAAGTCTCCCACGTTGACCTGGTCGGCTGCATTGGCGACCTCGTCTTCGGTGATCCAGGAAGATCCGAGGCGGATGTTGTACTGGATGTCGCCCGAGAATAGGAACGGATCCTGCAGAACGACGCCGAAGCGTCGGCGCAGCGTGAGCAGGTCTTGCTCGCGGACATCGATGCCGTCGACGAGAACCTGGCCGCGCTGCACATCGTAGAAGCGCATCATCAACGCTGTGAGGGTCGTCTTGCCGGCGCCGGTATGGCCGACGATCGCTGCGGTCTCATCATGATGGACCGTGAAGCTGACGTCGCGAAGGATCCATTCGACATGTGGGAGATCACGCTCGGGATTAGACGAGGACGCGAGGATGGTCGCGTCCTGCGTGGTGAGCTTCTGGTACGTAAACCATACGTTGCGGAACTCGATGCGGCCTGAGTCGTCACCAGTGCGTGGATGCGCGGGTGAGGAGATGTCAGGGACACTGTCGAGCAGTTTGAAGATGCGCTCCGCTGCGGCCATCGCCGCCTGCAGGATGTTGTACTTGTCGCTGAGGTCCTGGATGGGCCGGAAGAAGCGCTGCGCGTACTGGATGAAGGCGATCAGTATGCCAAGGGTGACGACGTTGCCAAAGATGCTCCAGTGCTCGACGGCGCCATGAGGCGGGATGAGGTACCGGTGATGTGTGATCCACGTTTGCGAGAGTGCATTGAGTACGGCACGGCCGCCGAACCAGATAACAAGTGCCATCGCTGTCGAGCTAAGGAATTCGACGACGGGGTAGTAAAGTGCATAGGCGAAGATCGCATCGGTCCATGCGTGCTTGTTCTCAGCGTTGACCGCAGAGAAGTCGCGGAAGGCGCGGCGCTCGCGATTGAAGAGCTGCACGACGCTCATGCCGGACACGTACTCCTGGGTGAAGGAGTTGATGCGAGCCGTTGCGGCGCGTTGACGACGATAGCTATCGCGCACGTGCTCGCGGAACAGCTTCGTCGCATAGAGAATGCCGGGAATCACGGAGAGTGTCAGTAGCGCGAGCGGCCAGCTCATCCTGAGCATGATGTAGACGATGAAGCTCAGCGCAAAGACGTCCTCGAAGATGGCGAGGACTCCGGAGGTGAACATCTCGTTGAGGGCATCGACATCCGAGGTGACACGGGTGACGAGGCGTCCAACGGGATTACGGTCGAAGAAGCCGACGTGCATGCTCTGGATGTGACGGAAGATCTGCGAGCGCAGATCGTACATGATCTTCTGGCCGGTCCACTGCATCAGGTAGGTTTGGACGAACTCCAGGCCGAAGCTCAGGAGCAGAGCGCCGAGGTAGAGCAGTGCAAGCTCATTGATGCCTGTGAGCGGGTGTGGGCTGAGGTGCCGGGCGAGCCAGCCCGGATGCCCCGTCGGAGCAAGATAGGCGTCGACGGTCACCTTCACAAAGTAGGGACCAGCAACATCAGACGCTGACTTGATGATGGTCGCGCAGGCCGAGACGACCGCAGCCAGCTTATAGGGAATGATATAGCGGGCCAGCCGTCGCATGAGGCGTGAGTCATAAGCCTTGCCGACGACGTCCTCGTCAGGACCGGAGCGCTGTGGAGGTGGGGGGTCGGCAGCCTGTGGCTTGCTCTGCTTGTCGTCCGTGGAGGCGGCCATGATGAATAGATTGTAGTGGCCGGATTTGGTCGCATGAAAGAATGGAATTATGGGCGGTTTTGTACAGACGGAGCGGCTGGGCGTGTATGTGAGCGTGCCCTTCTGCCGGGCCAAGTGCAGCTTCTGCAACTTTGCATCAGGAGTTTCGTCAGCAGAGCGCGTTGAGGAATATGTACGCAGGTTATGCGCGGAGATCGACGGTGCCGCGGAAGAGGCCGAGCGGGTGGCGGCGCGGCTTCCGCGCCTGGTAAATACGGTGTACTTCGGTGGCGGCACTCCCAGCCTGCTCGATCCGAGGCAGTTGCGGGACATCTTCGCAGCGCTACGGCGGCAGTTTACGGTTGAGCCAAGTACGGAGATTACGCTCGAGGCGGCTCCGGGGCAGATTGACGATGAGGTTCTGGAAGAGGCGCTCCGGCTGGGCGTGAATCGCGTCAGCCTGGGGGTGCAAAGCTTTGTGGATCGCGAGAGTGCGGCCGTGGGCCGCACGCACAGCGGTGAATCCTGCATGCGAGAGTTCGTACGGCTGCGTGCCGCGGGTGTGCAGGAGATAGGCGCGGATCTGATTGCCGGCCTGCCTCATCAAACGCGTGATAGCTGGCGGACATCGCTTGAAATTGCGTGCTCGTCGGAGCTCACTCACCTGAGTGTGTATCTGCTGGAGATTGATGAGGGATCGCGGCTTGGTCGCGAGGTGCTGGGCGGCGGCGCTCGACTGCATGCTCCGGCAGTAGCAAGTGAAGAGCTCGCAGCAGAGATGTACGAGGAAGCCTGTGAATTGCTGCCAAGATATAGCTTTGCGCAGTACGAGATCTCCAACTTCGCGCGCGGCACAGAGCATCAGTCGCGGCACAACCGTAAGTACTGGGACCGCGCGCCGTATCTTGGATTTGGTCTGGATGCACACTCCATGCTGGTGCGCGACGATGGAAGTGCCGTCCGATTTGCGAATCCGGATGCGCTGAACGACTACGACGCAGGAGGTTTTGCGGAGCGGATCGAAATCAGCAGGCGGGATGAATTTGAGGAGTCAATCTTCCTCGGATTGCGGTTGAACGATGGTGTTTTAATTGAGAATTTGCGCGACCGGTTCCCGATAGACTGGGTTCGCGAATGTGAGGAACGAGCGCGCGAGCTTGCGGGCGAGGGCTTGATGGGAGTGAAGGATGGGCGGTGGTCGCTGACGACGCGAGGCCGGCTGGTTTCAAGCGAAATCTTTGGTGAACTGTTGGCCGTTACGGCCTGAGAGGTGAAGGTGTTGGCGAAGGGGAATGTGATTGATCTGCGCAGCGATACGGTGACCAAGCCGACTGCGGCGATGCGTGCCGCGATGGCTGCGGCCGAAGTTGGGGATGACGTATATGGTGAAGACCCGACCGTGAATCGCCTGGAGCAACGTGCTGCAGAGGTGTTCGGGCGCGAGGCGGCGATTCTTGTGCCCACCGGGACGATGGGGAATCAGATCGCGATCCGGCTCCATACGAATCACGGGCAGGAGGTCATCTGCGAGGCACGATCGCACATTCTGGACTGGGAGATGGCTATGGTCTCCGCGTTCTCGGGGTGCGTGCCCCGCGCGGTCGAAGGTGATGCGGGGGTGTTGTCCTGGGAATCGATTCGCCGGACGATTGCCCCGAAGATCTATTACCGCGCGCCGACGGGATTAATTGCAGTGGAGAACACTCACAATATGGCCGGTGGGACGGTGACTCCGGTCGACGTTCTGGAAGAGATTTGGGAGGGTGCACGCGAGGCCAAACTGCCGGTGCATCTGGATGGAGCTCGCGTCTTCAATGCAGCTGCGGCCCTGGGAGTAGATGTTGCGACGCTCACGCGAGGATTCGACACGGTGATGTTCTGCCTCAGCAAAGGCTTGGGCGCACCGGTCGGATCGATGCTGGTGGGCTCGCGTGAAGTGATCGAGCGGGCGCGGGTGTTTCGTAAGGCGCTCGGTGGTGGAATGCGCCAGGCCGGTGTGCTGGCGGCGGCGGGATTAATTGCGCTGGAAGAGATGCCGAAACGTCTTGGAGAGGATCATGCAAATGCGCGGCTGCTGGCCGAAGCGATCGCGCGCTGCGATGCTGCGGAGATCGATCCGGCGGATGTGCAGACGAATATCGTGATCTTTAGATTGAAGCAGGGAAGCGGCGAGAGCGGCGATGCTCCGGCGCTGGTGCACAAATTGCGAGAGCACGGAGTGCTCGCGAGCGCAATCGGACCAGATGCCGTACGCCTGGTAACGCACTACAACGTGGGCCGCGAAGATTGCGAGCATGCCGCGACAGTGCTGGAGCAATTGCTCTGTTGTGCGGCGATTCAAGCCTGAGACGCGGCGGTTTCCGGAGCGACAACCTCAACAGCCCTGTTGGGAAGGAAGACAGACACTATTGTGCCGTGATTCGTTTCGTCGGTGCGCGACTCGAGCCGGATGTCGCCACCGTGTCTCTGCACGATGCCCTGGCTGACCCACAGCCCAAGCCCGGTGCCTTTCTCGCCCTTCGTCGTAAAGAAGGGCTGGAAGAGATGTTTGATTGTGTCGGAGGGAATACCGGGGCCGTGATCGATTACAGAAGCGGTCACGCCGCTGCGGGTAGCCCGCGAGCGCTGCCCATCGAGCCCTGGCGTGCAGCGAAGTGAAACTTCGATGATCGACCCTGGTGTGGATGCGTCCATTGCATTCGTAAGCAGGTTCGTGAAGACCTGTCGCAATTCCGCGGGGTAGCCGGTGATCTTCAGGTTCTCGGTGAGGTCCTTCTTTAGGGTGATGCCCGCTTGTGTGATTTGGCGCTGAAGCAGAAGAAGAATGCTGTCGAGAAGTTCCTTCAGGTCGAGTTCGATGGGTGTCTTTGATTCGCGGTACATGCCCAGCATCGCGCGGCTGATTTGCGTGACCCGGTCGAGCTCCGAGCGAGCCAGGTCAAGGAACTCAATGTTCTCTTCGGGCGTAGAACCGTTCTTCATCAAATACAGCAGATTGACCACAGAATCGAGTGGATTATGGATTTCGTGCGCCAGCGTCGCGGCGAGTCTTCCAGTGACGGCAAGTTTCTCACTCGCAAGGAGTGCGCCCTGTGTCCGCCGCTGTTCGGTGACGTCGCGGAAGACCATGACCACACCGGCGAGTTCGCCGGAGCGATCAAAGATCGGTGAACCGCTGTCGTCTATCTGAATCTCTCCGCCGCCGCGACGAAGGAGAAGGGCATGGTTGGCGAGCGAGACAGCGCGACGCGTGCGAAGCACAGCATCGACAGGGTTCTCCATAAGCTCACGTGTAGCCTCGTCGAGGATGAGGAAGATGTCACTGATGGGCTGCTGCGCCGCTTCAGCCTGGGTCCACCCTGTTAACTGCTCAGCGACGGCATTCAGCAGTTCGACGCGACCATGCTGATCGCAGACAATCACGCCGTCTCCGATGGAGGTCAGCGTGGTCCGGAGGCGCTGCTCGGAGTCATAGGTCGCTTGCGCATTCTTGCGAAGTGCGGCGATGGCGCCCTGGAACGCCTGCGTGACCATGTGCAAACGGCTGCGGGCGAACAGTCCGATCAGAAGACCAATCAGCGCAGCGCAGCCGACGATCGCCTCCAGCGTGTGACGGACCTGATTCTGCCAGTGTTCCACCTCATTCTGACGTTGCATTTTCTGCTCGTCGATCAATTCCTGGAGAGTGGCGCGCATCTGATCCATCTGGTTCTTGGCACTCAGGTTGAGAGCTACGTCGCGAGTGTCTCCTCCAGATCGGATCAAACCGATCATCGGTGTAGCAGCGCTCTGCAGCCAGGCATGGTGCGCTGCGACAAATTGGTCGAGCAGACTCGTATCCTTTCCATGGGAGACTAGGTCCCTGCGCAACGAGGTCACATTGGACGCCAGGGGAGCCTGTGCCTTCTGAAAAGGTTCCAGAAAGGCTTCGTTCGACGTGTTCTGAAAACCGCGGACTCCGCTCTCCTCATCGACCGTTTTCGCGAGGATGTACGTGGCAGTGGCAATATTGCGGTCCGCATCCCGGAGATCGGTGACCGTCTTCAATGCATTGCCGACCTGCCAGATGAGGGCTCCCGAGACAAGCAGTAGTGCTACTACGGGAAGCAGCAGAGTCTGCAGCAGTATCCGGTTTAGCTGACTGAGATTCACTCCACCGCTCGCAAGAAACAACCGTTCAGGGTTTGCAAAACGGCGATCCAGTCGCCGCAGGGATAAGCCTTAAGCAGCCGCAGACGCGGCCCTTAAATATTCGCAATAGCTACGAGTTAAGTTGCGAAAAAAGCCGGTCGAGTTTCTCCAAAAGCGCCGGTGCACCTTCGCCTTTCGTCATATAGACGTTTACTAACCCGGTAACATCGGACGGCAGCCCGACGTAGGCCGAAAGCAAAAGGATAGGAACATCCGGCTTCTCAGCACGCATACGGGCAGCCACTTCACCGCCGTGCATGCCGGGCATGGCGTAGTCCAGTACAACTGCATCGACGGGATTTTCCCGGAAGAGTGTCAGTCCGGTATTGCCGTCGTTCGCGGTAAGGACGTCATAGCCGGAGCGCTCCAGAAGGAGCTTGCGTACGTGAAGCCCTACCCGCTCGTCATCGACGCAGAGGACCAGGCGGCTTGAATGTGACATATAGCCCTCTGAACCCTCCGGAGCCGTGCGATAGAAAAGGATAGCACCGGCGCAAGCGGGTTCAGAGGTGCCAAAAGGGGGAGGTTCCTAGAAAGTCCAATGCAACAATCGGGGAACAAGAGGGTAGTAGAGACCGAGCCCAATGCTAGGAGCTACGGGAGATAAGTCCCTCTGCACTGAAGCGTAACGCTCCAGTTGGGCACGGTACTTTAGGAGCTCATCCTGCTCAAAATGTTCAGGCGAACGTGAGCCCTGCTCTGTGGTTTTGAAGTCGATGATCCAGATTCGCTCCTCACCGGCGGCCAGCGGAGTTGACCCCGCGATGAACGTACGGTCAGCCCGCAGAACCGAGGAGCCAACCGAGGCAATCGAGTGTTCGCTGACGGCGGCTTTGTGGGGTGAAAGAATCCACCGGCCGACAGGGTCTTCGAGGGCGGTGAGGAGAGCTCTCAGCGCGCGCGGGGACTCTCGTTGCGCGGATGCAGGGGAAAGACCCTCATTCCGGAGGGCAGCCACCAGGCGCGGCTCCCATGAGGGGATACTGCCAAGAAGTGCATCGGGAGGATCTCCGGTTGCAAGCATGCTACTCACGAGCTGCAGAAAGCGATGGACTATATTGCCGAAGGCTCGCACGGTGAATGAACCTTCCGGCCGTTCGAACGTTGGCGAGTGTGGCAGGGCGGAGGCGGGCGTGTAGGGCAGCCTCAGTGTGTCTGCCGAGGTGAACCGCGCGACCGGGTTGAAGGTCAACGGGAGACGGTGGATGACTGGAAGCGTCCCAGTGGCTTCGCTTGCAGAGGCAGCCAGGGCGAGACCTTCGTCCGGCAGCACTGGACTGGATGTAAACGGCAGAAGATTGCCGTGCCGCGTCGATATTGTTGGAATTGGGGCGGACGTTTCGCTCGAGTTTGCAGGCGCGCCGAAATGCATCATGGCGACCGGCCATGCCGCGCGCAGCAGCGTCCCTTCTGCCGGGGTGCGAGCTGTTCCGTCCTTTTGGGCATCACAGGCAGCGAAAAGGTGAAGTGCCTCGCGAGCCCGGGTGCACGCAACGTACAGGAGACGGCGAAGCTCGGCATCTTCACGCGACCGCTTAACTCTCGATATCCATTGGTTTAGGCCCTGAGTTTGGTCGCCGCGCGACGCGATCGGAGCCAGGAGAATGTGAGCCGCTGCACCATCCGCAGGATCGAGCTCAAGCCAGTTCAGCAGCTCGGAGCGGCTGCGATTCGTTGCCCGCTCGAGCCCGGGAATAAGCACCACATCGAATTCAAGGCCCTTGCTGTTATGGATCGTCAGTAGCTGGACGGCGTTCTCGTCCGGCATACTTTCGGCGAAAAGCTTGGCAAGGCGGCTGTTGAGAACTGCGGCATCGATCGCTCCGTCACTCTCCTGCTCGAGTTCCCGCAGGACCTCGAAGAAGCGGCGCACGTTGGCCAGTCGGGCGGACGACAAGGAGGCGTCTCCACCAAGGCTCAGCCAGGTGCGTTCAACGTGCGCAGCAAAAGACGTGCGACCGAGCGTGGAGAGGCCGCGATCGAGCGTCGGCCATGCCCGCGCCAGCAGTTGCTGGCCTGTTGCACTGAGTTGATCGCTGCGTAAAGCGATCAGTTCCGGAACAGTCGCATCCCGATCAGCGTCGGGGCCTTCTCCAGTGAGGTGAAGCAGGTCGGCGAGCCCAAGGCCGCACCATGGAGCGCGCATAACGGCGAGCCATGCGGCACGGTCCGCTGGATGAAGCAGGGCGCGGGTCAGCGCAAGCGCATCCAGCACCTCGGGGCATTCATCCAGGCTGTCGATCTGAACTGCGCGGAACGGGATTGGACCTGCTCCATCATTGCGCGACAGCTCGGCGGTTATGGAGGTGAGATGCTTTCGGGCGCGAGCCAGCACTGCGATGCTCCACGGCTTGCTGCGGCCCTCCGGAAGCGGCTTGGCCCGCCAGTCTTCAATAATCCGACGGATATGCCGGGCTTCACTCTGCGTACGCGCGGCTCGTCGCTCGGCTGTTGTCGCATCGCGATTGCTTGATCTCGAGGAGTTGCCGAGGATCTCGGTGTGCCACGCGATCGCGTGCGGATGCGCAGACGCCGATCGGATTGCATTCGCGTGCACAAACGGCACTTCAAGTTCTTCGCCTAAGGCCTGCGTGGCAACCGCGGTGCGCGGGAAGAGCGCTGAAAATGTGTCGTTGAAGGCCTCAACTAACGCGCCTTGAGAGCGGAAATTCGCGGTGAGCCGTAGTGATTCCAACGGCACATCTCCCAGCCGCCGTTCTGCCACGGTCCGAAGAAATCGCTCTACGCGTGCCTGGCGGAAGAGATAAATAGACTGCTTCGGATCACCGACCAGAAAGACAGTCTGCGAGTGACCGTCCCAGGAGCGCGTCAGGCGTTCGAGCAGCATGTACTGCGACGACGAGGTGTCCTGCATCTCGTCAACCAGGAGATGGGTGAGCCGCGCCCCGGGTGAGCGCGAGAGATCGGCAGCTCCGTCTTCGGCCGACAGCGCTTCGCAGGCCGCTAGTGCCAGCTCCGAAAAGTCGCAGTGGCCAGTCTCCGCAAAAACCACTTTGAGGTGGGCAAGGGCATGCCGCAGCAATCTGAAGAGCGCCTTCGCAACTCGCCACTGTTCCTCCGGCAAGCGCGCAGGCGGCAGCCGCCGTATTGATTTCAGAGCCTCTTCTATCTCGTCACTCTGCAGCCGGCCGACGATGTCTTTCAACACCGCGCCATCTTCGTAGGAGATGTTGAAACGCAGGACGTTTGGCCTGAACGACTTTCGCCAATCCCCGTCTTTCGTAAACAGCAGATACAGCAGTGCCTGCCAGTGCACCAAGTCGTCGCCACGCGCCTCCGGCGGGTGAAGCTGTCCGCAACAGATAGCTACGGGAGATGGCTCCTCGGGGACATAGGAGAGTTCGGCTCCAAGCCGCGAGGCCAGCTCCGTGAGCTCGATGAGCTCGGGCTGCGGTATTGCGTCCAGTACCCGGTTAAGACCCGCGCAAACGATGGCCTCCAGCGATCGTTCGAGCCGCGGACGTACCTCCGTATCGAGATGCTCCTCTGAGATCGAAACACTGTCCAGAGGAACGAGCTCGCCCCATTGCTGACGTTGTTCCAGCATTCGCGCGATCAGCGCCTCACAATCACCCAGATTGCCGTCGCGGTGCAGAAGCACGGTCTCGATAGCATCATTGAGAGCCGCATCCGGGCCGCCCAGCTCGAGCAGAGTTCGGCGCGCCGCTTCGCGATGCAGCGAATCCGCAGAATCCATAGGCTGGTTCGTCCCGGATCCCGAGAGCAGCGGAAGCGTTCGTGCGATCTCGGCACATAACGCATCGATCGTCCGGATTCGGAGCCTCTGCGGTTGATCGAGGAGCCGCCACCCTAGGCGTGCATCCGCAGCGAGAGCGGCCGCTGCAAGACGTCGCGTCTCATGCTCAAAGCTACTGGCGTCCTCGGGCAGAGGCTGCCCGTCGGCTGCACCCTGAAGCTGTTCCAGCACTCGTTCGCGCAGCTCTGCTGTTGCCTTGCGGGTGAAGGTGATCGCCAGAACCTCCTCCGGCTGGGAGATTCCACCCTCGGCGAGTAATTTCAGATAGCGCTGCAGCAGGAGTCCGGTCTTGCCGGACCCTGCTGGTGCCTCGACGATGGCGGAGAGTTGGACGTCGAGTGCCTGGCGCCGGGCCTCGTGATCAGGCGGCAGGCCTTCGTCGTCCGGTGGGATCATCTCAAGCGGCGGGAAATTAAGGAGCTCAGACATCGAACTCCTCCTCACTCTCGCTCTCATCGGGAGCGCTCGCCAGCGCTACAGGATCGACGCGGCAGAGCAGGCGCTGCCGGCAACCCGCACAATTCACTGTGTAGCTTTTGGGATCGACGTTTGCATGGCCCGTTGCGAAGTTCTCCGCGAGCGTCGTCAGGACCGATTTCCACTCCTCGCGCCGCAGATCGAGGTCAACCAGCTTCTGCCGCTGCCTGGGAAGAACCGTCTGGTTGCTTGCCAATCCCTGCCATTTCATCTCAGCGCCTGCACGGATGCGGCCGAAGAGCAGGGCTTGAAGCGTGCCGGGTTCGCTGAGCAGAGCGTAAAGCGGAAGCTGGGGATCATCAGGGCGTTCACCCTCCCAATTCGCAGGGTGGACCTTGTAGCCCGTCTTGTAGTCAACGAGTGCGATTCCGCCTTCGACGTCGTCCACGCGATCGGGCTGCACTTTCAGCTGCAGTGGACCGATCGGGATCGAGGTGCGTTCTTCGCGCTTGCGCACTGTGAATGGACCGCGCTGCAACTCAAGGTCCAGCCACCGCAAAAGGAGACGGCGGAGGCGCTCGCGCTGAACGCGAACGTACGCCGCGTTCCATCCTGGTGCGGGCGCTGTGAACCTGGAAAATGCGGAGTCGATCGCCTCGTCAAGACGGCGCTGACGCTCCTCGGGTGAGAGCGCCCGCAACTCCGCTTGCGACTGCGTCACACACCAGAAGCTTTCGAGAGCGCGGTGGACCAGATTTCCGCGTTCGATCGCATTGAGACCGAGCTCGCAAGGATCGACAGTCGTGGAGTGCAGGCGCATCTCCGCAAAGGCCAGGAATCCGCACGCAGCCTGATGCTTCAACACCGTGGCTCCGCCGCGAAGCTCGGGCGAAGGAAGCGGTGGAAGCGCAACATGATCGGGCACGACCTCCTCCGCGATTGGTTCAGGCGGCACGTACCCGGGCAAAAGTGAATCAGCGGGAGCGAAATCGATGCCGAGACGGCCCGCGAGTGTGGACGATCGTAAGGCGCCGCGTTCATCTTCCGCTGCTCTGAGCACAAGCACATTCTGGGCGCGACGCAACAGAGACTCTGCATGCCGCATCGACCTATCCGCGTCACGCGCGGGGTTCGCGCCCGGAAGCCCGAGCTCCTGTTGCAGCGACCATCCGAGCAGGGGATGCAAATGTGCCGGCTCAGGCCACGATTCGTCTGTCGCATGCAGAAGAACGACCGCATCGAACACTGACCCGTCGGCCTCTTCCGGCGACATAATCTGAATGCAAGCATGCGCGGCCCGAGCGCTCACGTGCGAGGACTTCAATAGTTGCTCCAAGGCCTTGACGGCAGCTGCGAAGCCGACGCGAGAGCCGCGGAAATCCAGCGTGGCGAGCAAATCAAGCGTCGCTTCCCACGCACCGGCGGCAGCGAACTCAGAGGGTGTCGGCGCCCGGTCCCCCGGCCAGTTTGCGGCGCGCAGCAGAGCGCGTATCAGCTCTGCCCAGTCCGCATAGCTGCGTGAAGCCGGCGCACGCAGCCTGACTGCAAGCTCATTCACCGCACTCAGCCACGCTGGACGAAAGACCGGATCTCTATTCAATCCGTATTGCTGTTGAATCGCCCGTGTAAGTCCCTCCAGGTCGAGCTCCGGTAAGAGGTAGGTTCGGCGCCGCAGGACCTGGGAATCGAATCGTGCCGCGGCCAAAAGATCCGAGCTGCATCCGATAAATGGAGAACGAAGAAGTGCGCTGAGCCGCTCTATGGGAAGCGGCCGTTGCAGCAAGTGCAAAAATGCCAGCGCATCCGCGACCATCGGTTGACGCAGCAATGGAGCGCCGTCCGTGAACTCCCATGGCGCAGCCGAGTTATCTGCCTCGATTGGCTGCAGCTCGGGCGCCAGAATCTCTCGAAAGACGGACTCGACCTCGGCCCGGCTCTCTTGCGGCTTTGGCAACAGCACTGCTATCCGGGGCACGGCCGATAGTAGCGCGCGGTCGGAGAAGAATTGCCGAATCCACCGCGCTGCGAACACGATCTCATCCCGTGAGGAGGGAACGACACTGCTGACGCGCGACGGAGTATGCGATCCAGCCCATTCGATCGCTGCTTCATCGATCTGCGCGCCACGCATCCGCAAGCTCTCAACAAGCCCGACCTGTGCAGGCGTCAGCTCATTGAATCCTGCTAGGAGAACGGGTTCGTTCAGCCGCAGAGCACCAGTCAACACGTGCGCGCGAAGAGCCTGTTCGATCTCCGCGGACGAGATGCAACTCTCCGAAGCGCAGATCTTCCGGAAGCTGTCCGACCACCCCGCGAATGTTCGGCTGTCGAACGTCGTCGCGGTAGTACGGATACGACCGGTCGCGCTGTGGCCGGCGGCGAGCGACCAGGCAGAACGTGCAATTTCGGCTAAAGCGTCCGGCGAGCTCAGACTACGACCCGCAGTCGAAACCTCAATGATTTCGCGCCAAAGGCTGTGCTCTTGAGCAGCGTTCAGAAGCAGCCGAAATTCCTGCCCTTGAACCGCAAGACCCGACCAGAGGCTGCGCGTCCAGTCCGTCCAGGGCAGCACCCCGGCAGCATTCCACGCTCGGAGCCCTGCCGCTCGTTGGCGCGCGTCGTAGGCCTCGCGCAGAGTTCGCGCCGCGCGCCGATTGGGCAACACGACGAGAACGCCTCGTTCCTGTGCGTCCAGCAGATCGGGCTCATTGATAAACGTCGGCATCTGGGCGGTTTTGCCCTCTATCCTTTATACGCCGACTTTCACCGAACCTTCGCCCTGCCGTGGCGTGGAAAACGCGTCCGTTGAGCGGAATACGAGGCTAAGAAGAAGCAGCACAACGGCCAGCGTCCAGGGAACCGTCATCGCAATCCTCAACGATCCGGTCTGGGTCGACAGCACCCCCATCATCCAGGGGAAAAGCGCTGCCCCGAGGCCGGAGACGGCAAGAACAAAGCCTGCCGTCCGCGCGGGAGGCTGTTTACGCATCAGCACGGCAAAGGTTGCAGGGAAAAATGGGGCGAGGCCAAGTCCGATCAGGATGCAACACGCAGAGAGTATCCAACCATGGTGTGCCCACCCGAGCACCGCAATCGTTATGCCTACGAGCAAAAGACCCACACGCTGCACGACCTGTTCGCTCGCGTGCCGTAATGCAATCGACGACAGCGCACGGCCGCCCGTCAGCGATGCCCACATCAGCACAACTCCTGACTGACCACCGAGCAGACGAAGATCTGAGAACCGGATCGTGAAGGTAGTAATCCATGCCGTCAGGCAAGTCTCCAGCCCGCCATATAGAAATAGGAGCAGCGCGAAAAAGGCAATGGTGCCGGCGGCGATGGCGTGCGGCGGCTCAGACTCGCTCTTGACATCAGCACCAGAACCGCTGTTGAGGGCAGCGCCGCCCATCCCGCTGACAAGATAGAGAGCTGCGAAACACAGCAGCGGATTACGCAGGCCGAAGCGGGGCACAAATGCACCGACCAGCACCCCGGTGATAACGGCGCCGAAACTCCACAAGAAATTCAGCGACGAAAGGGCAGATCCAGTGTGCGTGCGATAGCGGCGTCCGGTGAGGATGTTCGTCGACGCAATGATTTGTCCCAGCCCGATTCCGCTCACAAACAGAGCTGCGCAACCCGGCAAAAGGGAGCTCGAAAGTGCAAACAGAGTGAAGCCGCCAAATGCCAGTAGCGACCCCGCGAAGATTCCCAAACCAAGCCGCCGCGGAACCGTCACTCCGCCAAGAAATGCACCGACAAATTTCGCCAGCAGCAGCAAACCACTCTGCGCATCGGTGAGACTCCATGCGTGCGCTACCGACGGAAGCAGCGGGCCGAGCAACACTGTACCGAGCCCTGCAAGCAGAAAATCCACCGCGAGCCACGGCAACGATGGGCCCGAACTGATCGCGGACGATTTCGCTTTTTCCGACAAGAGCACGGCTCCGAACAGCGCGCAGAATCGCGAGTGAAGGTGCGCTCAATGCGGGGCTGCTGTAAACAGCATGAGCCGCGCCTCCCCGCAGTGGCCGCCGCACCCGGTCGACCCTGTTGAAGCGCCGCAAAACCTTGATGCTAGCACGCGACTATCATGGAAGGTGTGAACCGACGCACAGAGAAAAGGCTATCCATCGCAGTCCTTATACTCACGGCCGTACTCGGCGGATTGTCTCTCGGGAGCATCGAAGGCTGTCATCGCAGTTCGAGCACAGCGACGAGCACAACGAAGCAATATCCGTTTCGCGCTACCGTCGTGGCCATCGATGCCCAGGACGGACAGGTCACGCTGCAGCATGACGCCATTGCTGGCCTCATGGAAGCAATGACCATGTCCTATCCCGTTACGGACCGCTCCGCACTATCGGAACTGCACCCCGGTGACAAGATTATGGCGACCATGCTCGCTGACCCGAGCTCGCAAGGCCCTGTGAATCTGCGTGTGAGCGAGATCGTAATCATCGCGCAGGCGAAGCCCGACTATGTCCAGGCAGTGCAGTATCACGTGCCGACGAAGGGCGACAAGGTGCCCAACTTCACTCTCCTGAATCAATCCGATAAGACGATCGATCTCGACCAGTACCGCGGCAAAGTGCTGCTCATGACCTTCATCTACACACGTTGTCCGCTGGCCGACTACTGTCCGCGCATGAGTCACAACTTCGCGCAAATCGATCAGCAGCTAGCAGTGGACCCGAAGCTCTACAAAGACACGCACCTGCTCACCGTCAGCTTTGATCCGACATACGATACTCCAAAGGTGCTCAGGAGCTACGGCGGCGCATACACCGGCAGGTACTCGAAGGAGACGTTCAATCACTGGGAGTTCGCCGCGCCCAGCGAAAAGGAGCTCCCTAAGATGGAGCAGTTCTTCTGTGTCGGCGTTACACCCGGCGAAAAGGGTACTCTGCAGCACTCTCTTGCAACTGTTGTGATCGGCAAGGACGGCAAGGTGATCGCGTTTTACCCTACGAATGATTGGAGCGTCGCGACAGTTCTGCAGCAGGTCAAGCAGGCCGCGGCGTCATAGGAGAGGAAATTGGCAAAGCTCACGATTGTATTTGGCGTTCTGCTCGGGATCATCGGTGTCGCATATTTCGTTGGCACCGGCAGCACTCATCCGACAGCGCTTATCCCGCTGTGGTTCGGTGTCGTACTGATGATCTCCGGCGGTCTCGCCCTCACGGAGAACGCCCGGCGTCGCATGCTCTGGATGCACATCGCCGTGACCGTAGGTCTGTTCGGCTTCCTGTTTCCGGGATTCATGGCCATCAAAGAGTGGGTGGCTGCTGGCGGAGGTCCACTGGGTCATCCCGCGGCCGTCCAGGAGCAGACAGTCATGTCACTCATCTGCCTTGTCTTCACCGTCCTTTGCGTGCGCAGCTTCATCGCCGCGCGACGGTCCCGCACGGCCTAGGAGAATTGCCCGGATAATTGCTCTGTTGTAGCGGCTACACTTACACCACACATGGGTGGTTTCAGGCATGGCATCGGCGGGGGTGGCATTAAGGCAGCTGACCGCCCCTCACGTAACACCGGCAAGGCAATCGGAGCGGACCTCACGGCCAAACGGCCGAAGGTGAAGTTCCGCGACGTCTGGCCGGAGATCTGGGCGCTCGTCAAGCCGCGACGCTGGCTGATGGCTGGCTGCTTTTGCATTATGATCGTGAACCGCGCCTGTTCGCTGGTTCTGCCGCTATCGTTCAAGCCGCTTATCGACCAGGTATTCACCCAGGGCCGCATGCGGCTGCTGCCCTTCGTGGTTGGCACCGTGCTGCTGGCTACGCTGATCCAGGGCGTTACCTCCTACGCGCTCACGCAACTGCTTTCAAAGTCCGGCCAGCGCATGATCGCCGAGCTACGGAAACAAGTCCAGCAGCATGTCGGGCGCCTGCCTGTTGCCTTCTACGATGAGAATCGCACAGGCACGCTCGTAGCACGCATCATGACTGACGTCGAAGGCGTGCGCAACATCATTGGTACCGGGGTAGTGGACTTTGTTGGCGGCGTACTGACAGCCCTCTTTGCGTTCGCGTATCTGCTGCATGTCAGCGTTAGCATGACGTTGCTCGCTTTTGTCATAATGACCGCCTTCGCGCTCGTACTGCAGCGCGCCTTCAAGACCATCCGCCCGATCTTTCGTGAGCGCGCCAAGATCAACGCCGAGGTGACGGGGCGGCTGACCGAGTCGCTCGGCGGTGTCCGCGTAGTCAAGGGCTATCATGCTGAGGCCAGCGAGGCCGAGGTATTCTCCGGCGGTGTAGCGCGGCTTCTGAATAACGTGATCAGCTCGCTGACGGCACAGTCGCTGATGACACTTTCCTCGACTGTGATCCTTGGTGTGGTGGGCGTCGTGGTCATGTGGATGGGCGCACACCTTCACGCGATCGGCGGACTTTCGACCGGCGGCTATTTTGCATATGTGATGGTGTTGGCCTTCATGACCGCGCCTATCGTGCAACTCGTCGCCATCGGAACTCAGCTGACGGAAGCTATGGCCGGCCTGGACCGCACACGCGAAGTCATGAGCGAGCACGCCGAGGACGCTGACCCCAATCGTACGCACGACGCCGGCACCATTCGCGGCGACGTTCGCTTTGAAGACGTCAGCTTCGCCTACGTTACCGATAAGCCCGTGCTGCACGGCGTCAGCTTCCACTCGCGGCCCGGCACTGTGACAGCTCTCGTCGGCTCCAGTGGCTCCGGCAAGTCAACGATCATCAGCCTGGTCTGCGGATTTCACACCGCTCAATCGGGCGCCGTGCTCATCGACGGCCAGGACCTCGCCACAATCCGGCTCAGCAGTTATCGCCGCCAGCTCGGCGTCGTGCTGCAGGAGACGTTTCTCTTTGATGGAACCATCCGGGAGAACATCATGTTTTCCCGGCCCTCCGCGAGCGAAGAGCAGTTCCTGCAGACCTGCGCTACCGCACGCGTTGATGAGTTCGCCGAGCGCTTCCCAGAAGGCTACGAGACCATCGTCGGCGAGCGCGGCGTCAAGCTCTCCGGCGGCCAGCGCCAGCGCTTGTCCATAGCGCGTGCCATCCTCGCCGACCCGCGCATTCTGATCCTCGACGAAGCCACGAGCTCTCTCGATTCCGAGAGCGAAGCGATGATCCAACACGGCCTCAGTTACCTCATGCAGGGCCGCACAACGTTTGTCATCGCGCATCGTCTCTCGACGATCCGTCGCGCCGATCAGATCCTGGTCGTTGAAGATGGCCGCATCATCGAACGCGGCACCCATGAAGAGCTCTACGCGGCAGGCGGACGCTACTTCGATCTCTACACCCGTCAGCACGGTCTGGAGACCAATCTCTTCCTTGCCCCGGGCGAAGGCGACGGTGGCCTCCCGGAAGAGGTCGAGCGCTAACCGTCGACTTTTTTCTCCGCACCCAGCTCCCGCAGGAGAAATGCATCGTCAAACGCGATCTCCTTCAGGTAGTCGTATCGCCCCGACGCACCTCCGTGTCCCGCGTCCATGTTGATGTGCAGCAGCAGCGGCGTGTCATTCGTCTTGAGAGTGCGCAGCTTGGCCACATACTTCGCCGGCTCCCAGTACATTACCTGCGAATCGTTCAGGCTCGTCTTCACGAGCATCGCCGGATACTCAGCTTCTCGCAGGTTGTCGTAGGGAGAGTAGCTCCGCATATATGCGAACGCTTCCGGCTCATTCGGATTGCCCCACTCCTCATACTCACCAACGGTCAGGGGAAGGGAAGCATCCAGCATCGTGTTCATCACATCCACAAACGGCACATGCGACACAACGGCGCGGAACAGACCCGGTTTTCCGGCTTCGATTGCAAGGTTCACCGCTGCGCCCATCAGCAGACCGCCAGCGCTCCCGCCCTCGATGGCGACGCGCGATGCGTCACAATATTGCTCGCGCACAAGGAACTCCACGGCCTCAATGAAATCCGTGAAGGTATTGCGCTTCTGCATCATTTTGCCGGCATCATGCCACGGGTCGCCCAACTCGCCGCCACCGCGAATGTGCGCGTATGCCACCACCAGTCCGCGATCCAGAAGCGCCAGACGTGACGCCGAAAAGCCCAATGGTAAGGGATATCCATAGCTGCCGTAGCCATAGACGTATAGCGGATTTTTCCCGTTCTTCTCGAACGCATCGCGCCGGTACACCAGCGAAACCGGAACCTCCGTGCCATCGTGCGCACGAAACCATAGCCGCTCCGACTGATAATTCGCTGCATCGAAGCCGCCCGGCACCTCCTGCTGCTTCAGCAGCATCGACTCAGCCGTGGCAACGTCGTACTCGAATACCGATGACGGCCGCACCAGTGACTGGTACGCATATCTGAACGTCTTCGCGTTGAAGTCGCGATTGACATCGCTGAAAGCGGTGTACGCCGGGTCAGGGAAGCGTATATCGCGCGGGGCTACTGGCCTTCCTTGAGCCTCCAGCGAAAACACACGAAGCACCGGAAGCCCGCGCTCGCGATATCCCGCCACCAGAAAGTTCCGGAACAGCTCGAAGTCCTCCAGCGGAGCATCTTTGTGCTCCGGCAGCAACTCCTGCCAGTGCTCGCGGTCCGCTACGTCGACAGGCGCCCTCATCAGCTTGAACTGCTCGGCCTCGCGGTTCGACCGAATGTAAAAATACCCTTCGCGATGATCAACGTAATACTCTTCGTCATCCACGCGTGCGGCGATAAGCTTAAATTTCTCGTCTGGCGTTGAACTCGATACAAACCAGCTCTCACTGGTCGTGTGGCTGCCGATCTGCAGCAGGAGATACTTGCGGTCTCGCGTCCGTCCAACGCCCAGGTTGAAGCGCTCATCCGGCTCGTGAAATACCTCGACATCCGCATTTGCCGGATCGCCGACCGCGTGCCGAAACAAGCGATCCTGACGCTTCGTCTGCTCATCTTCAGTTGAGTAGAAAAGCGTTTTTGAATCTGCCGCCCAGACTAGCGACCCCACCCTCTCCGCCGTGTCGCCGAGCACCTCTCCTGTCGAAAGATCCTTGATACGAAGCGTGTACTGCCGAAATCCCGTGTTGTCAGTCGTGTACGCCAAAAGCTTTCCATCGGGACTCACGGCGCTATCACCAATCGCCATAAACGGTTGCCCTTGGGCGAGCTGATTTACATCCAGAATCACCGCCTCGCCCGGCGTAATCTCGGGAGCGTACAAACTCGGCGCCGAACCCATCGGCCGCCTGCAAAATCGTGGGTACTGCAAGCCTTTCTCGGTCCGCACCAGGTACTCCCACGCGCCGTCGCGGTATGGGACCGAAACATCATCTTCCTTGATGTGCGACAGAATCTCATCATAGAGCTGCTTCTGCAGCTCTTCCGTGCCCGCCATCGCCGCGGCCGTGTAAGCATTTTCCGCACGCAGATAGTCCAGCACGCGCGGGCTCTCCTTGTCTCGCATCCACGCGTAATCGTCACGGAGCTCGGTTGAATGGATGGATGTTGTGCGCGGTTCACGGTCTGCAACGGGTGGCTGGGGGGCGGCTGTAATCTGCATAAATCTCCGATGATGTACAGCATATCCATACGAGTTGGCAAATGCGATGCAACGCGACCTCTTCGCGTGGACTCTTAACCTCGTGTGTCACTTATGGCGCGCGGTCTGCCCGCGCTCAGGAGATCGAAAATGAAACGGGTTAGCTATTTCATGTGCTGTGTCGCCATCGGCTCAACGGCACTGATGCTCACGCATACGGCGAAAGCGCAGGCGAACGATCAGGACAAACAGTTCCTCACCAACGCCTCACAAGGTAACTACGACGAAATTCAGCTCGGCAAGCTTGCGGAACAGAAGGCCACGAATCCTGCTGTAAAGACCTTTGGTCGGCGCATGGTCACTGACCACACGAAGCTCACCGAAAAGATGAAGCCCTATGCGGAATCGTGGGGAATCGCAGCGCCTACCGCCCTCAGCTCTGACGCGCAGAAGGAGTTCGACGACCTGCAGGGCCGGTCCGGCAATGACTTCGACAAGCAGTATATCGATGACATGGTCAGCGATCACTCCAAGGATCTCGACGCCTTCACGAAAGAGGTCAAGGACACCAAAGACGCCAAGTTCAAGGCGTCAGTCGAGCAGGGCAAGAGTGTCGTCGCCGCTCACAAAAACATGGCCTACGATCTCAAGAAGAAGCTGTAGTTGACTCTCATTTTCATCGCATCACAAAGCCCCTGCGCCCATCCGCGCAGGGGTTTCTGTTGCTGCCCGTCGTACCATAGCTCTGTGAAAGCTCTGCGCTGCCTGGCTGTCCTGCTCTTCGCGATATCCGCAGTCCTCTGCGTTTCGGCGCGTGCCGAAACTGTTAGCCAGCTTCCAATGCCCACCAGCTATGTGCAGGACTTCGCGGGCGTCGTCGATGCGGGCTCGAAGCAGCAGATGGAGCAGCTCAGCCGGGAACTCTGGCAACAGGCCCACGCCAAGGTCATCGTCGTCACGATCCACTCCCTGCAGGGCGGAAGCATCGAGGAGTTCGCGACAGACCTGGAAGACAAATGGAAGGTTGGTGCGAAAGATACCGACCGCGGCCTCCTCATCATCCTTGCGATCAATGATCGCAAGCGTCGCATCGAGGTTGGCTATGGGCTTGAGGGTATCCTCAACGACGCAAAGGTTGGCGACATCGGCCGCACCATGGTGCCGTACCTTCAGCGCGGCGAGTACGGTCCTGGCCTGCTCGAAGCCGAGCAGCAGATCGCCACGGTCATCGCCGCTGACGCGCATGTAACACTTACGCCCCTCGCACATCCTGTCCGTCAGCCCGCTCCGCAACGCGGCCGCAACGACTGGCTGGGCGTCATCGTTTTCTTCGTCATACTGTTCTTCATCTTCGGCCGCGGCCGTCGCGGAGGCGGATGGCTGCCCTGGTTCATCCTCGGAAATATGATGGGCGGAGGAGGTCGTGGCGGCTGGGGCGGCGGCGACGGTGGTGGCAGCGGAGGTGGTGGCGGAGGTAACGACGACTTCGGCGGCGGCTTCGGTGGAGGGTCTGGTGGCGGCGGCGCCAGCGGCGACTGGTAGTTCAAGTAATCTGAGTTCAAGCGCAAAGCGCACGAAAGGAAGAACATGAGAGGTGCCTGGGTAGCACTTGTAGTTGTGGTGTTGGTGGCTTTGTTGGTAGGCGGCAGCTATGTCAGTTCCAGGAACCACATGGTCCAGCTGAATGAGCAGGTCAACAGCGCCTATTCACAGGTGGACATCGAGCAGCAACGGCGGCTTGATCTCATTCCGAACCTGGTCGCCAGCGTCAAGGGCTACGTCAAGGAGGAAGAGACCATCCTCACCAACATCGCGAACGCCCGCGCGGCTGTCCTCGCTTCCGGCTCCGATCGCGCCTCCAGCATCAATGCCAACCAGCGCCTGGACGTGGCGCTCGGTCCGCTCTACCGGTTGCAGGAGGAGTATCCGAACCTGAAGGGCAACGATCAGTTCATGCGTCTCGAGGACGAACTGGCGGGCACGGAGAACCGGATCGCCGTTGCTCGCCGCCGTTACAACGAAGGCCTGCGAGCATACAACACTTACGTCCAGCAGTTTCCGAACAGCTTATGGGCGGGCGGCCGGTTTCCCGTGCGCAACGAATACTTCAAGGGCAACCCGCAAAACAGCCAGGTCCCGACGGTTGACTTCAGCAAATAGCCGTCCTCGCCAAGCCTGCAGCCACCGCCTCCGCGGTGGCTGTTTCGCGTGCAGTAGCATCCGATAGACTGCCTGAACAGTCGTGGAGTGCGCCCTTCGCGCGAGATGGATTAGGGTTAGAAAAGATCAGGGAGTTATGGACAACACCGCGACCAATCCGACTTCCGTGGCCATGCTCGTCGGCATGCAGGTCGTGGACTCCTCCGGCCGTAGCTGCGGCCACGTTCAGGAGCTCGCCGTCGACGTTGGCAAGGACGCAAATCGGGTATCCGGTCTGCTGCTCTCCAAACGAGGGAAGGCCCACCGCTTCATGGTCCCCATCGCGGAGCTGGACAGTCCCGGCGCTTCGGCCAAACGCCTCCGCACGAACGGCAAACCCCGTGCGGTCCCCAGCCTGAGAGACACGCTCCTGCTCGAACGCGACCTGCTCGATCAGCAGATCATCGACGTCGACGGACGCAAGGTCGTTCGCGTCAACGACGTCAACCTCGCCTGGGCGGAGGATGGAGGGGACGCACACACCACAACCCTGCTGATCCAGGACGTCGAAATTGGCCTGCGCGGCGCCGCTCGCCGCCTGCTCAAAGGCCTGCCCGCAGGCACAATCGATACCATCGTCAGCAGCATTCCCTCGCGCGTCATCCCGTGGAGCTGCGTGGATGTCATCGAGCGCGACCCCGCGCGCCGCGTTCGCCTCAAGATTGGTCAGGAACGCCTCGCCAAGCTGCACCCGTCCGATATCGCCGACATCCTTGAAGAGCTTGCACCTGCCGAGCGCGAAGCGGTCTTCACCAGCCTTCCCGAAGAGACCGCCGCCGAGGCGCTCGAAGAGATCGATCCGCGCGTTCAGAAAGATCTCCTGCAGCGCATCGACTCCGAGCGCGCAGCAGACATCATCGAGGAGATGGATCCCGGCGCTGCCGCTGACGTCCTTGCCGAACTCACGGAAGAGCAGTCCGAAAAGATCCTCGAGGAGATGGAGCCCGAGGAACGCCAGGATGTCGAAGAACTCCTCGAGTTCTCCGCGGAAACTGCCGCGGGTCGCATGACCACGGACTTTATCAGCGTCTCCCGCGACGCCAGCGTGACGGAGGCCATCGAAGCCCTCCGTCAGTTCGAAGGCGACCCCGACACGATCTCTGAAATCTACCTGCTCGATGATGAGGAGAAGCTCGTTGATGTCGTAATGCTGCCCCGGCTCCTACTTGCTCAGCCCGATGCAAAGCTCTCCTCGCTCTCCGAAGGCCACATCGTCTCCTGCGGCCTGCACGCACGCGATGCCGAGGTCGCCGAGCTCTTCGACAAGTACAACCTGCGCTCGCTGCCGGTGGTGAACACCACGCGCCATGTCGCCGGCGTGATCCACGCGGAGCAGGTGATCGCGGCGCTGCGTGAGGGCTGATCGCAGCATGGACTCAAATCATCAGCCAGAACGCCCGCTGAAAATCCTCTACGCCTCTGGCCTCTCGCCCAACGACTCCTCGCTCTACCGCCTCTGGGCGCTCGAACGTCAGGGCCACACCGTCGTCCCCCTCAACGCCTACGAGTACGAGCCCTCCAGCGTGCTTCTAAAAAAAATCGTTCATCGTGCCCAGGTCGGCCCCGGGGTCACGCGCCTCAACCGCGACATCCTCGCGACCGCCGAGCGCGAGCGCCCAGACATCTTCTGGGCAGACAAGCTCCTCTCCCTTCAGCCCCGGACGCTCGGAAGACTCCGCCAGATGGGCACCGTCAGCGTTAGCTACATGATCGACAACGTCTTCGGGGTGCGGGGCGACCCAGGCTGGCGCCTTTACAAAAAGGACCTCACGCACTTCGATCTCCACGTGGTGCAACGCGATAAAAACGTGCTTGAGTACCGCGAGCACGGCGCCCGTGACGTCCTCAAGATCCAGACCGCGTACGAACCCACAATCCATTTCCCGCCGCCCGCCGGCTGGAGCGACGCCGACCGCGACCGCGGCGTCTCGTTCATCGGAACGCCCTATGACGACCGGGCCAGATTCCTTACGCGCCTCTGGAAGGAGTTCGGCCTTCCCGTTGTTGTCTCCGGCGGACTCGTCTGGAAGAAAGCTCTCGGCCCCGAAGCCACGGCCGCGCTCTACCGCGGTCATGGCGAGCTCTTTCGCGAGGCTTACCGCGAAGGTATCTGGCGCTCCAGGATCAACCTCAGCTTCCTCACGCACTCCAATCATGACGAGTTCGTGCACAAGAGCTTCGAGATCGCCGCCTGCGAAGGCTTCCTCCTCGCCGAGCGCTCACCCGGCCATCTCGCCCGCTTCGTTGAAGATGAAGAGGCCGTCTTCTTCGAAGGCATCGACGAGTGCGTCGCCAAGATCAGCCGCTACCTTCCCGACGAGGCTGCACGCGCACGAATCGCCGCCGCCGGCCGCCGCCGTGCCGAGGTCAGCGGATATCACAATGACGCGCAGGTCGCCGCCATTGTCGCACGTCTTCGCAACATCCTCGCCACAAACGAGGTCGCGCGATGATCCGCGATCTGCTCAATGACAAACCCTCGTCCAGCTACCATCCCCAGATCTGCATCGTCGGCGCGGGCGCCGCCGGCATCTGTCTCGCCGTCGAGTTATCGAAGCGCGGCAAAAATGTCATGGTTCTCGAAGGCGGCGGTCACGACATCGAAGCTGCCGCGCAGGAGCCCTACCGCAGCGAAGTTGTCGGCCACGTCCATCGCGGCATTCACACCGGCCGCTTCCGCGCACACGGCGGCACCACCACTCGTTGGGGTGGTCAAATCTACGAGCTCAATCCCGAAGACTTCGAGCGCCGCGACTGGATACCGGGCAGCGGCTGGCCGCTCTCCCACGCTGAACTCGCACCCTTCTACCGCCGCGCACTGGACTTCGAAGGCCTCGGCGGCGTCCTTCAACAGGACGCCGACGTCTGGAAGTCCCTCGGCCTCCCCCAGCCATCCTTCCCGGAACTGCGATCCTATCTCACGCGCTGGTGCCCTGAGCCGAACTTCGCGCGGCTTCACGCCAAATCCCTCGAGTCCCGCGATAACCTCCATGTCTGGCTGCACGCCAACGCGACTGAGCTCCTTTTCGACGGCGAAGCCGCCCGCGCGCTCCGCGTTCGCACGCAGGAGGGAGCCGAAGTCCTCATACACGCCGACCTTTTCGTCTTCTGCATGGGCACCATCGAGTGTGTCCGCTTTTTCCTGCAGCCTCGCCCGGCCGATCTCCCCTGGAACCGCTCCGGCCTTCTCGGCCGCCACTTTCAGGATCATGTCGACGCTGACGCCGCACGTGTTATCCCGCGCGACCGCCGCCGATTCGCCGAGCTCTTCGACAACATCTTTCTCCGCGGCTTCAAGTATCACCCCAAGCTTCGCCTTGCTCCCGAAGAGCAGCGGCGCGCCGGTGTCCTCAACTGCGCCGCCACAATGAGCTTTTCCAGCGACGTCGACGACGCCCTCGCCATCACCAAGACCACGGCCAAGCATCTGCTCCGGGGACGGTGGAGCGAGCTTAAGGCCGCCGACGTCCTACGCAGCGCCCGCCACTCCGCACTGCTCCTCCGCCAAACCGCGCGCTATACCCTTCGCCATCGCGTCTACAACCCGGCCTCAGCTGACATCCGGCTGCGCGTCCACTGCGAGCAGCGCCCAGACGGCGATAGCTCCATCGCGCTCTCCACCGAGCGCGACTCCCTCGGCCTGCTGCGCGCCCGCCTCGACTGGCGCATCTCGACACTCGAACTCCAGACCATCCGGCTGTTCGCCGACACAGCCGCGAACTCCCTCGCGCCGATAGCCGCCTTCGAGCCCGATCCCGCGCTCATCAACAACGACCCCGCCTTCCTCGATCGCTGCGACGACAGCAATCATCACATGGGCGGCATGCGGATGGCAGCCTCGTCCGCCGATGGCGTCGTCACCCCCGACCTCCGCGTCCACGGCATGCAAAATGTTTACGTCTGCAGCGGGGCCGTCTTCCCAACGTCCGGCTTCTCAAATCCCACCCATACCGTGCTCGCACTCGCGCTGCGCCTCGCCGACCGCCTCGCAATGCTGTGACCGACATCTAGTCAGACGGTAATCTAGTCCATGAAGCGGAGGCATTGTGCAACAGATCAGGCTCGCATCCAGCGGCCGCGAGACAACTCGGCTCGGCTACGGCTGCTCGTCCATCATGGGTGCGCTCGGCCGGCGTCAAAGTCTCCACATGCTCGAAGCGGCCTATGACGCGGGCATTCGTCACTTCGATGTGGCGCCGATGTACGGCTACGGTGAAGCCGAAGGCTGTCTCGGAGAACTCGTCGCGCGCCATCCCGACATCACCATCACCACCAAATACGGCATCGCTCCTCCGAAACGTGCCGGTTTCCTCCGCGCTGCACGGCGCGTCGCCGCCCCTGTACTGCAACGCGTCCCGGCACTCAAGCGCCGCCTCGCACGAGCCGCAAGTGCAGTCGCAGCACCCGCAGAAAAGTCCCGCTTCAATGCGGAGGAAGCACGCGCCTCACTCGAAAACAGCCTGCGTGCGCTCCGCAGAAACTTCATCGATGTGTGGCTCCTCCACGAAGCCGAAGCTTCTGACCTCGCCGACGACACGCTCCTGCGCTTCCTCGAAGACGCCGTCCAGCAGGGAGAGATCGGCAGGTTCGGTGTCGGTAGCGATAGCGCGAAGCTTCCGGCCTTACTGCGCGAACGCCCCGCCTACTGTCAGGTCATACAGCACGACTGGTGCGTCCTCCATCCGCTCGAGCCCCACGGCCCCGCGTTCCACATCCATCACCGCGCATTGACAGACTGTTTACACGCGCTCCACAACAAGCTGACAGCGGATAGCCAACTCTGCCGCCGCTGGTCCGGCATAACCGATCGCGATTTGGGGCGACGCGAGAACCTTGCAGCGCTTATGCTGAAGGCAGCGCTGGTTCTGCATCCAAACACCATCCTTCTGGTGTCGTCGAAGAACCCTGCGCACATCAGAGAGAATGTCCGTGTAGCAGAGGACGCGAGCCTGGAAGAACCGGCGCGGCGTCTTCATCAACTTGTGCAGCGTGAAGGCCTGGCCTCCGCAGCCCATTAACCGCCGGAGGCCGCCGATGAACCGTTGGAGACGCTGGCGCACAAGCATTCTGCTGATCCTCGCAGTGCTTGGCCCCGGCTTCATCACGGCCAACGTAGACAACGATTCCGGCGGCATCTACACCTACGCCACCGCGGGCGCGCAGTTCGGCTACGCGCTCCTGTGGACCATGATCCCCATGGCGCTCATGCTCGCGTTCGCGCAGGAGATCTCCGCGCGCATGGGCGTCGTCACCGGCAAAGGGCTTAGCGAACTCATCCGCGAAGAGTTCGGCCTCCGCATCACCGCCATGCTCATGTTTGGCCTCGTGCTCTGCAACCTTGGCGACGTCGTCAGCGAGTTCGCCGGAGTCAGCTCCAGCGCCGATCTTTTTCACATCAGCAAGTGGATCTCTGTCCCTATCGTGACCGTGCTCGTCTGGGTTCTGGTCGTTTACGGAGACTATAAGAAGCTCGAAAAGCTCTTCGTCATTCTCAGCTTCCTCTATATCGCCTACATCATCACTGCGGTGCTCGCGCATCCCAACTGGACCTCCGCAGTCAAAGATACGTTGCGCCTTCCACGCCTTCGTGACCTGCGCAACTCGGACTACCTTTATCTCTCCGTCGGCTTGATCGGAGCCACGGTTGCACCCTGGCAGCAGTTTTATCTGCAGGCTTCGGTCGTCGACAAAGGCACGCCCACATCGAAGCTGAAGTTCGCTCAGACCGACGCCGTCTTCGGCTCAGTTTTCTCGATCTTCGTAGCCGCCTTTATCGTCATCGCCTGTGCCGCGACACTCTTCGTCGGCAACATCCACAACATCACGGACGCGGCCGACGCCGCTCAGTCCCTCCGGCCCCTCGGCGGTCAGTATGCTTCCGTGCTCTTCGCCTTCGGCCTCTTGAACGCCTCTATCTTCGCGGCGTCCATTCTTCCGCTCTCCACCGCGTACACGGTCTGCGAAGCGCTCGGTTTCGAAAGTGGCCTCAGCAAGAAATTCCGCGAGGCCCCCGTCTTCTACTGGCTCTACACCGGCCTTCTGGTTCTTGGCGCCGCCGTCATCCTCACCTCCAACCGGCCCCCCGCGAAGCTCGCCGTTCTCTCGCAGGTACTCAACGGCGTCCTGCTACCCGCGGTGCTGGTCTTCATGCTCATCCTTGTTAACAAGAAGTCTCTGATGGGCCGGCGGCGCAACAGCACCACTTACAACATCGTTGCCTGGACGCTCACCGCGCTGGCGACGATCCTCACCGCCGTCATGCTGATCCGTATGCTCAAAGCAAGCTAAAGCAGCCTGCCCTCGGCAAGCTCACGGATCAGCGTCAGATCAGCGGCGAGAAAGTCATACTCCTGCAGACGGTCGAACGTGCTCCACTGCATCTCCTCAAACACGAGATTTCGCAGCTCGCCTGTGAAGCTTTCGATCGTGAAAAACTGAATATGGATGGAGCCGCCATTGCGATATTTGTGACGAATCGCAGTGATTTCCGGACCAATCGTCGCCTTAATACCGAGCTCTTCATCGAGCTCCCGAGCAAGCGCCTGCTGCGGAGTCTCCCCTGGCTCAACCTTCCCGCCCGGAAACTCCCACTTGAGTCCCATCGGCTTGTCGGCGCTTCGCTGGCAGATCAGCACCTCTCGCTGCGAATCCTGCCCGCGAACTATCAACCCTGCGACCACGTATCGAAGGGGCCGGGCGGGGGTTGAATTAGTCGGCGGCAGTTTGCGAATGGACTCTTTCACGTCGTGCTGTCAGTGTAAGACGGGTGTCAGACGGCCTGGGGTACACCTCTGGATTCCCGGCTTTTGCACACAGTCGTCAGATTGCCACTGGATAGTTATCGCGGGAGAGGATGGTAAACCGGCCAGCCATGCTCCCCGCTAAACCGCGCCAGTTCCGCCGACGGGTTCACCGGGAACGGATGCCGCGCAATCGATAGCATCGCGGCATCATGAATTGAGTTGCCGAAGACGGCGTCCGGCGACGTGATCGCGGCGCGAGCCAGCGACGCCACCTTGCCCGCATCCGTCGGTACATCCCGCAGCACATCAGATGCAACTCCATTGCTGCACTGAACGCACGCTGCGAGCACGCGCTCCGCTGGAATTCCGAACCGCTTCACACCCTCTTCCACAACCCAGTCGCACGTAGAGCTCACCGCCCAGATCTCAGCGCCGGCAACCTGCAGATCGCGCACCACCTGCAGCATTTCGGGAAAAATGTGCGCTTCGATTTTCTCGCGAAAGAACTGCGCCGCGGCCCTGCGCAGCGTCTCTTCCGGAATCCCCCGATACACCTGGACCATCTCTCCGCAGATCGCGAGCTCGGAGACGTCGCCACGCTTATAGCCGGCGTAACGCTCGTTCAGCCACGCCGTCGCTTCCGGAGAAAGCAGGCCGGTTTCGATCGTCCAATACATGAACGCGGAGCCCGAATCCGGCCCCCACAGGGTTCCATCGCAGTCGAACACTGCCACGCGCGGTGCGGCCTCGTAGACGCGGGCTAAGAACTCAGTCGTCGTTAGTGTTTCAGGGGTCTGCTGAGCGTTCAAACAAGTCTCCAACATGGGCAGTCAGGGAAGGCTTTCAACTCCAGTAGACCACGTAAGAAGCCGGCGAATCACAGACCTGTCAGACAGGAGTGCAGGACTTTTGATAGCCTGTCGTCCGTAGCCTACTGAGACGAACGAGCGTAACAAAGAGGGTTGAATCATGTTGGATGAGAACAGGCTGTTTCCTGCCGAGCCTGCGGCGCGACGTGCTGCGGCAAAGCTTTATAAGTCCGTAGAGAACCTGCCGATCATCAGTCCCCACGGCCATACGGATCCCCAGTGGTTTGCTGACGACCAGCCGTTTCCTGATCCTGCCGCGCTCTTCATTCAGCCGGATCATTACATCTTCCGCATGCTCTACTCGCAGGGAATTAGTTTGGAGTCCCTCGGAATTCCTCAGGCGGATGGCAGGCAGAAGGCGGATCCACGCGAGGTCTGGCGCATCTTCGCAAAGAACTACTATCTTTTCCGCGGAACCCCGACGCGTCTCTGGATTGACTACGCCTTCGAGAAGCAGTTCGGTCTGAAGGACCGCCTCAGTCCCGATAACGCCGATGAGTACTACGACACCATCGACAAGGAGCTGCGCACACCCGCGTTTCGCCCGCGCGCCCTTTTTGAAAGCTTCAACATCGAGGTGCTTGCCACAACCGACACCGCCTTCGATCCCCTCACGCAGCACAAGAAGATTCGTGAGAGCGGATGGAAGGGGCGCATCGTCCCCACGTTCCGGCCCGACGCGGTCGTCGACGCGGAATACACCGGATTCCATGACAACCTGAAGAAGCTCGCCGAAGCAGCCAACGAAGACGTTTCGAACTACAAAGGCTACCTTACTGCCCTCCGCAAGCGGCGCGCGTTCTTCAAGGAGAACGGCGCGACCGCAACAGACCACGGACATCTAACCGCGCGCACCGCCGATCTGCCCTTGAGCGAGGCATCCGCGCTTTACGAGCGCATCTATACCGGTAAAGCAAAAGACGGCGACATCGAGTTGTTTCAAGCCCAGATGCTGACCGAGATGGCCGGAATGAGCGTGGAAGACGGCCTGACGATGCAGCTTCATCCGGGCTCGATCCGCAATCACAACGCGCTGGTCTATGCGAAGTTCGGGCGAGACAAGGGAGCAGATATTCCGTCGCCGACTGAGTACGTTCGCGGACTGCAGCCGCTGCTCTCAAAGTACGGCAACGAGCCGAACTTCACCTTCATTTTGTTCACGCTCGACGAGTCCACGTACTCGCGCGAACTCGCGCCTCTCGCCGGCCACTATCCGTGCCTGCGCCTCGGGCCGCCGTGGTGGTTTCATGACTCCCCGGAGGGCATGAGGCGCTTCCGCGAGGAAGCAACCGAGACGGCCGGGTTCTACAACACGGTCGGCTTCAACGACGACACGCGCGCGTTTTTGTCGATTCCGGCTCGGCACGATGTGGCCCGAAGGGTCGACTGTGCCTTCCTCGGAAAACTGGTTGCCGAGGGCAGGCTCGACGAGGATGAGGCGTTCGAACTGGCTCAGGACCTGACGGTGAACCTGGTGAGGAAGGCTTACAAATTGTAGGTCCCCCTCCCCCCCCGGTTTTTTCTCAAAGTCTTCGAAAGATGGGACTTAGGTCTGGACTTCAGGTGTGATCTGGTCCAAAAGTCCTGTTTTTCGATGGATGGTGCTTGCAAAGTCTTCAAAGAGCGAGAGTTAACAGGAATGCAAAAGCCCGGCGTTGAGCCGGGCATTCCCTTTTTCATTCTGGAGTTAAGTCTAAATCTTGTGTCAAGCACTTAAGTCTTACTGCTAGAGCGGTGGTGCCATCCACTTCCGCGGACGACGGGGGAGCGATGCTGGTTTGGGCCAAGGGGCGGCTGAAGGTATGGGATTAGCATAGGTCTTTATGAGTCTGTTTTTTGCTGCTGGATCGCCGACGACGGAGATGTCTCCGCAGGAGTTTCGCGCGGGGCTGTTTGAGGCGCTGGACAAGCTGGAGAAGCTGCGGCCGCGCAAGAAGGTGCTGGCGGTGCCGCCGGACTTTACGCGCTTTCACTCGATGGCCGGCGCGCTGACGGATATGGCGTATGAGTACTACGGCGACCGTCTGACCGACGTGCTGCCGGCGCTGGGAACGCATAAGCCGATGAGCGAGAGCGAGCTCGCGACGATGTATCCGAAGACGCCGAAGGACAGGATTCGGGTGCACGACTGGCGCAATGACATCGTTACTTTGGGCGAGGTGCCGAGCGAGTTCATGCGCCAAGTCAGCGAGGGCAAGCTGGACTACACCTGGCCGGCGCAGGTGAATAAGCTGCTGCGGGATGGTGGCCATGATCTGATTCTGTCGATCGGGCAGGTGGTGCCGCATGAGGTCGTCGGCATGGCGAATGGCAGCAAGAATATTTTTGTGGGGACTGGAGGGGTCATGGGCATACACCGTTCGCACTTTCTGGGCGCGGTGTATGGGATGGAGCGCATGATGGGGCGCGCGGATACTCCGGTGCGGCGCATCCTGAATTATGCGAGCGAGCATTTT